>ONQJ01000096.1 GCA_900319935.1 uncultured Eubacteriales bacterium | reverse complement strand
CGCAATCTGCAGTATTTCCTGCGCGCGGCGGAGGAGAAAAACATCACCCGCGCGGCGCAGAAGCTCTATATCTCCCAGCAGTCCCTCTCGGGGCATATCGCCAAGCTCGAGGAGGAGCTGGGCGTTTCGCTCTTCGAGCGCGGCGGCGAGCTGACGCTCACCTACGCGGGCGAGCGGCTGTATTTGCTCGCTCAGCGCATCTGCTCGCTCGAGCAGGAGATCCTGCGCGAGACGGGCGAGATCTCCGACCGGCGGCGCGGACGGCTGCGGTTGGGCATCTCCTACACCTGCGGCCGCGCGATCCTGCCGCGGCTGCTGCCCGCTTTCCGCGCCGAGCACCCGCTGGTGGAGATCAGTCTCGTGGAGGGCAACCACCAGAAGCTCAACGAATGGCTGGCCGCCGGGGAGATCGACGTTCTGCTGGGCTACGCGCCGATCGACGTGCCCGGCGCGGTGGTCTACCCGCTGCTGCAGGAGCGGCTTTTCCTCGCCTGTCCGCGCGCGATCACCGGGCGCGTCTTCGGCGGGGCGGCCGGGGAGCTGCGCCGGAGGGGCTGGCCGGAGCTGGATATCCGCCTGCTCGGCGGCTGTCCCTTCATCCTGCTCAAATCCGGCAACCGCATCCGCACGATGTTCGACTCCTACGTCCGGAAGAAGGACTTCCTGCCGGAGATCGTGCTCGAGACCGAGAACATCGAAACGGCCTTCGCCCTCGCCGAGCGGGGCATGGGCGTCACGGTCTATCCCGAGCTGTTTCTCAACACGCTCCACGCCGCGCCGAGCGAGGCGCTCGACCTCCTGCCGCTGCCCGCGGAGGACACGACGGGCACGCTGGCCGTGGCCTTTCCCGAAAAGGGCTACCACGCCCCCGCCGTGCTGGACTTCATCTCGCTCACGCGGCAGATGTCCGGCGACTGGCTGAAAACGGAATAAAACAAGGCCCGGAAGCTTCGGCTTCCGGGCCTTGCCCTTTGTTGTTTCAGGTGCGGAACATGATGGTGCGCAGGAATTCCGCCGTTTTCTCGTCTCCGAGCATCTTGCGGAACTGGTTCACGGCCGGGCCGCCGTTCTGCAGCAGGCCGTCGGCGAAGACGGCGTTCTGCTTTTTCTTTTCCGTCTCGTCACAGCGCGGGCACCCGGCGAGCAGCGCGAAATACCGCTGCGCGTAGTCGCGCACATAGGGGTCGTACGCGCCGGCGCAGCCCTTGCCCTTCTTATAGTCGGAGGCGGCGAGACGCATGCCGTCGTACCAGTGCTCGCCCGGGTCGTAGCCGGAGAGGGCCGCATAGCGCGCCTTGATCTCGCCGAGCGCGGCGAGCTCCGGATGGGAGAGCGTGGTGTCGTAGAGCTCCAGGAGCAGGGTATCCCGCCCCATGGCGGAGATCATGTCCATGCTGAAGAGCGGACCGTCGAGTCCGGTGGGCGAGAACACGGCCGTCTCCATTTTCATAAGCCCCGCCATGCCGCTCATCTCCATCAGGCACAGACTGCCCGCGCCGGGGGTCTCGTAGGCTTTGACCGCAAAGGCCATGCCGCGGCCGCGGATGGTCGCGAATTCGCCGATATCCTTTTCCCGCAGCGGGAAATGCGCGGCGGCCGCCGTAAAGATCCTCTCGTTCACGCGCGCCTCACTTTCGGTAGCAGTTTTTGATATACTCGGCAAAGCTCGCGTCTCCCACGATCGTGTCGCCGACCATCTCCTCGGTCAGCGTCCACTTGGAGAAGCGGATGATGGCCTCCTTGCCGTTCTTCTTTTTCTTGTTGACCCAGGCCAGCACGTCGAAGAGCCACACGGGCGCGCGGCTGATCTTCGGCTCCTTGCCGGCGGCGGCGAAGAACATCTTCGCCAGCTCCTCATAGCTCCAGGTCTCCTTGCCGCCGACGTTGTAGAGCTTGCCCTTGTCGTTCATGTGATCGACGATGAAGGCGGCGAAGTCGGGCGTGTCGACGACGTTGCAGTGCACCGCCTTGTCGCCGAGCAGCGTGACCTTGCCCTTTTCGATCATCGGCATGAAGACCTTGGCGATGTCGTAGAAGTATCCGCTCGGACGGAAGATGACCCAGCCGAGGCCGCTGGTCTTGAGTTTTTCCTCGAACTTGGCCTTCGCGTCGAGCATCGGCACGGAGGGGTTGCCGTCGGCCTTGAGCACGGAGACGTAGGCGAACTGCTTCACGCCCGCGCGCCTGGCCTCCTCCAGCAGGTTCATGTTGCCCTGATAGTCCACGTCGTAGCAGCTTACCTCCGCGCTGGCCTTGGTCAGGCCCACGGTGGAGATCACGAGGTCCGCGCCCTCGCACAGACCGCGCAGGCTCGCGGGGTCCTGCATGTCCGCCGCGACGGCGTCATAGCCGCCCTCGCAGTCCTTCGGACGGCGGATCGTGCGCCCCGTGGCCACGACCTCATAGCCGCGCGCGACCAGCTCGCGCAGGATGTCGGCGCCCAGGTGTCCGAAGGCGCCCGCCAAAACGACTTTCATATGACCGCTCCCTTTCTCTTCGTTGCGTTCCTTGTTGTTCAGGCCGCGCTCCGGCTTCGGGAAGTGGTAGCGCCGCTTGCCCTCGGTCTTGCCGCGGTACTCGATGGCCTCCTTCGGGCAGGAAGAAAGGCAGGCCATGCAGTGGGTGCAGCTCTCTCCCCATACCGGACGGCCGTTCTCGAGACGGACGTTCACACAGGGGCAGACCGTCGTGCACTTGCCGCAGCCGATACACGCGTCGGTGGCGTAGAAGTCCTTCGCCTTGACGAAGTACTTGTAATACAGGTCGTTGACGGGGATCGTGCAGCCCAGGATCGCCTTGCTCGGCTTCTTTTCCGGGATCACGCCGTTGAGCGAGATGATCTCGGCGGCCTTGTCGATGACGGGGATCGCCTCCTCGACCAGCATGCGGCACTCGTAGTCCTCCTTGACCGTGAAGAAGATCGGATAGTTCGTCGGCATCTTCACGCTGGCGCTGCCGTGGTAGACCATGCCCTTCTCCTCGGCGAGCTGCCTGGCAAAATAGCCCGAGCAGCTCATCTCGCTGGCGCAGGTGAAGACGAAGAAGATGTCGCGGCTGCCGTTAAGCGGCGTCGCCCTGAGCCAGTCGCGCACGAGGCGCGGCATCTCGGCCACGTACACCGGCGCCACGACGACCCAGGGCTTTTCCGAGCGCAGGGCCGTATGGTCGTTTTTCCGGAATTTTTCCAGCAGGCTGACGGCCTCGTCGCCGATCTTCTCCGCGATGCGTTTGGCCGCAAAGGCACAGTTGCCGGTGGCCGAGAAATACAGTATCATGTTTCAAACGCCTCCTTTTTTATCCGCTCAGACGCCCGCGGCGTCACGCTTGCGGTCGAGCGCGCTGTTGCGGAAATAGAGCGCGACGTCGACGGCGACCATCGCGATGTCCGCGATATAAAACCAGATCGAATAGGCCCAGACGCCGGTGCGCCGATAGGTAATCAGCTTGCCGAGCAGGCCGACGCAGTAGCCGAAGATGACGATCAGCTCGAACATGACGCTCTTGCCCCTGGCCGTGCGGGAGCGCCAGGACTTGGCGATGTTGAAGGGCCAGGAAAAGCCGAAGGCAACGAGCATGCCGATCTCACAGAGCTGTACGATATCCATGATCCATATACCCCCTCGTATGCGATGCCAAATATTGTATCACAACGGCGCACGCTTGTAAATCAACTCGCAACAAAGCGCAGGTTTTCCTTGCCTTTCCGCACGCGCGGCGCTATGCTTGTTTTATACCGAAACAAAAAGGAGCGGGAGCCATGAGAAGAAAAGACCGGGAGATCACAGACGCCGAGGAGATCCGCCGGATCCTGTCGCGGGCGCGTGTGCTGCATTTGGGGCTCAACGACGATGAAGGCCCCTATGTGGTGCCGATGCACTACGGCTTTCTGTTCGAGAACGGAAAGCTGACGCTCTATACCCACTGCGCGCGGGAGGGACATAAGCTCTCACTGATCCGCCGCGACGGGCGCGCCTTTGTCGAGATCGATACGGACGAGAGCCTCGTCCCCGGCGAAAAGCCCTGCGCCTGGGGCGCGCGTTACGCCAGCGTGATGGGCCGCGGCCGGGCCGCGATCGTGGAGGACGCGGCGGAGAAATGCCGCGCGCTCACGCTCCTGATGCGGACGCAGACCGGCAAAGACTTCTCCATCACCCCGGAGATGGCCGCCGCGGTGACGGTGCTGCGCATCGACGTGGAGACGTACACGGCCAAGGCGCGGCGGCAGACGGGTGCTTAGATTTTAGTTTTTAGTATCGAAAAGAGGGCGGCAGATGCCGCCCTCTTTTATTATCCATGAATCATTTTATCTTATCACCAGTCGCTGTCCCAGTCGCCGAAATCGCTGTCCCAGTCGCTGTCCCAGTCCCAGTCGGAGGAGGAGTCCCAGTCGTCATCGTCGTCCCAGTCCCAGCCGCTGTCCCAGTCGCTGTCCGAGCCGCTGTCCCAGTCGCTGTCCGAGCCGCTGTCCCAGTCGGAGGAATAGCTCGACGAGCCGGATGCGCTCTCATAGTAGCCGCTGTCGGAAAAACTCTCCACGCCGTAGTCGTCGTCATAGGAATAGGACGTGTAGTAGTCGTAATAGTTGTCCGTCAGCTCGTCGTCGACGGTGTAGATCGGAAACCAGGTCCCGACGTCGTTGTTGTAGAGAAACCAGTCGTCGTGGTAGTTGTAGTAATAGTTGTCGTTGTACTGATAGTAGCCCTGCGAGAAGTGCGGGACCTGCTGCGTGTTGTTGTGGATGGCGGCCGCCGTCCGGCCGATCGTGATCGCCGCGGCGGCGGCGATGATGGCGATGAGCAGGGCGTTGGCCTTCCGCTTGCGGGGGCGTTTCGCCGCGCGGTCGGGGTAGTTGTAAGGGTTGTTTGCGTGTGCGGAGCTGGCGGGAAAGCCGGGCGTCCGGGCCGCGGCGGCGTGCACGCGCTGGCTGCTGGCCTCGGTCTTGAGCTTTTCGAACAGCTCCTTCACGGCGTAAGCCTCGTCGGGACCGCGGTAGCGCACGGCGCGGCTGCCGTCGGCCTTGTTTTTGTAGACGACGAAATCGCCGTTTGCGTCCTGGAAAATGCCGTAGGCCTTCGCGCCGGGGTAGTCCAGCCCGATGAAGAAGCGCATCTTCGACAGCGGCAGCTCGTGCCGCTCGCAGAAGGCGAGCAGCTCCTCGACGGTCTGCGGGGTCTGCACGCGGCGTTTTTCCCGCGCCGCCTCCGGCGCGGGCGCGGCCTGCACGGCGGCGGCGGACGCCTGTTCCGTCTGTCCGACGGCCTTGTTGCGGGGAATCAGCGCCCCGCAGAAGCTGCAGAAATCCTCACCCGGACTTACGGGCGCGCCGCAGGCCGGACAGTTTTTCTTTGCCATATCCTCGTTCCTCCTATGCAATACACGGTCCTACGCTGGCTAAAATCAGCGTGGCCGTCAGCTCGCTGATGCTCTCGACGGTCAGATCGCGGCGGTCGTTGACCCACTCGCGGATCAGCCCGATGAGGCCGTTGATCAAAAAGGCGTTGTAGATGCCGCTCTGAGCCTCGTCCGCGCCGGGGGCGAGAAGCTGCCAGAAGAAGCGGCACTGCCGGTCGATCCGCTCCTTGACCAGCTCGACGAACTGCATGTCCCCGTGCGTCGAGGAGGGGAAAGCCGTCCTCGCCCAGCATGGGCGCGTTCCCGCTGAGCGTGCGGTCGAAGTTCTCGAAAAAGTCCTGCTCCATGTCGCGCAGCAAGTCGTAGATGTCCTGATAATGAAAATAGAAGGTGCCGCGGTTGACGTCCACCAGCTCGGTGAGTTCCTTGACGGAGATCTCGTTGATGGGCTTTTCCTCCAGCAGCCGCAGCAGCCCCTCCCGCAGACGGCGTTTGGTGTTGCGCACGCTGCGGTTCTCCTGCCCGGACTTGTTCATGGAGACCTCCTCTCTTGAACAGATTTTTCCAATGTGTTGATTGTTCGTCAAAAGCGCGCGGATTAACGATTGACAGCGCCGCGCCACTCAGTATAATTGAACTATAAACGAAATTTCAACACTTGTCAAGGAAGTGCCGGGGTCCCGTGGAAACGAGCGCCAGAAAAGATACCATGCATGTGATAGCCGCCGCCATCGTCAGATGGCGGGGGCTTTTCATGCTGCTGTTCATCGCGGCGGCGATATACTGCGGCCTGTCTCTTTCCCGCGTAAAGGTCAACTCGGACCTGACCTACGCGCCGCGGCATCACGATCATGGAGGAGGACTTCGTCACCTGCGCGTCCGAGGACGTGATGGTCGCGAACCTGACCTATGAGCGGGCCGAGGCCCTGGCCGGGGAGATCCGCGGCTATGAGCACGTGTTCTCCGTGAGCTTCGATCCCACGGACGCGCACTACACCAGCTCCGCCGCGCTCTTCACGATCGCCTTCGACGCGCCGGACGAGGATCCGGGCGTGGCCGCGGCGCGCGAGAAGATCCGCGCGCTGCTCGCGCCCTACGACAGCTATACCTATTCGATGGACCTCAAGCACTATTCCCAGCAGCTCGCGGGCGAGATGGTGGGCGTCATCGCGATCGCCGCGGCGGTCATCGCGGTGATACTGCTGTTCACCTCGCGCAGCTATTTCGAGGTCGTGATCTTCTTCATCGTTTTCATCTTCGCGGCGCTGCTGAACATGGGCACGAACTTCTGGCTCGGCGAGATCTCGATGATCACGCACACGATCGCCGTGATCATGCAGCTCGCGCTCGCGATCGACTACGCGATCATCTTCTCGCACCGCTATCAGGACGAGTGCGAGCGCTTTTCCTCCCCGCGCGAGGCCCTCGAGGAGGCGCTGGCAAAATCCATCCTGGAGATCAGCTCCTCGTCCCTGACGACGATCTCGGGTCTCGTGGCGCTGATGCTGATGCAGTTCCGCCTCGGCTACGATCTGGGCGTCGTGCTGTCGAAGAGCATCGTGTGCAGCCTTCTGACCGTGTTTTTGCTGATGCCGGGGCTGATCCTGCTGTTCCCCCGGGCCATCCGCCGCAGCGCGCACCGCACGCTCGACCGCGGCGTGACCGAGCTGGTCTATTCCGAGTCCCGCGCGGCCATGCGCAAGATCGAACAGACCTTCCGCCGCTCCACCTCCGTGGTGCTGATCGTACCGCACGAGGACCTGGAGGCCGAAAAGCAGATCCTGCGGGAGATCTCGGAGATCCCGGAGATCACGGGCGCGATGGGCCTGGGGAGCATCGAGGTCGGCGACGGGCACGTGCTGACCGACCGCTACGGCGCGCGCGAGTTCGCGGAGCTGCTCGAGCTACCGCAGGAGACGGCCGAGCTGCTCTTCCAGGCCTACGGCCTGCGCCACGAGGAGTATCAGGCGCTCTTTTCCGCGAGCCGCGACAGCTACCGCGTGCCGCTCGTGGATCTCTTCGGCTTCGTGTTCGATCTGGTCGACCACGGAGTCGTGACGCTGACCGACGAGCAGAGCGAGCGTCTCGGCGAGCTGCGCGAGGAGCTCAATTTCGCCCAGCGTCAGCTGCGCGGAGAGCGCCACAACCGCATGCTCCTGTCCGCGGACCTGCCCGTCGAGGGCGAGCGCAGCCGCGCGCTCGTCGAGCAGATCCGTTCGATCGCCGCGGCGCACTATCCCGGCGAGGAGATCCTCGTCGTCGGCGACATCACCTCCGCGCGCGACCTCGGCGATTCCTATACGGGCGACTCGCTGCTCATCAGCATCCTCACGATC
>ONQJ01000037.1 GCA_900319935.1 uncultured Eubacteriales bacterium | reverse complement strand
CATGACCATCGCGGGCAGGCCGAGCAGGATCAGGCACAGGATGTAGACGAGCACGAAGCCGCCCCCGCCGTATTGTCCCGTCATCCACGGGAATTTCCAAACGTTGCCGCAGCCAATCGCACATCCGGCGCTCAACAGGATAAAGCCCAGACGGCTGCCCAGTTTTTCTCGATTACTATCCATGCCGATCATTCCTTTCGATATTTATCCGGTTTCCCGCCGGAATAAAGCTATTATAAACACGGATATTCAGTTTTTCAATATATTTTTTTGCGTGTACGGGCGGGAAGGCGCGCGGCGATGCGGAAAAGGGATTGCCGGGACCCTTTCCGCGGTGCTACAATATAGAAACAGAAGGGGGGGCGGAGGCCTGTGATCAGCATCGGGGAATACAGACAGATCGTTTCGGAGCTGCTCGACGAGCTGCCGAAGGAATTCTTCCGGGAGCTCACCGGCGGCGTGATCGTATCGCCGGCGGCGGAGATCCCGGACTACGCCCTGGAAAACGATATCTATACGATGGGACAGTATCAGCACGTCTCCGGCATCCGGCAGATCACCCTGTTCAAGGGCTCTTTTGACCGGGTCTATCCGCAGGCCGACGCGGACCGGGCCCGGGAGATCCTGCGCGGCGTCCTGCGTCATGAGTTCCGGCATCATCTGGAGTTTCTGGGCGGCGTCCACAATTCGTCTTCGCTCGAGGCGGAGGACGAGCGGGAAAAGCAGGCGTATCTGGCCGGGCACGCATAAACGAAAACGGCCGCCCCTGCCGGGGGCGGCCGTTTTCGTTCAGGCGCTCTCGTCGTCGCAGTCGAAGATCGCTTTTTTGGCGACGATGCCGCCGTATTCGGCTTTCCAGCGCAGATGCGGCTCGGACACGTCGTAGGCGGGGAGAGAGTCCTTTTTCATGTCCATGACGATCATCATATCATAGCGGTTCGGCCTGTCGGAGTTGGACAGCCGGACGTCGACGCCGCGGATCCCCGGGATGGAAAGCGTCTGCTCGAAAATGCTCCGGACCGGCTTTTCCAGCGCGCGCACGTCCGTTCCGTCGACAAACTTTACGATGATGTGGTGTTTCATGTGCTGTTCTCCTTCCGTGCTCAAAACAGATTTCTGCCGCCGCGATCATTATATCAGAAAAAGCACGTCTGCGAAAGGCTTTGTTTTCGGGATAAAAGGGGAGATATGCCGTTAGCGGGGATTCGAACCCCGTGACCGCGGCGTGGTGCGATCAACTGCTCCAGCGAGGGATTCGCTTGCATTTGCGCCTTGCGGGAGATCGGCGCAAATAAATGTATCGCCCAGTTTGCGAACTGGACGATGAACACCGCACCGCGGTGTTCGATTCCGATTCGAATCCCCGCAAGCGACAAAAAATGAGGCCACCGAACGGTGACCTCATTTTTTGGTGCTCCAGCGGGGATTCGAACCCCGGACACCCTGCTTAAAAGGCAGGTGCTCTGCCTACTGAGCTACTGGGGCGCGGGCGCCAGAACCTCGCGCTGCGATGCTCTGACGTATTGGCTGGGATGGCGGGACTCGAACCCACTATATCGGAGTCAAAGTCCGGTGTGTTACCATTACACTACATCCCAATGGCTGTATGAAAGAGGCCTCACGGCCTGCGGCCGCGGGCCTCTTTCCGGTGGGGTGGGATATGGGGCTCGAACCCACGACACCCGGAACCACAATCCGGTGCTCTGCCAACTGAGCTAATCCCACCATTTCGTCCTCACAAGCTTCGCATCGTCTCGCTTCCTCGGCTGGCTCGAAAGCTCGCTCGCTGCGCTGCTCGTCCTCTCAAAAACAGACCCGCTTTGCTGGGCTCTGTTTTTGGATACGAGAGGATGAAGAATCTCCTTTTTACCGTCTAACCAAATCAAAGCCCAGCGAAGTGGGTTTGATTTGGAAAGGAAGAAGGAACTGACGGATGTGCAGTTTTCGCGGCGCTTACGCAAACCGCGTAAAACGGAACGCAGTCAGTTTCTTCTGACGCTGGCACGCCAAGAGGGATTCGAACCCCCGACCTACTGCTTAGAAGGCAGTTGCTCTATCCTGCTGAGCTATTGGCGCATATCCAAGACGCTTCCCGCTCATTTCTCCGCTTTCCCAAATCAAAGCCCAGCGAAGCGGGTTTGATTTGGAGAAGGAGGAGCCACGAAGCACAGCCGAGAAAAAACAGATGCGTCAGGCACAGTTTTTTTCGAGCCGTGCGAAGTGAGCTCCGACGTTGGAGCGGGTGATGGGAATCGAACCCACGTATCCAGCTTGGAAGGCTGGTGTTCTACCATTGAACTACACCCGCAGGGGGGCTCTATCCACATTCAGCCAAGAGATAATACCATAAGGAAGGCGGCCGTGTCAACATTTTTGTTCGGCTTTTCCCAAGCGATCGGATTACCGCCCCGAAGCGGCGGGGAAAGAAAGAAAAAAACTGGTTATTTGATACAATTTTTGCCTGATTAATTTGGTCGATTTAGCGAAAAGAAGCGCCTTTTTCAATTGACAAAGGCGGGTATTGCCGCTATAATATAGAGGCAAAAATACATACTCAAACCAAAAACCGCGTATGTATTCAAAAAAACAGGAGGAAATGAAATGAAAAGATTTCTCGCAATGCTCCTTGCAGTTGTGATGGTCTTCGCTCTGGCCGCCTGCGGTCAGCAGGCCGCTCCGGCTCCGGCTCCCGCTGAGGAAGCCCCCGCCGCCGAGGCCCCCGCTGCCGAGGCTCCCGTCGAAGCCGCCCCCTCTGCGAACGAGACCACCCCGCTTGTTGTCGGCTACAGCCCGTTCAACAGCAAGTTCTCCCCCTTCTTCTCCGAGACCGCCTACGACCAGGATGTCCAGGCCATGACCCAGATCGGCCTGCTGACTTCCGATCGTACCGGCGCCATCATCCAGAAGGGCATCGAGGGTGAGACCATCGAGTTCAACGGCACCCCGTACACCTACTACGGCCCGGCCGACCTCGTGATCACCGAGAACGAAGACGGCACCGTCTACTACGATTTCACTCTTCGTAACGACCTCGTCTTCTCCGACGGCGAGCCCGTCACCATCGACGACGTCATCTTCTCGATGTACGTCCTCTGCGACCCGACCTATGACGGATCCAGCACGCTGTACGCCCAGCCGATCCTCGGCATGGACGCCTACCGCAGCGGCATGGAGTCCCTGGCCAATCTGATCGTTGGCGCCGGCCGCGGCGAGGGCTACGTTGAGAACGAGTTCTTCACCGAAGAGCAGTACAACGCCTTCTGGTCCGCCGCCGACGAGGCCGTCGTCGCCCTGGCCCAGGACATCACCGACTACTGCATGACCAACTACGCCTCCTACGGCGCCGTCGACGTGCAGAGCTCCGCCGGCCTGTGGGGCTTCTCTCCCGCGGAGAACACGGCCGAGTCCTTTGCTGAGGCTCTGTGGGCCGCCTACGGCGACGACGTGTTCACCATGATCGGCACCGAGAAGGCCGGCAAGGGCCTTGACGAGCTCTTCCCGACCGCCGGCGACTTCACCGGCAAGGGCGTCCAGACCGGCGAGTCCGCCACCAAGATCGAAGGCATCCAGAAGATCGACGACTACAACCTGCGCATCGTCATGACCAAGGTCGACGCCGTCGCGATCTACCAGCTCGGCGTTGCCATCTGCCCGATGCACTACTACGGCGACGCTTCCCTGTATGACTACGACAACGACAGCTTCGGCTTCCCGAAGGGCGATCTGAGCATCGTTCGTGCCAAGACCACCCAGCCCATGGGCGCCGGCCCCTACAAGTTCGTCAAGTTTGAGAACGGCGTCGTCTACTTCGAGGCCAACGAGAATTACTTCAAGGGCGCTCCGAAGATCAAGCACATGAACTTCCTCGAGACCACCGCCGACCAGGATAAGCTCAACGGTATCACCACCGGCACCATCGACATCGGCGATCCGTCCTTCACCAACGACAACATTGCCGCCATCATGGCCACCAACTCCAACGGCGAGTTGACCGGCGACATCATCACCACCAACACCGTCGATAACCTCGGCTACGGCTACATCGGCCAGAACGCCATGAACGTCAACGTCAACGGCGAGCCCGCCTCCGACGCCTCCAAGGCGCTGCGCAAGGCCTTCGGCACCATCTTCTCCGTCTACCGTGACGTCGCTATCGACTCCTACTACGGCGACCGCGCCGCTGTCATCAACTACCCGATCTCCAACACCTCCTGGGCCGCTCCGCGTCCCGCTGACGACGGCTACAAGGTGGCCTTCTCCGTCGACGTTGACGGCAACGACATCTACACTGCCGACATGACCGCCGAGCAGAAGTACGAGGCCGCTCTCCAGGCCGCTCTCGGCTGGTTCGAGAAGGCCGGCTACACCGTCACCGACGGCAAGCTGACCGCCGCCCCGAAGGGCGCCAAGCTCGAGTACACCTTCTGGATCCCGGGCGACGGCATTGGCGATCACCCCGCCTTCATGATCGTCGACGAGGCCCGCAAGGCTCTCGAGACCATCGGCATGACCCTCGTGATCAAGGACCTCTCCAACAGCTCCGATCTGTGGGATAACCTCGACGCCATCCAGGTCGAGATGTGGGCCGCCGCTTGGGGCGCCACCGTCGATCCCGACATGTACCAGATCTACTACTCCGACGTTGCCAACGGCCCGACCAAGGAGCCCGGCAAGAACCCGCAGGGCGGCCCTGCCCAGGGCGGCAGCAACTACGAGTACTGCATCGCGGATCCCGAGCTTGACCAGATCATCCTCGACGCCCGCGCCTCCACCGACCAGGCCTACCGCAAGGCCATGTACAAGGCCGCTCTCGACATCGTCGTCGACTGGGCCGTCGAGACCCCGACCTATCAGCGCCAGAACGCTGTTCTCTTCTCCACCGAGCGTGTCAACATGGCTACCATGACGCCCGACATCACCACCTTCTACGGCTGGGCTTCCGAGATCGAGAACATCGAGCTCAACGGCTGATTCCGGTAAGGCAATCGAAAAAATCATACAGCACATATCATATCCCTGCGCCCCCTCGGGGGCGCAGGGATATCCCCCCGACCGCCGTATATCCAAGGGCGGCTCTGTCGTCTTTGGAGCCGCTTTCGGATATGCGGCAGTACGGATATTATAGGGTAAGCGCGGCGGAGGTAAAATTTTCCTCTTAAAGCTCCGCGCTGCCGAAACGAACGGAGGTCATGCCTGTGCGCAAGTACATCATCAAGCGTCTCTTTCTCTCGGTGATCATCTTCTTCTTCGTGATGCTGATCATCTACACCCTGATGCGCTGTCTGCCCACGTCCTACATCGAAAACGTCGCCCGCTCCAAGGCTCAGCAGCCCGGCTCGAAGAGCTATGAGGAGTGGATGGCCCAGCTCACCGCCATGTACAACATGGACAAGGGTATCCTGGGCGGCTACTTCTACTGGCTTCGCGACTTCTTCCGCGGCAACTTCGGCGACAGCTGGTACTACACCATCCCCGTCATCGAGGAGTTCAACAAGACCGTGTGGCTCAGCTTCTGGATGGGTCTGATCACGCTGTTCTTCGAGCTGATCATCGCCATCCCGCTCGGCATCATCGCGGCGACGAAGCAGTACACCAAGACCGACTATACGATCTCGGTCCTGGCCCTGGCCTTCATCTCGCTGCCGACCTTCTTCTTCATCGCCCTGCTGAAGCTGGTCTTCTGCGTCAAGCTCGGCTGGTTCGACCTCTTCGGTCTGGTCGGACGCAATTACATGCAGCTTGACGCCGCCCACCAGTTCCTCGACAAGTGCCACCACCTGGTGCTGCCGATTTTGACGCTGATCGTCATCTCCATCGGCGGACTGATGCGTTACACCCGTACCAACATGCTCGAGGTCCTGAACGCCGACTACATCCGCACGGCGCGCGCCAAGGGTCTCGACGAGCACAAGGTCATCTACAAGCACGCCTTCCGCAACACGCTCATCCCTCTGGTCACGATCGTGGGCGGATCGCTGCCGGGCCTGTTCTCCGGCGCCCTGTTCACCGAAACGATGTTCTCCATCCCGGGCATCGGCTACGCCTCCTACCACGCGATGGTCGGCGGCGATATCCCGTTCAGCATGTTCTATCTGGCCTTCCTGGCCATCCTCACGCTGCTGGGCAACCTGATCGCGGACATCCTGTACGCCGTGGTCGATCCGCGCGTACGCATCGCATAAGAAAGGAGGAGCGAAAATGAACGAAGATCTCGAAAAGAAAGAAGTTTCCGCTGCCTCCAAAGAAGAGCAGTATTCCCTCAACGACGACCGCCGCGTCAAGGTCCTGTCGCCGGGCGCCATGGTCGCCAAGCGCTTTTTCCGCAACCGCATCGCGGTCGTGGGTCTGTGCATCCTGGCCTTCATGTTCATCTTTTCCTTCATCGGCGGCATCATCAGCCCCTACAAGGAAAACCAGCAGTTCTACCGCATCGACATCCAGAACAAGGAATACGCCGGCGCCGTCAAGAACAGCGAGTTCCGCTACGTTGCCGCGCCGGATCAGAAGTTCGACTCCATCATCCAGGCGCAGGTCGTCCTGGCCACGACGAAAAAGCAGGACACCGTCACCTACCGTGACGTGACCTACGGCGTGATCGAGGAGGGCAAGGACTTCTACCGCGTGACCCTGGCCGACACCGACACGACCATCGGTCTTGCGTACAAGGACATCGTGACCCCGAGCGTCGAGGGCACGAATTTCTCCTTCGATTTCATCTTCAACGCCCTGAAGGCCTACACCAACGACGGTACAAGCTTCACGGCGGACGGAAAGAACTATGTGATCGACGAAGACGGCGGCGTTTTCACCTCCGACGGCGATGAGCTCGCCTTCATCAGCCGCTACGTCATCCAGACCATCGTGCCCGGACAGTTCCTCTCCCGCGCCTTCCAGGAGGAGCTGGCGGCCGAGCTCGAGGCCGGCGCCGACAGCTTTGTCTTCACCGACGTCGACGGCGTGGAGTCCGAGTACATCATCGACTACAAGCCCGACGTGAAGAACTGGAAGATCCGCCGGGCCACCGAGACGCGCGTGTACGACACCTACGGCCAGCCGAGCCGCGAGCATCCCCTCGGCACCGACCGCAACGGCATGGACATGCTGACGCGTCTGATGTACGGCGGCCGCGTGAGCCTGATCATCGGCTTCATCGTCGAGCTGATCGCCACCTTCCTCGGCATCATCATGGGCGGCCTCGCCGGCTACTTCGGCAAGTGGGTCGACAACCTGATCATGCGTATCGTTGATATCTTCTACTGCATCCCCTCGATGCCGGTCATCATCATCATCGGCGCGGCCATGGACGCCATGAATATGGACCCGAAGCTGCGCATGGTCTACCTGATGCTGATCCTCGGCTTCCTGGGCTGGCCCGGCATGGCGCGTCTGATCCGCGGCCAGATCCTCTCGCTGCGCGAGCAGGAATTCATGACTGCCACCGAAGCCGGCGGCATCAGCGTGTCGAGGCGTATCTTCAAGCACCTCGTTCCGAACGTCATCCCGCAGATCATCGTCTCCGTCACGATGGGCATCGGCGGTACGATCATCACCGAGGCCTCGCTGAGCTTCCTCGGTCTCGGCGTCAAGTACCCCTTCGCTTCCTGGGGCAACATCATCAACGACGTCAACAACACCTTCGTCCTTCAGCACTACTGGTTCATCTGGATCCCGGCCGGCGCCCTGCTGCTGCTGACGGTCCTGGCCTGGAACCTGGTGGGCGACGGTCTGCGCGACGCCTTTGACCCGAAAATGAAGCGTTAAGGAGGAGAGGATATGGCAAAGAAGAGCGAAGGCTATCTCTCCGCCCGTGAAGCGCGGCGCATTTCGAGAGAGAACCGCAAGATCACGAACGCCTATGAAAAGGCGCGCAAACGCAAGAACGTTCCGGAGAGCGAGTATCTCACCCAGATGCACGATCCGAACAATTCCGTGGAGTTCGACAATCTCCACACCTACTTCTTCACCGACGCCGGCACGGTCAAGGCCGTCGACGGCGTGAGCTACGACGTGCCCATCGGCAAGACCGTGGGCGTCGTGGGCGAGTCGGGCTGCGGCAAGTCCGTCACCTCCCTCTCGCTCATGCAGCTGCTCCAGCGCCCGCAGGGCCAGGTCGTCGAGGGCGAGATCCGCCTGAATATGGGCAACGGCAAGGCCTACGACGTGACCAAGGCGCCCAACGAGGTGCTCCAGCGTCTGAGGGGCAACTACGTGTCCATGATCTTCCAGGAGCCCATGACCGCGCTCAACCCCGTCTTCCGCATCGGCGACCAGATCAACGAGGTCATCGAGCTGCACGACGGCGAGGGCAAGAGCGAGGCGGACATCAAGGCCCGCACGATCGAGCTGCTGGAAATGGTCGGCATCGCGAACTCCGAGGGCGTCTACAAGATGTTCCCGCACGAGCTCTCCGGCGGCATGCGCCAGCGCGTCGTCATCGCGATGGCCCTGGCCTGCAACCCGCGCATCATCATCGCCGACGAGCCGACCACGGCTCTGGACGTGACGATCCAGGCCCAGATCCTGGACCTGCTGCGCAACCTCAAGGACAAGATCAACTCCTCGATCATGTTCATCACCCACGACCTCGGCGTCATCGCCGAGATGGCGGACTACGTGGTGGTCATGTACGCGGGCCGCATCGTCGAAAAGGGCACGGCGGAGGATATCTTCTATCACCCGGCGCACCCCTACACCATCGGCCTGATGGAGTCCAAGCCCGTCGTCGGCAAGAAGATCGACAAGCTTTACTCCATCCCCGGCAAGGTGCCCAACCCGATCAACATGCCCGACTACTGCTACTTCAAGGACCGCTGCGAGAAATGCGTCGAGCGCTGCAGCGGCGCGTATCCCGAGATGATCAGTCTCAGCGAGACGCACAAGGTCAGCTGCTACCGCTACTATGACAAGAAGGAGGATGAGAAATGAGCGACGAGAATAAGAAATCCTCCCTGGTGATCGAGAACAACTTCACCCCCGTTGAGTACGACCCGCAGTACATCCTGATGGTCAACGCGCTCAAGAAGTACTTCCCGATCAAGGACGGCCTGATCGCCCATACCGTCGGCTACGTCAAGGCCGTCGACGGCGTCACCTTCAATCTCAAGCGCGGCACCACGATGGGCCTCGTCGGCGAGTCCGGCTGCGGCAAGACCACGACCGGGCGTACGATCCTCCGTCTCGCGGGGGAGAAGACCGGCGGCCAGGTGCTCTTCAACGGCCAGGAGGTCTATGACCTCACGCCGAAGGAGATGCGCGCGATGCGTCCGAAGATGCAGATCATCTTCCAGGACCCCTTCTCCAGCCTCTCCCCGCGTCTGCCCGTCGGCGAGATCATCGGCGAGGCCGTGCGCGAGCACAAGCTCGTCCCCGCCAACGAGTTTGACGACTACATCGACAACATCATGGACAAGTGCGGCCTGCAGCCCTTCCACAAGGACCGTTATCCGCACGAGTTCTCCGGCGGCCAGCGCCAGCGTATCTGCATCGCGCGCGCCCTCGCGCTCAACCCGGAATTCGTCGTCTGCGACGAGCCGGTCTCCGCGCTGGACGTGTCGATCCAGGCGCAGATCATCAACCTGCTGCGCGACCTGCAGGAGCAGTTCAAGCTGACCTACCTCTTCATCTCCCACGACCTCTCCGTCGTCGAGCATATCTCCGACTCGGTGGGCGTCATGTATCTGGGCGACCTGGTGGAGTACGGCTCGACGGAGGATATCTTCTCCAACCCGCTGCACCCCTACACCGAGGCGCTGTTCTCGGCGATCCCCGTCCCGGATCCGAACGCGAAGATGAACCGCATCGTGCTCGAGGGCAGCATCCCCAGCCCGGCCAACCCGCCCTCCGGCTGCAAGTTCCACACCCGCTGCGCCCGCTGCACCGAGCGCTGCAAGCACGAGGTGCCCAAGCAGGTCGAGGTCGAGCCCGGCCACTTCGTGGTCTGCCACCTCTACGATAAGGAATGAGCGAGCGCAAACGCGAGGAGTTCGAGGACGACGGCCGGACCATAGCCGATATGAGCGGCGTGACGCGCCGCAACCTCTTCGGCTTTGATCCGAACGCGCTCCGCTCCGCGGCCGGCATGGAGAGTAAGCGCCAAAGCGGCCCCGTCAGCCCCGCGGAGGGCGACGGTCTCTCCCGCAAAGAGCGGATCTGGGCGATCATGGGAGCCATGAAGGCGATCCTGCTCGTCGGGCTCTGCTTCGCCGTCGGGATGGCGCTGGTCATCCTCGCCTTCCAGTATCTTTGACCGATCGAACAAAAACGGGTCTGTCCCAGACAGACCCGTTTTTATTTACATCTTTTTCAAGTCGTGATACAATAATATTTAATCCAAAATGCGAAGAAGGGATCGAACATGGCCAAGAGCGAATGGTACAAGAACATGTCCGTCTATCAGATCTGGCCGCGCAGCTTCTGCGACGGCAACGGCGACGGGATCGGCGATCTGTGGGGCGTACTGGACAAGCTGGACTATATCAAATCGCTGAACGTGGACGCGATCTGGTTCTCGCCGCTCTTTCCCTCGCCCAACGCCGACTACGGCTACGACATCTCGGACTATATGGACATCCATCCCGACTACGGCAACCTGCAGGTCTTCCGGCAGGTGCTCGACGGCGCGCACGCGCGCGGGATGAAGGTCTTCATGGACCTGGTCGTCAACCACACCTCGGACGAGCATAAATGGTTCATCGAGGGGAGAAAGGACAAAAACAGCCCCTACCACGACTACTATTACTGGCGCAATGGCCGCACGACGCGCTCGGGCCGCCGCCTGCCGCCGAACAACTGGTCGAGCGTCTTCGAGGGCGGCGCCTGGGAGTACGACGCCTCTCTCGACGAGTACTATCTGCACGTCTTCGCCAAAAAGCAGCCGGATCTGAACATGGCCAACCCCCGCGTGCGCGAGGAGGTCAAGAACATCCTGCGCTTCTGGCTGGATCTGGGCGTGGACGGCTTCCGCGAGGACGTCATCACCTTCATCGCCAAGGACGAGGGCCTGCCGAGCTCCTATCCGCCGCTGCCGGTGGCCAACGGATACAGGCACTACGCCAACCGCCCGAAGGCGCACGAATACCTCAAGGAATTCAAGCGCGAGGTGCTGGACTTCTACGACTGCTTCACCGTCGGCGAGAGCCCGATGACGACGCCCGACGTCGCGCTCAGATACATCGACGAGGGCGGCGACAAGGTGCTCGACGAGATGATCGCCTTCAGCCACATGGAGGCCGACTGCTTCATGCTCGACATGCTGCAGCTGCCCTTCAACCTTGTGAAGATGAAGCGCGCCTTCTCCGAATGGCAGACAAAGCTGCAGGGCCGGGCCTGGAACGCGCTGTACATAGAAAACCACGACCATCCGCGCATCATCAGCCGCTACGGCAGCGAGGAATACCGCACCGAGAGCGGCAAGATGCTCGCGGCCATGTACATCCTCCAGCGCGGCACGCCCTTCATCTACCAGGGCCAGGAGATCGGCATGCTCAACACCAATCTGACGGAGCTGGGCATGTACAAGGACGTGATGGCGCAGAACAACATCGAAGTCGCTACGCGCTTCATGCCGCGCTCGACGGCGATGAAGCTGCTCGCGCGCTCGAGCCGCGACAACGCCCGCACCCCCTTCCAGTGGACGGACGGCAAAAACGCCGGCTTCTCCGAGGGAACGCCCTGGTTCTTCGTCAACGAAAACTATAAGGAGATCAACGCCGCCCAGCAGGAGGACGACCCGAACTCGCTGCTGAACTTCTACCGCGCGATCCTGAAATTCAAAAAGGAAACGCCCGTCGCCGTCTGGGGAGATTACAAAGAGTATTTTCCGAAGGACAAGAATTTCCGTTTTCTCCAATTACGAGAGCAACTTCGTCATCATGAACGGCTTTACCTCGCGGCCGTATGAAATGAGAGTGTATTACTTTGAGTAATAGGGAACCGGCCTTCCCGATCACGGAAAAGGCCTATGCCAAGCTGAATATCTCCCTGGACGTCACGGCGCGGCGCCCCGACGGCTATCACGATATGCTCATGCTCATGCAGACGATCTCGATCTGCGACGAGCTGACGATCCAGCCGGAGCGGGACGGGCTCGTCCACGCCGTCACCTCGCTGCCCTATGTGCCGGGCGACAAGCGCAACCTCGCCGTGCGCGCGGCGCTGAAATTCCTTGAGCTCGTGGACGACGGCGAGCGCGGCATGAAGATCTCGCTGCGCAAGAGCATCCCCGTCGGCGCCGGCATGGCGGGCGGCTCGGCGGACGCCGCGGCGGTGCTGCGCGCGCTCAACCGCGCCTACGGCGATCCGCTCTCGGCCCGTGAGCTCTGCGCCGCGGGCGAGGAGGTCGGCTCGGACGTGGCCTTCTGTCTGCTCGGCGGGACGGCGCTGGCCTCCGGCCGGGGAGAGATCCTGCAGCCGCTCAAGGCGCTGCCGCCCTGCGCTTTCGTCGTCTGCAAGCCGGACTTTTCAATCTCCACGCCGGAACTTTTCCGCAAGCTCGACGAGGCGAAGCTCAGCTGCCACCCGGACACGGAGGGTCTGCTCGACGCGCTGGAAAAGAGCGATCTCGACGGCCTGTGCCGCCGGATGTACAACGTCTTCGAGGACGTGCCCGACCGCCGCATGCGCACGATCCGCGCGGCGAAGGGCGCGCTGCTCGACTGCGGGGCGCTCGGCGCGCTGATGACGGGAACGGGCTCGGCGGTCTTCGGCGTGTTCCGCGACGCGGCGGCGGCCGAAAAGGCCTGTGAGACGCTGAAAAGGGAATACCGCTTCTGCCGCACGGCCGAGGCCGTGGGCGCGCTGCTGTAAAGAGAATAGGAAAAAGCAAAACCGTCTATACTCTGTGTATCAACAGAGGATAGGCGGTTTTTCATGTCTGAACAGCATTCAAATCATTTCAAGGCCTGGGAGCTGGCGCTGCTGTGCGCGCTGTGCCTCACGCTCTGCGCCGCGCTGTGGGCGCAGGAGCAAAGCGAGCGGATCAGCGCCTCGCTGATCCGTCTGCACGTTCTGGCTGTCGACGACAGCGCCGAGGAGCAGGCGCTCAAGCTGCGCGTGCGCGACGCGGTGCTGGATTTCCTCTCGCCGCGTCTCGAAGGGATCGAAAGCAAGGCGGAGGCCGCGGAGCTCCTCTCGCGTTCGCTGCCGGAGCTGCAGAGCGCGGCCGCGGCCGCGGCAGGGGGCCGGCAGGTCACGGTTACGCTCACGCGCGAGTATTATCCGACGCGGACCTACGGGCGCATTTCTCTGCCCGCGGGAGGCTACGACTCGCTGCGCGTCGTCCTCGGCAAAGGGGAGGGCCGCAACTGGTGGTGCGTCGTCTTCCCGCCGCTCTGCCTGAGTCTCGAAAGCACGGAGGAGCTGGAACAGGATATCGGAGAGGAGAGCTTTCAGATCCTCTCCTCCGACGGCACGGTCCTGCGCTTCCGTCTGCTGGAGCTCTGGGGCGAGCTGACGGGAAAGGAAGGATAACAAAAAAGACTGCCGGATCGGCAGTCTTTTTTGCTTTCATGCGATCACTCCGCGCTGCGGCAGGTGAAGAGGATGACCTGACGCTCCTTGGCGATCTCCTTGAGGAGATCCATCGCCTGCTGCAGCCTCGTCTCGTCGAGGTTGACCAGCGCGTCGTCGATGATCAGCGGGCAGGGCTCACCCTCGGGCAGGGCCAGCTTGCAGACCGCAAGGCGGACCGCGAGATACAGCAGGTCCATCGTCCCGGCGCTCAGGTAGCCGCTGTCGTGCGCCACGGCGTCGGCGTCGGTGCGGGTCATGGCCGAAAAGTCGCGGTTGATGAGCACCTGCGAATAGCGCCCGCCGGTCACGCGCGACATATATTCCGCCGCCACGCGCCCGAGCTCGGGCGAAAAGCGGCTCTGCAGCTCGTCGTCGGCGCTGCGCAGCGTCTCGGCGGCCAGCGAGATGTCCTCGTATTCCTGTTCGATCAGCGCGCGCTCTGATCAGCGCGCGCTCTTCCTCCATCGTGCCGAGCTCGCTGCGCAGCACCATCGTGTCGCCCATGGCCGAGAGACGGCCCTTGAGCGTGGCGATCTGCGCGCTCAAATGCTCGGCCTCGGCGCGCTTGGCGTTCAGCTCGCGCCCGAGCCTTGCGGCGGGGGAGGAGCCGGAGACGAAGTCGAGGTCGGCCAGCGCGTTTTCCTCCAGCTTTTCCTGGCGGCGGCGCGCCTGCTCGTATTGCTCGCGCGTGACCCGCTCGTTCTCCTCGGCGGCGAGGACGGCGGCGTAGAGCTTCCGGTATTCCTCCAAGGCGCCGGAGAGCTCCGAGCCGTGCTGCACGCCGTAGCCCTTCAGGATCTTCGAGCGCTCATCCCGCGCGTCGGACGCGGTCCTTTTCGCTTTGAGATAGAGCGTGAGGAACACGACCGCGCCGATGAGGAACACGCCCGCGGCGGCGATCCACGCGAGCTTGTCATAGATCGTGTAGAGCGTCACGCCCGCAACGGTCAGCAGAAAACAGAGGATCATCCACAGCGGCGAAGCCTTCTTTTTATAGACGGCCTTGAGCTCATCCATGCGCGCGAGGTCGGAGCTGACCCGCTCCTCGACCGTGCGGATGTTCATGCCGTCGAAGGCGCTGCCGCGCAGATCGGCGCGGCATTCGGAGAGGCGCTCCATCGCGGCGTCGTGCGCGGCGTCGGCTTCCGTGAGCGCGGCGCGGCCGCGGCTGAGCGTTTCGATCGACTCGCGTCTTTGGCGCTTGCGGCTCTCGGTCACCTCGTTCTCCAGACGGACGCAGTCCTTTTTCGTCTGCTCCAGGCGCTGCTCGAGCGCCTCGATGTTCTCCGCCGAGCCGTCCATGTCCTCGAGCAGACGGCGCGCGTCCTCGATCTTGTTTTCAAGGTCCGGCAGCATGCCGCGGCGGTTGTAGCGCCGCTTGCGCTGCCAGGCGCGCAGGCGCGCGTCGGCCTCGGTGTAGGAGGTCTCCTCCTCGCCGGTGGAGACGATGGCGTTGATGCGCCGCTCGAGATCCGGGCTGCCCGACACGGCTACCGAACCCTGCTCGATGAAGGCGCTGCGGCGGAACACGTCGCGCGTCACGCCGGTGAGCTGTTCGCCCGCGTTGGCGCCCGTCATGCCGTCCACGCGCACGTTCGTGCCGGTGTAGGTGGCGGTGAATTCGCGCATCGGGGCGGTCCTCGTGCGCGTCGTGCGCGTGAGGGTGATGTTGCAGCGGTCGGCCGTCACGTCCATCTGCCCCTCCATCGGGGCGCCGGACCAGGGGGCGTAGCGCTGCTTGTCCGGCAGATAGCCGCCGCGCGCCCGCTCGCCGGAGTCGACGCCGTAGAGCATCGCGCGGATGAAGGCGCACCAGGTGGACTTGCCGCTCTCGTTCGGGGCGTGGATCACGTTGAGCCCGTCGTGGAAGGAGAGCGTTTCGTTTTCCAGCTTGCCGAAGGAGGCCGTCAGCTTATTGATCATCATGGCGGACCACCTCCTCCCGGTTGTCGATCGCGGCGAGACCCCAGCGCGCGGCCTGTTCGATGTGCATGCGCTCCTCGTCGGTCTTCGCGGCGTCGTAGCGCTCGCGCAGCTTCAGGAGGAAGAGCCCGCGCAGCGAATCGTCGCCCGAGCGTTCCCACACGCTTTGCCGCAGGCGCGTCTCGTCGCGCAGCTGCAGCTCGAAGAAGAACTCGCTGAGGTTTTCGTACAGGCGGTTCAGATCCGGCGGCGCGTCCGTCTCGCCTTTGAGGACGATGCGGTAGACGTCGCGCACGGTCTCGTCCGGCAGCAGGGTGTGGACGGCGAGCAGCGGCTCGGTCTCGGAGATGTCCACCTCCATCGTCTCATAGCGGCGGCTGGCGACGGACAGGGGCCGCAGCGTGCAGTTCCCGCCCTCGAATTCAATGAGGTTGAGCGTCTTCTCGCCCGTCTCGTCGAAGCCGCGTCCCTCGGGGCAGCCGGGCCAGGAATACCAGGTGCTGCACGCCAGACACAGCCCGCTCGCCTTGTGGACATGGCCCAGCGCGGCATAGTCGATGCCGCTGCGGGCGAGCTCGTCCTCGCTGATCGGGTCGTAGATCGAATCGCGCACGCCGACCTCGCCATGCAGGCAGAGGATGTTGTACACGCCCTCGGTCCGCTCGGCATGAAAGCCGCGCAGGAGCGGTCCGCTCCGCCGGTCGGTAAAGGCCGCGCCGTACACGCGGAAGCCCAGCTCGCCGCAGTCGACGCAGCGGATCTCGTTTTCGGTGAAGATGTGGATGTTCTCCGGCAGCTTCAGCCGCGCGTAGGGCGAGCGCTCGGAGTAGAAATCGTGGTTGCCCGGCGCGATGAAGACCGGCACGCGGATCTGCCGCAGCGCGCGGATCAGCTCCTCGCCCGTTTCATAGAAGGTGTTGTCGCTGTCCAGCAGGTCGCCGGAGAAAAGCACCAGGTCGACCTGCTCGGCGGCGGCGAGAGCGGCGATGCGGCCGAGCAGATCGCGCTGTTCGCCGCGGCGGACGGAGGCCTTGCTTGCGCCAAGGCCCTCGAAGGGAGAGTCCATGTGCAGGTCCGCCGTATGCAGGATGCGCAGCCCTTTCACGTCAGCCTCACCCCCTCCGCGGACAGGCAGCGGCCCGTCCCGGGATCGATCTCAAAAAGGCAGCCCTCCATCTTGGCGGGGCCCTTCGCGGACTCATAGCGGCGCGGGGGATCGCCCATGAACTTGCCGATGCTCTGTTCCGGGTCGATGCCGAGCACGGAGTTGACCGCCCCGGTCATGCCGAGGTCGGAGATATAGCCCGTGCCCTTGGGCAGCACCTGCGCGTCCGAGGTCTGCACATGGGTGTGCGTGCCCCACACGGCGCTGGCGCGGCCGTCGAGAAGAAAGCCCATCGCGCGCTTTTCGCTGGTGCCCTCGGCGTGAAAGTCCACCAGGATGATCTTCTCGCGGATCTCGTCCATGAAGCCGTCGGCGATGACGAAGGGGTTGTCGGTGTTGACGTCGAGCGTGAAGCGGCCCATCAGGTTGAGCACGCACACGTCGCCGAAGTCGGTGGGATAGACCTCGATGCCCTTGCCGGGGCACTGCGGCGCGAAGTTCGCGGGGCGCAGGATGCGGCGTCGCTCCTCCAGATAGGGGCGCAGCTCGGTCCGCGTCCAGGTGTGGTTGCCCAGCGTCACCACGTCCGCGCCGGCGTGCAGGATCTGATCCGCCTGCTTGGGCGTGATGCCGACGACGTTGGCGTTCTCGCCGTTGACGACGACGAAATCTATGCCCTTCTCTTTGCGGTAGTTTTTCAGATTGTTGCTCAGAAAAGTCAGCCCGGGCTCGCCGCACACGTCGCCCACGGCCAGGATCTTGACGCTCATCGCTTCGCCTCCCTTTCATGCAAAAGAAGCGTTTTTTGATTACATATCATAATAGCACATCTGCCCTGCCTCTATCAATGGATTTTCTGTTACGGATGGAAAAGGACGGTTTGTTTTTTGCCGAACTGCACATACTATCCGTGAAAAAAGCCGCGCGAGAGCGGCGGAAGGGGAGTGCAGGATGAAAAACAACGATCTCTATCTCGGCATGGGCGTGGGGCTCGCCGTCGGCGTCGTCTCGTCGCTGTTGATGCGCCCGAAAAAGAAGGACGTCAAGAGCGCCGTCGCCCGCGTGATCGGCGACGTGGCGGACTCGGTGTCCAAAAACATGAGCTGGTAAAGTTTTTTGTAAAAGCAAGAAAAAAGACTTGCAAAACGATCCAAGCTGTGCTAATATATGCAAGCTGTCGAAGATGAAAGCGACATCAGGGGTTCGAATCCCTTAAGGCGTGCCAAAACACGGAGTACCCATTCGGGTGCTCCGTGTTTTGCATTCGTCAGAGCGTTTCGAACCCCTGACCTTAAAACGCGGAGCGTTTTTTGAGCGAAGCGGATCAAGTTGCGAAGCAAGCCGCGCAGCGGCGAACTTCGCAGGGGTTCGAATCCCTTAAGGCGTGCCAAAATGCGGGACACCCATTTGGGTGCCCCGCATTTTGCATTCGACCTGTGTATTCGAAGCCCTGACCTTAAAACGCGGAGCGCTTTTTGAGCGAAGCGGATAAAGTTGCGAAGCAACAGGGGTTCGAATCCCTTAAGGCGTGCCAAAACACGGAGTACCCATTCGGGTGCTCCGTGTTTTGCATTCGTCAGAGCGTTTCGAACCCCTGACCTTAAGTGAACGACAAGCGGATAAAGTTGCGAAGCAAGCCGCGCTCTGTCGATTGATGGGATTATGACTTGCTTTCGGGCCTTCGACCTGTTATGATGAAAGGGACGGGAGGAAGATCCTCTCCGAAAAGCCGAGCGCGGAAAAAACGCAGACAGCCTCTGCTTTTTGTATGCAAATATGACCCCTTATTTTTTTACAGGAGGAATGGCCTATGATTTACACCGCGGAAGTCACGCATATGTGCCCCGTCGCCAAGGGCGCATATCACGGCCCGGCCCCGATCCCCGAAGAAGGGAAATGGGTGCAGGCCAAACAGATCGGAGATATCTCCGGCTTCACCCACGGCATCGGCTGGTGCGCGCCGCAGCAGGGCGCCTGCAAGCTGACGCTCAACGTCAAGGACGGCATCATTCAGGAGGCCCTCGTCGAAACGATCGGCTGCTCCGGCATGACCCATTCCGCGGCCATGGCCTCGGAGATCCTCATCGGCAAGACGCTGCTTGAAGCGCTCAACACCGACCTGGTGTGCGACGCGATCAACACCGCCATGCGCGAGCTGTTCCTGCAGATCGTCTACGGCCGTACGCAGAGCGCTTTCTCCGAGGGCGGCCTGCTCGTCGGCGCCTCGCTGGAGGACCTCGGCAAGGGCCTGCGCTCGCAGGTCGGCACGATGTTCGCCACGAAGGAAAAGGGCCCGCGTTATCTGGAAATGACCGAGGGCTACTGCTCGAAGATGGCGCTCAACGCCGAGGGCGAGATCATCGGCTATGAGTTTGTCAGCCTGGGCAAGATGATGGACTTCATCAAGGGCGGCATGGACGCGAACGAAGCGCTCAAGAAGGCCACCGGCCACTACGGCCAGTGGGACGCCGCCGTGAAGTACATCGATCCCCGCAAGGAATAAGGAGGTGCAGGTACGATGGCATTATTTGAAAACTATGACCGCCGGATCGGCAAGATCAACGGCGTGCTCGCCGAGTACGGCATCGCCTCCGTGGAGGAAGCCCGCGAGATCTGCAAGGCCGCCGGCTTCGATCCC
>ONQJ01000021.1 GCA_900319935.1 uncultured Eubacteriales bacterium | reverse complement strand
CGGCCTCTACCGCGAGGGCTACAACAACCGCGAATGCGAAAACCCGAACCTGGCCGAGGCCATCGTGCTGAAAAACCGCAAGGGCCAGACCGGCACGGTTCAGCTCACCTGGGTGCCGGAGTACACCAGCTTCTATTCCGTCGAGAAATACCGCGGCGATGAAGCCTGAGATGAGAAAAAAGCTGCTCCTCCCGCCGAAGGGCGCGCGCGTGCTCTGCGCCGTGTCCGGCGGGGCGGACTCGATGTGCCTGCTCGCGCTGCTGCTGCAGACGGGCGATCACGAGCTTGCCGCCGCCCACTTCGAGCACGGCGTCCGCGGGGAGGAGAGCCTGCGCGACTGCGCTTTTGTCGAGAGCTTCTGCCGCGAAAAGGACGTTCCCTGCTTTGTTGCTCACGCGGACGTACCGGCATACGCCGCGGAAACGGGCCTCGGTCTCGAGGAGGCGGCGCGAAGGCTGCGCTACGCCTTCCTGGAAAAGACGGCGGAGGAACAGGGCTTTGATTTCATCGCCACCGCCCACAACGCCGACGACAACGCCGAGACCGTGCTCTTCAACCTCGCGCGCGGGAGCGGGAGCGCCGGTCTCTGCGGCATCCCGCCGCGGCGGGGGAAGATCATCCGCCCCCTGCTGGGGCTGACGAGAGCGGAGATCGAAGAATACCTCGCGGCAAACGGCGTCCCCCACGTCGAGGACAGCACGAACGAGAGCGACGCGTACAGCCGCAACCGCATCCGGCACGGCGTCATGCCCGTGCTGAAGGAACTCAATCCGTCTTTTCCCGAGGCGGCCGCGCGTCTGAGCAGACTGCTGCGCCGCGACGAGGAGTATCTTTCCGAGCGGGCGGAGGCGTTCATCGCAGAGCATTTCGACGGCGAGAGCCTTCCGGCGGCGGAGCTTCTGGAACTCCACGGGGCCGTGTCCTCCCGCGTCGTACGCAGGCTCCTGCCGCGGAGCGCGGAGGAGAAGCATATCGAGGCCGTCCTCGCGCTGTGCCGCTCGACGGAGCGCGCCGCGCTCGATCTGCCGGGCGCGCAGCTGCGCTGCGAGCGGGGGAGGCTGTACTTCGCGGCGGACGAGAGCGTCTCTTTTCCCGAAACGGAGCTTCCGCTCGGCGGCAGCGTCACGCTGGAGGAGTCCGGTCTCACGATCCGTACGCGCCTTGCCGCGCCGGGTGAAGAAATTCACAGCCCGTTCAAGACTTATCGCCTCAAATATGAGAGTATGAACGGGAAACTGATCGTCGCTCCGCCCCGTCCGGGCGAGCGTTACCGCCCCGCGGGGCGCGGCTGTACCAAGACGCTCAAAAGCCTTTTCGCGGAGGCGCGCGCCACGCAGCGGGAAAAGCTGCTCACGCCGGTGTTCCGCGACGGGAAGGGCGTCGTGCTCGTCCCGGCCTTCGGCGAAGCGGAGCGCTGCGCCTGCGGGGAAGGCGACGCGGCGCTTCTGATCACGATAGAAGAAAAAACATAAAACTTGAGAGGGATTTATGGAGAACGATATTCAGCAGATCCTGTTCAGCAGAGAAGAGATCTACAAGCGCGTATCCGAGATCGGCGCGCAGATCACCGAGGACTTCAAGGGCAAGGACCCGATCTTTGTCGGCGTGCTCAAGGGCTGCTTTATTTTCATGGCGGACCTGATGCGCTGCGTGAACGTCAAATGCTCGATGGACTTCATGGCCGTCTCCTCGTACAAGGGCACGACCTCCACGGGCGCGGTCAGCATCAACAAGGACCTCTCCGAGCCTATCGAGGGCCGGCACGTCATCCTCGTCGAAGACATCCTCGACTCGGGCGTGACGCTCAACTATCTCAAGAGCTACCTCCAGGTGCGCAAGCCCGCCTCCATCACGATCGCGACGCTGATGGACAAGCCCTCGCGCCGCAAGGCGGACATCTACGCGGATTACTCCTGCTTCGAGGTGCCCGACGCCTTCGTCGTCGGCTACGGTCTCGACTACAATCAGCGCTACCGCAACCTGCCGTATATCGGCGTGCTGAAAGAAGAAGTATACAAATAACGCATTCCCCGACAGATAGGAAGTGACCCCATTTGAAACCTGAACGCAACAGAAGCCGGGAGATCGGCTTTTACGTACTGATCCTGGTCATCCTCGCCGCGACGATCTTTTCGATGCTCGGCGGCAAAAAGCAGACCGAGACCCAGTATTCCGACATGGTCGATCTGTTCCGAAAGGAGAAGGTGCAGTCCTTCGTCACCCACGGCGACGAGATCGAGCTGCAGCTGCGCACCGGCGAGAAAGACGCCGAGGGCAAGGAGATCACCGAGACGAGGACGGTCGAGCTGTACAGCTTTTCCGTCTTTTACGAGGATTTCCGCGACCTGATCGCCGAACAGCATGAAAAAGGCGTCATCGAGACCTACGATTACAAGGAAGGCTTCGTCGTCCCCTGGTGGGTCGGACTGCTGCCCTATGTGATCCTCATCGCGCTGGCGATGTGGTTCTGGTCGTCGATGATGAAGCAGGCCGGCGGCGGAGCGGGCGGCTTTGCCAAGTTCAGCAAGGCCCGCACGCGTCTCGGCAGCGATGAAAAGAACAAAAAGACCTTCGCCGACGTCGCGGGCTGCGACGAGGAGAAGGAGGAGCTTGCCGAGATCGTCGACTTCCTCAAGGATCCGAAGGCCTATACGGCCATGGGCGCGCGCATCCCCAAGGGCGTGCTGCTCGTCGGCCCTCCGGGCACGGGCAAGACCCTGCTGGCCAAGGCCGTCGCGGGCGAGGCGAACGTGCAGTTCCTCTCCATCTCCGGCTCGGACTTCGTCGAGCTCTACGTCGGCGTCGGCGCCGGACGCGTCCGCGACCTGTTCGACCAGGCCAAGAAGGTCGCCCCCGCGATCATCTTCATCGACGAGATCGACGCCGTCGGCCGTCAGAGAGGCAGCGGTCTCGGCGGCGGCAACGACGAGCGCGAGCAGACGCTCAACCAGCTGCTCGTCGAGCTTGACGGCTTCTCCAACAACGAGGGCGTCATCGTCATGGCCGCGACCAACCGCGCGGACATCCTTGACCAGGCGCTGCTGCGTCCGGGCCGTTTCGACCGCCAGGTCTACGTCGCCCTGCCCGACATCCGCGGCCGCGAGGCCATTCTGAAGATCCACGCCCGCGGCAAGCAGCTGGCCGAGGACGTCGACCTCAACTCCATCGCCAAGGGCACGCCCGGCTTCTCCGGCGCGGACCTGGAAAACCTGATGAACGAGGCCGCGCTGCTGGCCGTGCGCCGCCGCCACCGCTTCGTCACGATGGAAGACATCGACGAGGCCATCCTCAAGGTCCAGATGGGCCCGGAGAAGAAGAGCCGCAAGATGTCCTCCCGCGCCCAGCGGCTGACCGCCTATCACGAGGCGGGCCACGCCGTCGCGGGCCGCTTTCTCGAGCACGTCGACCCCGTGCACTATATCACGATCATCCCGCGCGGTCCGGCGGGCGGCTTCACGCTCTTCCGTCCGGACGAGGATCTCGAGAACTTCAAGTCGAAGGCCGAGATGTTCGAGTCGATCGTCATGGCGCTCGGCGGCCGCACGGCCGAAAAGCTCTTCCTCGACGATATCTCCACCGGCGCCTCCGGCGACATCCAGCAGGCGACGGCCATCGCGCGCAACATGGTCACGGTCTACGGCATGAGCGAGAAGCTCGGCCCGATCAGCTACGACAGCGCCGAGCGCAGCATCTTCATCGGCCGCGACTTCGGCACGACCAAGAGCTATTCCGAGGAGACCGCCGCCCTGATCGACGAGGAGGTCAAGCGCATCTTCGACGAGGCCTCCGCGCGCTGCGAGGAGATCCTGAACGCCCACCGCGACCAGCTCATCGCGATCGCCGAGTATCTGCTCGTGCACGAGTCGATGGAGGCCGACGAGTTCAACTACTTCTTCGAGCACGGCGAGTTCATGCCGCTGAGCGCGAAGGACGCGAAGAAGGCCAAGGCCGACCGCACGATCGAGCGTCCCGCGCGCAAGATCTCCATGACCGACGGCTATGCGCAGGAGAAAAAGGACGAAGCGGGCGCGGCGGAAGCCGCAGCTTCGCCCGAGCAGAAGAGCGCGGACGAAAACGGGGAAACAAAAGAATAAGCTTCCACAGGCGTTTTTCAAACACCCGGATCTTCGGATCCGGGTGTTTTTTTCTCTGACGCGGCGACGGAAAACAAAAATCAATAAAAAATAGGAAAAATACGCGCTGTTTGATGGTTTATTGACGCTTCCCTTGATTGCACGGATGCTATGATGAGCGTGCAAAGGGAAAATGAAGCCGCCCGCGAGGGCGAAAGACCGATAAACAAAAATGAAAGGTGGAAACTCCGATGAAGAAAATGAGACGTACATTGACCATGATCCTGGTCCTGGCCATGTTCCTTTCCATCGCTCTTCCCGCCGGAAGCATCTATGCTGATTCCGAGAATGAAGAAGAGATCGTCGAAGAGATCGTCGAAGAGACCGTCGAAGAGACCGTCGAGGAGATAGTCGAAGAGACTGTCGAAGAGATCGTCGAAGAGGTCGTCGAAGAGACCGTCGAGGAGACCGTCGAGGAGACTGTCGAGGAGACCGTCAAAGAGACCGTCGAGGAGACCGTCGAAGAGACTGTCGAGGAGATCGTCGAAGAGACCGTCGAAGAGACCGCCGAAGAGACCGTCGAAGAGGTCGTCGAAGAGACCGTCGAAGAGACCGTCGAAGAGGTCGTCGAAGAGACCGTCGAAGAGGTCGTCGAAGAGACCGCCGAAGAGATCGTCGAAGAGGCCGCTGAAGAGACCGCCGAAGAGATCGTCGAAGAGACCATCGAAGAGGCCGCCGAAGAGACCGTCGAGGAAGCCGAGCAGAACGAGAACACGCTGACGATCGTTTACGACGTCGTTGAGACCAAGTCCAAGGGCAGCCTGTACGGCGAGATGCCCACCGTCGTCGGGGGAGAGGAGCTCCAGGTCGACGGCAGCGAGGACGTCACGATCCACGACCTCGACTCCCACAGCTACCAGACCTTCACCGGCAACGAGAAGGACCGCTTCGCCTACGTCAGCTACGCCTTCAAGGGCTGGATGACCGAGGGCGGCGAGATCGTCAAGCCCGGCAGCGAAGTCGCAGCCGAGACCCTGGATGCCGACGGAGACGGCGTCGCCGTTCTCTCCTCCGCCTGGAGCGGCAGCTGGAAGTCCGGCAGCGGTACCCCCTTCGCCAAGTTCTCCCTCTGGACCAACGCCATGAGCGCCAACAACTGCTTCGAGGACGGAACGCTCCTCGGCGAGAGCCTGTCCAGCTACACTCCCTCCGTCGGCGGCTCCATCATGGTGGGCCTTGACGACGAGGGCAACACGATCACCCCCGATGAGCTCGCCTCTCCCTCCCACGGCAACAAAGGCAAGAACATCGGCAACATCTACAACAACCCCGAGCTGAGCTTCAAAGAAAACAACCAGGGCAAATACATGATGGTCTCCTACATGGGATCGTCGATCATCGAGGCAGACAAGCAGATCCGCGCCCTTGCCGAGACCGGCATCCACACGGACGACTCCGAGTCCGGCGACGTGACCTGGAAGCTCGACAGCCTGCCGACCGACGAGGAAGTCCTCGCCAGGATCTCCTCCTTCGTCAAAAGAGGCATGACGACCATGCGCGACGAAGAGGGAAAGCGCATCGAGGCCGATGCCCTCACCACCGATAACTACACTGTCCTCTGGTGCCAGGTCAAGTACCAGTCCAGCAGCAACGATGGCTGGAACATCAACGGCGTGCTCAGCACCAAGGCAAAGCTCGTCGAAGCGATCATCAGCGAGATGAACGAGGTGCCCGCGGCCGCCGAACCCGAAGTCACCGAGCCCGAGGTCGTCGAGACCGAAGTCACCGAGCCTGAGGTCGTCGAGACCGAAGTCACCGAGCCTGAGGTCGTCGAGACCGAAGTCACCGAGCCCGAGGTCGTCGAGACCGAGAACACCGAGCCCGAGGTCGTCGAGACCGAGAACACCGAGCCCGAGGTCGTTGAGACCGAGATCGTTGAGACCGAGATCGTCGAGGCCGAGGTCGTTGAGGCCGAGATCGTCGAGGCCGAGGTCGTCGAGACCGAGATCGTTGAGACCGAGGTCGTCGAGACCGAAATCGTTGAGACCGAGATCGTCGAGGCCGAAGTCATCGAGACCGAGATCGTCGAGGCCGAAGTCGTCGAGACCGAGATCGTCGAGGCCGAAGTCGTCGAGACCGAGATCGCCGAGGCCGAGGTCGTCGAGACCGAGACCGTCGAGACCGAGATCGTCGAGACCGAGGTCGCCGAGACCGAGATCGTCGAGGCCGAGGTCGTCGAGACCGAGATCGTCGAGGCCGAAGTCGTCGAGACCGAGATCGCCGAGACCGAGGTCGTCGAGACCGAGATCGCCGAGCCCGAGGTCGTTGAGACCGAGAGCGCCGAGCCTGCCCCGGCTGCCGCGCCCGCCCCCGCCGCCCCCGTCCGGAACGACAGCGCCCCTGCCGCTCTGTCCGGGATCGCCGCGGAAAACACTGCCCTCAGCGCCGAGAGCGACAGCGCCGAGATCGTAACGCTCTCCGCTGCGCGTCCCTCCGTCGACACCGTTGAGATCAACGACGGCGCGCTGCCGATGGCCGCCCCTGTCGAGAACGCCTCCCTCAGCGGCTGGGCGCTGATCAACCTGATCTGCGCGCTCTTGAGCCTGTATATCCTGCTCCCGCTGCTGGGCCTGAAGGCCAAGTTCGAGCGTGCCTCCGAGCTGCACGGCCGCAAGAACGGCAAGCTCAGCGAGGCAGAGCGCAGCTACCTCCGCCGCTTCCGCCTTGGCATGGCCGCCGAGCTTCTCACCGCGATCGCCGCGATCGCCCTCTTCGTCCTGACCCAGGACCTCGGCACCCGCATGCTCCTCACCGACGGCTACACCCCGCTGATGGCCGCCCTGGCCGCCGCCTGCGCCGCCGTTGACTTCGCCGCCCGCAGAGAGCGCGGCGCCGAGACCGTCGAGGCCTGAGCCTTCGTAGCCGACAGAAAATAAGACAACAAAAACCGGCGTGACCGTTTCGGTCACGCCGGTTTTGCTTCTTATATCAGAGTGCGGCGATCTTGGCTCCGTCGAGATCGGGCGTCAGCTCCATGAACTCCCAGCCGGGCAGCGCCAGCTCCAGCGCCGTTTCCATCCGGGCGGGGAAGTCGGGCCGCTCCGCGACGCACAGCAGCGTCGGGCCCGCGCCGGAGATGCAGATGCCCGCCGCGCCGCACTCCTGCGCTTCGATGCGCGCCGTCTTGAAGCCGTCGATGAGTTTGGAGCGGTAGCGCTGGTGGATGCGGTCGTCCATCGCGAAGGAAAGCAGCTCCGCGTCGCCGTCGCCGAGCGCGCGCAGCAGCAGCGCGCCGCGCGAGATGTTGAAGATCGCGTCCTCGCGCGGCAGCTCCGCGGGGAGCACGCTGCGCGCAAGCGTGGTGGAAAGCTCAAAGGGCGGGACGAGCGCCGCGAAGCGCAGTCTGTCGCTCAGAGGGAAGCGCCGCGTGATCGCGCGGCCGCCGTCCATCGCGGACACGCCCAGACCGCCGTAGAGCGCGGGCGCGACGTTGTCGGGGTGGCCCTCCACCTCCGTGGCGAGCAGCAGCAGGTCCTCGCGCGAGAGCCCCAGCTCATAGAGCTCGTTGGCCGCGGTCACGCCCGCGACGATCAGCGCCGCCGACGAGCCCAGCCCGCGCGAAACGGGGATGGCGCAGCGCATGAAGCGGATCGCGACGCCCGTGAAGGGCATGCCGCAGCGCTCCAGCACGCGGCGGAAGCCGCGGCAGGCGAGATTGTCTTCATTCTGAAACTGCTCCGCGCAGCCGGAGATCGAAAGCCCATCCTCGCGGATCTGAAAGTCGATCTCGTTGTAAAGCTGCCAGGCGATGCCGAAGCTGTCGAAGCCGGGTCCGAGGTTGGCGGAGCTGGCCGGTACTCTTACGATCATGGATTATTCCTCCGAAAGTTTTCTCTGAATATAGGGGATGATCTCCCCGACGCCGATCACGTCGCCGTGAAGCTCCTTCTTCCCGCGCAGGGAAGCAAGAGCGCGGGGCACGGGCACGCCGGTGAGGGAAGCGAGCGAGTCCATCTGCGCGAACTCGTCGCCCCCGGTCTTCCCGCCGATTGCGGCGAGCACCGCGGCGGGGAACTTGTAGGGCGAGGCGGTCGAGAGGATCACGAGCGGCGCTTTCGTGCCGCTTTTAGCCCTCCTCGCGCCAGAGACGGCCGATCTCGTCGGCCCCCTCGGCGTCCGTGCAGCAGTACGCGGCGAATTCCGCGCGCAGCCTGTCCATCAGCGCGTCGGGGAAGCGGTAGAAGCCCTCCTTTGAGAGAGAGTCCATACAGCGGCGCACCAGATCCGCGTCGCCGCCGGAGACGTAGAAGAGCAGTCTCTCCAGATTCGAGGACACGAGGATGTCCATCGAGGGCGAGTCGGTGCGGTAGAAGTCCCGCCGCCGGTCGTAGACGCCGCTGCGGAAAAAGTCGGTCAGCACCCGGTTGGCGTTCGAGGCGCAGACGAGCTTTCCGACCGGCAGGCCGAGCCGCTTCGCCATCCAGCCCGCCAGGATATCGCCGAAATTGCCCGTCGGCACGACGTAGTCGACCGCCTCGCCGGGGCGGATGCGTCCGCTCTCGACCAGCCGGGCGTAGGCGAGGAAGTAATACACCAGCTGCGGGGCGAGCCGCCCGATGTTGATCGAGTTGGCCGAGGTCAGCTCCTGCCCCCGCGCGCGGAGCTCTTCATCCCCGGCAAGCGCGGCAAAGGCGCGCTTCACGCCCGTCTGGCAGTCGTCAAAGTTGCCGCGCACCGCGCAGACCGTGACGTTTTGCCCCTCCTGCGTGACCATCTGCGCGCGCGAAGAACACGAAGATCCGCGTCCCCGGCACGTCGTGGAAGCCCTCGAGCGCGGCCTTGCCCGTGTCGCCGGAGGTGGCCGTCAGCACGACGGTCTCGCCCCCGTCGCCGCGCTTTTCCTTCGCCGCGGCGACGAGCTGCGGCAGCATCGAAAGCGCCACGTCCTTGAAGGCCGCGGTCGGCCCGCGGAAAAGCTCAAGCACATAGTCTTCGCCGACCCTGACGAGGGGCGTGAGCTCGTCGGTTTCGAACTTGCCCGCGTAGGCGCGCTTCACCAGCGCGTCCATGTCCGGGATGCCGGGCAGCAGGTAAGAGAGGATCATGCTCTGCATCCCGAGCGCCGAAAGGCCGAGACAGCGCCGCCAGTCGAAGGGCCGCCCGCCCAGCGCCGGGTCGACGAAGAGCCCGCCGTCCGCGGCGATGCCGCGCAGGATCGCCTCCGTCTCGTCGGCGAAGATCGCTCCTCTCGTGCTTTGATAGTCCATCGGCCTCTGTCCGTCCTTCCTGCCAACAAATTAAATATAGAATAAAACAAAACGCTCCCGATTTCCAGTCATTTCGATGAAAAGAGCGAGAAAGGCTTGTTTTTTCGATATCCACATGATACACTGTTCGCGTCAAAAATACAAGTGTCTTTTTATCGCGGAATTTACGGGACACAACAGAGGAGAGAAACATGAAGGTATCGGTTTTGGGATACGGAACGGTCGGCGTCGGCGTATGCGCGATGCTCGAAAAGGCGCCGGGGCTGGAGCTCCGGTCCGTGCTCGTGCGGCCCGGCAAGGCGGACAAGCCCTTCAAGGTCTGCTCGATCGACCAGGTCGTGAACGACCCGGAGGTCGAGGCCGTCGTCGAGGTGATGGGCGGCGTCGAGCCGGCTTACAGCTACGTCTCCGCCGCGCTCGCGGCGGGCAAGCACGCGGTCACCTCGAACAAGGCGCTCGTCGCGGCCAAGGGGCCCGAGCTGGCGAAGCTCGCCGCGGAAAAGGGCGTGGCCTTTCTCTTCAGCGCGGCCTGCGGCGGCGCGGTGCCCTTCCTGCACAACCTCGCCCTCGCCGTGGAGAGCGACCGCATCCTCTCCCTCGGCGGCATTCTGAACGGCACGACCAACTTCATGCTCGATTCGATGCAGCGCTCCGGCATGGACTACGCCGACGCGCTCAGCCAGGCCCAGGCCCTCGCTACGCCGAGGCCGACCCGACGGCCGACGTCTCGGGCCTCGACGCGCTGCGCAAGATCATGCTCGCCTGCGCGGTGGCCTATGACAAGCTGCCCTGCGAAGGCTTCTGTCTCGAGGGCATCGAGTCCGTCACGGCCGCGGACGTGGCGCATTTTCAGTCGAAGGATCTCGTGCTGAGACTCGTCGTGAGCGGCGGCGAGAGCGCCGACGGCCGCCTTTACGCCTTCGTCCAGCCCGTGCTGCTTCCCTCCTCCTCGCCGGAGGCCTCGGTGCTGAAGAACTTCAACATGGCCAAGTACCGCGGCGAGAACGCGGGCGACATCGTCCTCATCGGCCAGGGCGCGGGGCGTTTCCCGACGGCCTCGGCCGTCGTGCGCGACCTCTCGGACGTCGTCCACGGCCGCCGTGAGATGATGAAGCCGGGCTGCGTGCGCGTCGCGGCGGACAACACCGTGTGCTCCTGCCGCTACTATGTGCGCCTGCCCGCCTCCTGCGCGGACGCGCTGCCTTTCACGGAGAAGGAGCTCGACGGCGCGCTCTGCCGCGGCGTGACGGAGGCCCTCGCGGTCGCGGACATGCACGCGCGCGTCAAGGCGCTGCGCGAGAGCGGAGCGGCGGTCTTCTTCGCCGCGATGGAGGAATAAGGGATATGCTGAAGGTAGCCAAATTCGGCGGCTCCTCGGTCGCCGGGGCGGAACAATTCCGAAAAGTCAAAAGTATAATAGAAGCGGATCCGGCGCGCCGCGTCGTGGTCGTATCCGCGGCGGGCAAGCGCAGCGCCGACGACCACAAGCTGACGGATCTTCTGTATCTGTGCCACGCGCATCTGAGCTACGGCGTGTCCTGCGACGACATCCTGCAGACGATCGAGGGCCGCTTTGCCGAGATCCGCACGGAGCTGGGCCTGCGCTTCGACGCGGAGGGGGAGATGAAAAAGCTCGCCGCCGGACTGAGCCGCGACACGAGCGTGGATGAGCTGGTCTCGCGCGGCGAGTACTACACCGCCCGCCTGATGGCCGAGTATCTGGGTTATCGCTTTGTCGACGCGGCGGACTGCGTGTTCTTCGGCTACGACGGCCAGATCGACCGCGACAGGACCGACCGCGCGATCGCCGAGGCCCTCGCCGCGCACGGAAGGATCCTGATCCCCGGCTTTTACGGCCGCCTGCCCACGGGCAAGATCAAGGTCATGAGCCGCGGCGGCAGCGACATCACCGGCGCGCTGGCCGCGGCCGCCACGGACGCGGACGTGTACGAGAACTGGACGGACGTCTCCGGCATCCTGATGGCCGACCCGCGCATCGTGCCCGACCCGCGCCCGATCGCCAAGGTCACCTACGCCGAGCTGCGCGAGCTGGCCTTCATGGGCGCCTCGGTCATGCACGAGGACTCGATCCAGCCGGTCAAGGACAAGGGCATCGCGCTCAACATCCGCAACACCAACCGTCCCGACGACCCCGGCACGCTGATCGTCGGCGAGGCGGACGACCGCGACGAGAGCGAGCGCTTCATCACCGGCATCGCGGGACGGCGCAACTTCACGATCATCACGGTCCAGAAGCGCGACATGAACGCCAACGCGACGCTCTGCCAGGCGCTGGAGATCATGGACCGCTACCACGCCCCGGTCGAGCACATCACCCTGGGTCTGGACAGCTTCGCGCTCGTCTCCGGCTCGGCCGCGATGGGCGACGCGCTCTACGACGTGCTGGCCGACATCCGCAAGACCTGCCGGCCCGACAATGTGCGCGTGCAGGACGAGATCGCGCTCGTCGCGGCCGTCGGACGCAAAATGAGCTCGCGCCCAGGCATCTCGGGCCGCCTCTTCAAGGCGCTCGGCGACGCGGGCGTGAACATCCGCACGATCGCGCAGGGCGCCGACGAGCTGGCCATCACGGTCGGCGTGGAAAACAAGGATTTCGAGACGGCCATCCGCGTTTTGTACGACGGCTTCGCCGGATAAGGAAAGGAGAATTCATGATGAAGGAACTGAAAATAGGCGTCCTCGGCGCGACCGGCGCCGTCGGGCAGGAAATGCTCAAGATCCTCGAGGAGTATGACATCCCGGTTTCCGAGCTGCGGCCGCTGGCCAGCGCGCGCAGCGCGGGCAGCCTGATCAAATTCAAAGGAAAGGACGTCGCTATTCAGGCCGCGGCGGACGAGAGCTTCGAGGGCCTCGACTTCGTGCTCGGCGCGGTCGAGGGCGACATGTCCCGCCGCTTCGCCCCCGCGATCAAAAAAAGCGGCGCGGTCTACATCGACAACAGCTCCGCCTTCCGGCTCGAGCCGGACGTGCCGCTCGTCGTGCCGGAGATCAACGGCGCGGACGCCTTTGAGAACAAGGGCCTGATCGCGAACCCCAACTGCTGCACGATCATCGCGCTCATGGCCGTGGCGGGCATCGCGAAGCTCTCCGAGATCGAGAGCATGGTCGTGTGCACCTACCAGGCCGTCTCCGGCGCGGGCCAGGCCGGCATCGCCGAGCTCGACGCGCAGATGGCCGCGCTCGCGAAGGGCGAAAAGCCCGTGGTCAAGACCTTCGCCGCGCAGATCGCGATGAACGTCATCCCCTTCATCGACGCGCCCTACGGCAACGACTACACCAAGGAAGAGATGAAGATGCAGAACGAGGGCCGCCGCATCCTGCACTGCCCCGATCTGAAGGTCAACTGCACCTGCGTGCGCGTGCCGGTCATGCGCTCGCACTCCATCGCCGTCACGCTGCGCACGAAGGAAAAGGTCAGCGTCGAGGCCGCGAAGGCCGCCGTCGCCGCCTATCCCGGCGTGCGTCTGATCGAGGACTACGAGGGCCGCTGCTACCCCACGCCGCTCGACACGACGGACCAGGACCTCGTCTGGGTCGGCCGTATCCGCGAGGACCTCACGGACGAGAAGGGACTGACGCTCTGGTGCTGCGGCGACCAGATCCGCAAGGGCGCGGCGTCGAACGCCGTGCAGATCCTCAAGCTCCTGGCCGAGGGAAAGTGATCTTCCTTAATCGGCCGCGCGCTCCCCGCTCTCCGCAAACAAAAAAGGAAGAGGCTTTCGGGGCGTACTCTGTAAGGAAGCTGTCATAAGGCGGCAATTACCGACTCAAAATGATATAAAAACGGCGTGACCGTTGCGGTCACGCCGTTTTTATCTCTTGGTTTTTGTGGGGCAAAATCCGATGCTCGCTATGACTGTGGACAAAGGTGCGTCCAAGGCTTCCCCTTGAGGGGAAGCTGTCAGCCGCAAGGCTGACTGATGAGGTGTCTTTTCATGCTTCCTCAATACCAGACAATTGAAGCCGTCTCAAAAGGCCGGTGCTCTTCCTTTGTCATCTCGCGGCGCAGCTTCTGCGCGTTTTTTCTTGATTTGGGATTGTTCGTTTGATTCAAGGGTTTCCACCTCATCCGGCGCTGCGCGCCACCTTCCCCTCAAGGGGAAGGCTTTTTCTGTCTTCGCGGTATCTCAACAAACCGGAATTCAGCGCTCTTTTTGGGTCCCCTTCCACTTCAACCATACAGGGCTTAACAAAGATGCTTTGGGATTATCCTGTAAAGTCTGACATGGAAAATCATCGCAATGGCCACAAGATATTATTTTTTTATTTAATGCGCAGTCACGAGCATAACACTCTCCGCCAATGTTTCCTTTAATGCAACCTTTACATTTTCCTGCAAGGTAACTCGGACATTGTCCACAGTAATAACCGCATTTTCCCAATAATTCCTTGTCCATATTCATAACCTCATAAGACGTCGATCTATCGGGGAAATAATAACACATCGACCCGGCATAATCAATTTCGGGTTGATAGCTGCGCTCAAAAAACGCGAGGGAAGCACTTCCTTACGAAGTGCCTCCCTCAAGCCTCTTCCTTTTTTGTCTTTTCATTTTTTCTTCCGGAAGGCCCGGAAGACGGCGAGCGCGAGCAGCGCGGCGAGCCAGCCGATGATCCAGAGGTCCACCGGATCGACGACGCCTCCGCCGAGGAACACGCTCACGATGGCGGCCAGCAGGACCAGCAGGATGACGGCGGCCGCGATGTGCAGCCCGCGCGGCGCGCGTTTGGCCTCCTTCGGGCGCATGTACCACGCGAGCGCGTGGAACATCAGCGCGACGACGCCAAGATAGGCCGCGCCGAGCCCGTCCTCGCGGCTGCCGCCGTAGGACAGCGCGTTGAGACCCGCGGCGAAGCAGCCGCAGAGCGCGGCGTCGGCGAGCACGCGCAGCATCCAGTGCCCGACGGCGTTGGAGTGCTGCCGCTGCCTTTGCTGCTTATCTGGCTCTCCGCCGCCTTTTTCGAACCACTCTTTGGCCTTTTTGCGGTCGCGCTTCACGCCCAGTCCGTCCCGGTACATCTCTCCGAGCCGCTGCGCGGCCTTCCGATAGCCGAGGGAGGCTGCCTTTTCGTACAGCTCTACGGCGCGCGCGGCGTCCTTTTGGCAGCCCGCGCCCGATTCATACAGGCGCGCGAGACTGAAGGCGGCCAGTGCGTCGTCCTGTTCGACGGCTCGGCCGTACCATTCGACGGCCTGCGGCAGGTCCTTCTCCGGACCGAGACCGAGCTCCAGACAATGGGCGTAGTTGCGCTGCGCCCCGGGATGGCCCTCCTTCGCGGCGCGCAGGTAAAGCTCCGCGGCCTTCGCGTCGTCCTCGGCCACGCCGCGCCCGGCGTAGTACATGTTCCCCAGATAGAAGATCGCGGCGATATCGTCGCATTCGGCGGCCTTCGCGTACAGCGCGGCGGCGCGCTCGAAGCTGCTCTCCACGCCGATGCCGTTTTCGTAGCACACGCCCAGCGCGCGCATCGCGGGGGCGTAATTCTGCTCCGCCGCCGCGCGGTAGAGCTGCGCGGCCTTCTCGCGGTCCTTTTCCACGCCGCGGCCGCTCTCGAAGCACAGTCCGAGGAAATACTGCGCGCGGGGGAAGCCCTGCTCCGCCGCTTTTTTGAACAGCGCGGCGGCCTTCGCGTCGTCCTCGGCCACGCCCGTGCCGTAATAGTACAGCACGCCGAGATCGCACTGGCCCTCCGCGCCGCCGGCCTCGGCGGCCTTGCGGTAGAGCGCGACGGCGCGCTCCATATCCTCCTCGACGCCGCGGCCGCTCTCGTAGCACACGCCCAGATGCGCCGTCGAGCGCACTTCGCCGCAGGCCTCGCCGCGCTCCCACCAGGTGGCGGCCAGCGCCGGGTCCTCCGGCGTGCCGCGGCCGCAGGCGCAGCACAGGCCCGCGCGGAACATCGCGTCGGGCACGCCGTTCATGGCCGCCAGGGCGTAGAAGCGATAGGCCTCGGAAGGATCTTCTTCCGTGCCCTCGCCGTCGTCGAGACAGCGCGCGGTGAAAAACTGCGCGCGGGCCAGGCCGCGCTCCGCCGCCTCGCGGAAGAGAGAAAAGGCCTTTTCACGGTCCTGCTCCGTGCCGACGCCGTGGTAGTACAGCACGCCCTTGGCGCATACGGCCTCGTCATAGCCCTGCGCCGCGGCGGCGTCATAGAGCGCCATGGCTTTGCGCGGCTCGCAGGGCGCGCCGCGCCCGGTCTCGTAGCACAGCCCCAGCAGGAACTGCGCGCGCGGCAACCCCAGTTCCGCGGCCTGCGCGAAGAGCGCGGCGGCCGCCTCGGCGTCTTCTTCCGTGCCGATGCCGTCCAAACAGAGCACGCCGAGATTGCACATGCCCACCGCGTTGCCCTTGTCCGCCGCGGCGCGGTAGAGCTCCGCGGCCTTCGCGGGGTCTTTTTCCACGCCGTGGCCGTTCTCGTAGCACAGCCCCAGCGCACAGAGCGCGGGCGGAAAGCCGCCCGCGGCCGACTCGGCGAGCAGCGCGGCGGCGCGTTCGGCGTCGGCTGCCGTACCGACGCCGCGGTCATAGCAGTAGGAGAGGTAATAGCGCCCCGCCGCGTCGTCCTCCGGCAGGCGGGAGAAGCAGGCGAAGGCCTCCTCGGCGCTGCGCGGCGTCCCGCCCAGCTCGCCGAGATCGTAGATCCCCAGCTCCAGCAGCGCGGCGTGATCGCCGCTCTCGGCCGCGGCGCGCAGCGCGCCGAGCCGTTCCTGCCGCTGCTGCGCCTTCTGCAGCAGCTCCGGCGCGAAAAAGACGACCTGCTCGGAGCCCTCGTTGCGCTCCGGGCTTGTTTCACGGATCTCGTCCATATCGCGGCCCCCCTTTTGTTTTTTCGCTGTCTGTAAGCATAGCACTTTTCCGGCCGGATGGCAACGCCCCGCCCGGGAAAAGAGCGTTGCGCCGAAGGGGCGGACTGTGCTATGATAGGGCTCGGAAAGCGCGCGATACCCAGTTCTTTCCAAACTGCTGTCAACGGAGGCCGCCGTGGTTTTTTCGAGCATGACATTCCTGCTGCTCTTCCTGCCGATCGTACTGCTGCTGTACTTTTCGGCGGGTTCTCTGCGCCGAAAAAACGCGGTGCTGCTTCTGGCCTCGCTGCTCTTTTACGCTTGGGGCGAGCCGGTCTGCGTGCTCGCGATGCTCTTTACGACGGCGGTGAACTATTTCTGCGCCGCGGCCATCGTCCGAACGGAGGATCCGCGCCGCAGAAAGGCCGCGCTGAGCCTCGGCGTGGGCGTGTCGCTGGCGCTGCTGTTTTATTTCAAATACTTTTCCTTCGCGCTGCAGAACCTCGCGGCGCTTTTTTCGCTTGAGCTTGCCGTGCCGCAGATCCGTCTGCCGATCGGCATCTCCTTCTACACCTTCCAGGTGCTCACCTACACGGTGGACGTCTACCGCGGCAAGGCAGGCGTGCAGAAGAGCTTTCCGAAGCTCCTGCTCTACGTCAGCTGCTTCCCGCAGCTGATCGCCGGCCCCATCGTGCAGTACGCCGACGTCGCCGCGCAGCTGGACGAGCGGAAGACCTCGGTCACGGATTTCAGCGAGGGGATCGAGCGCTTTGTCGTCGGCCTGGCGAAAAAGGTGCTGCTGGCCAACATCTGCGGCGCGGCGGTCGAGGCGCTGCCCGGCGGCGCGTCGAGCCTCGGCGGCGCGTGGTATCACGCCTTCCTTTACACGCTGCAGATCTATTTCGACTTCTCGGCCTATTCCGATATGGCCATCGGCCTGGGGCGCGTGCTCGGCTTCCGCTATAAGGAGAACTTCAACTACCCCTACGTCTCCCTCTCGGCCACGGAGTTCTGGCGGCGCTGGCATATCTCGCTGGGCAGCTTTTTCCGCGACTATGTCTACATCCCCCTGGGCGGCAACCGCCGCGGCGCGGCGCGCACCGCGCTGAATCTGCTCGTCGTCTGGGCGCTGACCGGTCTGTGGCACGGCGCGGCCTGGAACTTCGTGCTCTGGGGGCTGTACTTCGGCGTGCTGCTGATCCTGGAGCGCTTCGTGCTCAAAAACCTGATCGAAAAAACGCCGAAGGCGATCCGCTGGGCCCTAAGCTTCGCGATCGCCGTCGTCGGCTGGGCGATCTTCTACGAGACCGATCTGCACGCGCTCGCCGCTACGCTGCGGGCACTGCTGGGCTACGCCCGCGATCCCGCCCTCGGCAGGACCGCGCTGCCGCTTCTGGACGAGGCCGCGCGCAAGGTCATCCGGCAATACTCCGTATTCCCGCTGCTCGCCTTCGTCTGCTCGCTGCCCGTCGTGCCGGCGGCGAAGAAGGCGCTGCTTGCGCGGCCGAAGGGCGAAAAGCTCCTCTCCGCCGCGCGCGCCGTGTCCACGGCGCTGCTCTACGCGCTCTGCCTCGTGTTCCTCGTCGGGCAGAGCTACAACCCCTTCATCTATTTCCGCTTCTGATCGGACGGACGGCATGAAAAAGTATCTGCGTTTTGCCGAAAACTACATCCTGCTGCTCGCCTCAGCGACGCTGGGGCTGTTTCTGCTGCTCTTCGCGCCGAAGGACGGCGTCGTGTCCGAGACGGAGAACCGCGCGCTGCAGCCCTTCCCCGAGGCGGGCGTGTCCGCCGTGCTTTCCGGGACCTTCATGGACGAGTTCGAGAGCTACCTCTCCGATGCCTTCCCCGCCCGCGAGAGGATGATCGCGCTCTCCGACGCGATGATGTCGCTCTTCGGCGAGGCCGACGCGCAGGAGGAGGCGAAAAAGCTCTTCCTCGAGGAGCAGGGCCTCGCCGGAGACGAAGCGCCGGAGACGCTCTCCTCCGAGACGGAGATCCCCGCCGCCGCAGAGCCGGCGAGCGCCGCGCAGCCGGAGACCGCCGCGCAGCCGGAGACCGCCGCGCCGGCCGACGCGCCCGCGGCCGAGGCCAGAGGCGCGGCGCTGTGGCAGGAGCGCTTCGACGGCAGACGCGTGCTCATCGAGGAATACAGCCCCGAGCGCGTGGCCTATCTCGCGCATGTGCTGGATCTCTACCGCGGCGCGCTGCCGGAGGACGGGAACATCTTCTTCATCAACGTCCCCGCCTCGGACGTGGCCAACGCCGTCTTCGACGATCACCGCTTCGCCGACTGGGGCGACGACCTTGACGAGGCTCTGCAGCCTCTCGTCGCGCCGGGCGTGCGGATCTACAACGCCACAAAGATCCTCGAGCCCTTTGAAAACGACGGTCCGATGTTCTCCAACGGCGATCTGCACTGGTATGTCAAAACGGCCTGGCGGACCTCCAACGCCTTTCTCGCCGATCTCGGCTACACGCCGACGGATTTCTACGATTACAAGTACTATCTGCGTTACAGTCTGGACAAGGGACCTTATACGCCCGAGCAGATCCGGAGCATGACGCTCGAGCGCGAGAACCTGCTGGTGCCGCTCGTGCTCGCGCCGGTGAAGACCTCGCTGATCGAGAACCTGACGGAGCGGACGCCCTCGGACGCTTACAGCTTCAAGTTCCACGGCTACACGATGTATCTCGGCGGCGCGAAGGGGCCGTACCGCCTGTTTGAGACCGGCTTCCACACCGGGCGGAGGGCGCTGATCATATCCGACAGCTACGCCTTTGCGATGGCTTACTATCTCTTCCCCTTCTACGACGATATCCTGCAGACGGACCTGCGCCATGCGAACTACGACGTCCCCGGCGTGGGCGCGAGCATCCGGCAGTACATGCGGCAGTACGAGATCGACGATATCTATCTCGTCACCTGCCACTGGACCTCGCTCAACGGCCCCGTTTTTTCCTGGCGGCTCGAGGAGTATCTCGACTCCGTGCCGCAAGTGGATTGAGGTGAGCGCCATGGATGAGAGAAAAAAGATCCTCGCGGCGATCCTGGCCGCGACGCTCGTCTTCGCGCTGGCGCTCGCGCTCGGGTTCTCCCTGTCCGCAGCCGCGGCAAAACGCCTCCCCGGCCGGATCGAGGCCGCCCTGGAGAAGGGCGACGCGGCCGAAGCGGAGAAGCTGATCGCGCGCCTTGCCGAGGGCGGGGAAAAGACGGCCTTTGAAAACCGTCTCCGCCTTTCGGAGGCGAACGCGCTCCTCGAAAGCGGGGAATACCGCGCCGCAGCCGCCGCCTTCGCCGCGCTCGGCGACTATGAGGGCGCGGAGGAGGGCTTTAGGGAGGCGCTCTACCGTCTGGCCGGGCAGGAGCTGCAGGAGGGCGACTTCGACACGGCGCAGCGGCGCTTCGAGGCGCTGGGCTCTTACCGCGACGCCGCCGACCAGGCGCTGCGCGCGCAGCTTGAAAAAGCCGGGTCGCTCGCCGCCGACGGCAGGATCAACGACGCGTTTCTGCTGCTGTACCGGCTGCGGGACGAGGCCGAAGCGCGAGAGCGCGCGCTCGCGCTCGCCGAGCAGATCTGCGGCCGGCGCGACCTCGACGCCGCGCTCGCCGTCGCGCGGGACCTCTCCAGCGAGGAGCTCGCGCGCCGCGCGGAGCTCAAGGCAAAGCGCGAAGCGCTGCCGCGCGGGATCGTCGACGCGGGCTTTTACCACACGCTCGCCCTGAAGGACGACGGCACGGTCCTCGCCTGCGGCGACGACAGCTTCGGCCAGTGCGGCGTGGAAAAATGGCAAAGGGTCAGGGCGGTCTGCGCCGGGGCCTATCACAGCGTCGCCCTTTTCGCCGACGGCACGGTCGCCGCGGTCGGCCGGAACGACGAGGGCCAGTGTGAGACGGCCGACTGGCGCGGCATCGTCGCGATCGCGGCGGCGGACTACGCCACCTTCGGCCTGAAGGCCGACGGCAGCGTCGTCTGCTGCGGCTACAACGACTACTACATGCTCCCGGACTGGCCGAAGGTCACCATGATCGCCGGCGGCTCCTATGCGCTGGCGGCGCTGCGCGAGGATGGCACGGCCCTGCTCTCGCATGAGAGCGCGCGCTCGGACGATCTGACGGAGCTGGTCGACGTCGCCGTGAACACCGGCTGCGCCGTGGGGCTGCGCGCCGACGGCACGGCCGTCTGCGCCGCGGCGGAACTCTCCGCCTGGCATGAGCTCGTCGCCGTCGACGTCTCGGCCAACGCGGTCCTCGGCCTCGACGCGCAGGGCGCGGTCCACGCGCATTTCTTCCGCACCGGAGCGGGGGAGGACTTCTCCGCGCCGGACGACGTCGTCGCGATGGCCGCGGGCGGGACGCACTGCGTCTTCGTCCGCTCCGACGGGACGCTGACGGCCTGGGGCGAGAACGGACACGGCGAGTGTGAAGTCGCCGGATGGGACCTGTTCTGAAAAAACAACAAAGCGCGGACGGGAGTTTTCCCGTCCGCGCTTTCGCGTCGTGTATTCAGATGCCCTGGGTGAAATCCGCCCAGCTGCGGTGCATGTAGGTCGTCAGCGGGATCGGCGTGCCGATGAAGCGCTGATCCAGCCCCTCGTCCCGCAGGAATTCGTCGAGGTATGCCGGCAGACCCGTCGTGTGCACGATCGGGATGCCGCTCATCTCGCTCGCGGCCCTGACGACCGGATAGCCGTCGCGCAGGTCCTGCGCGCTGGCCCAGGCCTGCAGGTTGGAGTTGTGGACGAAGCCCGTGACCGTCTGGCGGGCGAAGCCCTCCATGTCCGCCTTGAGCTTCAGGATCTTCTCCGGCGTCTCGGACATCGGCCGGCGTACGTTGATGATGTCGTAGACCTCCAGCTGTCCCGGCTCGAGCGCGGCGAAATCGCTGTGATAGCGCGCCAGCGACATCGCGCCCGCGGGGTCGCCGCCCACGTCGAAGACGACCAGGTCCCAGTCCTGCGCGAAGGCCGAGCCGACGGCGGCGCTCATGTTGGTCTGCGTCAGGCCCGCGCCGGCGAAGGTGGGGGAGACGAGGTTGATCTTTTTCTCGTCCAGCAGCTTGACGTGGTCGGACATGCGGAAATAGTCGTTGATCTTGTCCAGGTCGATGACCTGGGTGCGCTTGCCCTCGGCCGCGGCGCGCACGGCCATGTTCAGCGCGATCTCCGTCTTGCCGGAGCCGTAGTTCCCGATGAGGATGATGATCTTTTTCATGTCGCTCGCCTCCGGGAAATACTATAAAAACTTTTGCCCCGTTTGTAAAGCCCCGCGGGAGGGAAGTATTGAGAAACGCGGCGCGTTATGATATAATCCTTGCATCGAAAAGCTCTTTTGCGTAAAAAGGAGACAGCAAACATGAAACTGGGGATCGTAGGTCTGCCGAACGTCGGCAAGACGACGCTTTTCAACGCGCTCACCGGCTCGAAGGCCGAGACGGGCGCCTATACCGTGGCCGGGGCGAAGCCCAACGTCGGCGTGGCGAAGGTGCCCGACGAGCGGCTCGACTGGCTGGCGGAGTACTATCACCCGAAGAAATACAGCCCCGCGACGATCGAATTCGTCGATATCCCGGGCGTGGCGAGCGGCGGCAAGGGACGCGAGGCCTTCCAGGCCATCCGTCAGGTCGACGCGCTCGTCGAGGTCGTGCGCTGCTTCGACGACGACGCCATTTTCCTCGAGAAGGCCGACGCCGTGCGCGACGCCTCGGACTTCGAGCTCGAGCTCATCCTCGCCGACATCGAGATCGTAGAGCGCAGGCTTGACCGCGCGAAGAAGAATGCCAAGAGCGGGGACAAGAAATACAAGCGCGAGGTCGAGATGTGCGAGGCGCTGATCGCGCACCTCGAGGAGGAAAAGCCCGCGCGCGACTTCGACTTTTCCGACGAGGATCAGGACATCCTGACCGACGGCGGTCTGCTGACCGTCAAGCCCGTGATCTACGCCGCGAACATGGACGAGAACGGCATGGCCGCCTACGCCGGCGACGCCAACTTCAAGGCCCTCGCCGCCCACGCGGCAAAGCAGGGCGCGGCGGTGCTGCCCGTGGCCGCCAAGTTCGAGGAGGATATCGCCGAGCTCGATCCCGAGGAGGCCGAGATGTTCATGGCCGACCTCGGCCTGACCGAGACGGGGCTCGACCGTCTGATCAAGACCTCTTACGACCTGCTCGGCTACATTTCCTTCCTCACGGCCGGCGAGGACGACGTCCATGCCTGGACGATCGTGAAGGGCACCAAGGCGCCGAAGGCCGCGGGCAAGATCCACACCGACATCGAGCGCGGCTTCATCCGCGCCGAGATCGTCGCCTTCGAGGATCTCAAGGCCTGCGGCAGCATGGCCGCAGCCAAGGAAAAGGGCCTGTTCCGGCTCGAGGGCAAGGACTACGTGATGCAGGACGGCGACGTGACCATGTTCCGCTTCAATATCTGATCCTTTCGGGCGGCCCAGCAGGCCGCCCGCTTTTATAAAGGAGGGGAAAAGATGCTCCCGAACGATCCGATGATCTTATTGAGTTACGTCAACACCAAGCTGCGCGACGAGTACGATTCCCTCGCCGCGCTCTGCGAGGGTCTCGATCTCGACGAGGCCGCGCTGAGGGGAAAACTTGCCGCCGCCGGCTTCGTTTACGACGCCGGGCGGAACAGATTTGCCTGAATTTTGCATTTTTCCGCCTTGACAGGGCAGGATAAAGCTGATACACTCAAAGACTGTCAAAGGCTTTGACGGAGAAGACCGTTTTCAAAGGCATCCGGACAGAGAGAGCCGCCTTTTAGGCTGAGAGCGGCTCACGGATCGGAAAGCGGCCACCGCTCCCGAGCCGGAGGGAGAAAATGCCCTCCCGCGCGGCGCGCGTTACGCGCATGAATGAGTGAAAGTTCAAGGTGGGACCGTGCTTTTTGAGCACCCTTGGCGCGAAATTGTGAAAGCGCCGGAGGGTGCTTTCGTTTTTGGGAGGAGAAAGAAATGAAGATCATCTACAAGGACGGCCATGTGGGCGAGTGCCCGCAGGAGGAGGAGCTTCACGTCATCCGCCACACGGCGGCGCACGTGATGGCTCAGGCCATCAAGCGCCTGTACCCGCAGGCGGACTTCGCCTTCGGTCCCGCGACGCAGAACGGCTTTTACTACGACGTTGACCTCGGCGATCAGAAGCTCGGACCCGAGGATCTCGAGGCCATCGAGAAGGAAATGAAGAAGATCGTCAAGGAAAACCTGCCGATCAAGGCCTTCGTCCTCAACCGCGAGGATTCCAAAAAGCTCATGGCCGAGCGCGGCGAAAACTACAAGCTCGAGCACATGGACGATCTCGCCGACGAGAGCGAGTTCAGCTTCTTCCAGCAGGGCGAGTACGTCGACATGTGCCTCGGACCGCACCTGACCTACACCAAGGCCCTCAAGGCCTTCAAGGTCACGCAGCAGTCGGGCGCCTACTGGAAGGACGACAGCAGCAACAAGATGCTCACGCGCATCAACGGCGTGGCCTTCCGCACGCAGCAGGAGCTCGACGAGTACCTCGTCAAGCTCGAGGAAGCCAAAAAGCGCGACCACCGCAAGCTGGGCCGCGAGCTGGGGCTCTTCGCCTTCCGCGACGAGGCGCCGGGCTTCCCCTTCTACCTGCCCAAGGGCATGGTGCTGCGCAACACGCTCATCGACTACTGGCGCGAGGTCCACAAGAAGTGGGACTACGTCGAGATCTCGACCCCGCAGATCATGCGCCGCACGCTGTGGGAGACCTCCGGCCACTGGGATCACTATAAGGACAACATGTACACCACCGTCATCGACGGCGAGGACTTCGCGATCAAGCCCATGAACTGCCCCGGCAGCATCCTGGTCTACGATCTCGAGCCGCACTCCTACCGCGACCTGCCCCTGCGCTACGGCGAGCTGGGCCTCGTGCACCGGCACGAGCTCTCCGGCGCGCTGCACGGTATGTTCCGCGTCCGCTGCTTCACGCAGGACGACGCGCACATCCTCCTCGCGCCCGAGCAGATCAAGGACGAGGTCATCCGCATCGCGCGTCTCTTCGACGAGGTCTACTCCCTCTTCGGCCTGCCCTACACCATCGAGCTCTCCACCATGCCGGAGGACCACATCGGCTCGGTCGAGGACTGGGACGTCGCCACGGCCGCCCTGGCCGACGCGATCACCAGCATCGGCAAGGAGTATATCATCAACCCGGGCGACGGCGCCTTCTACGGCCCGAAGCTGGACTTCCACATCCAGGATTCGCTGGGGCGCACCTGGCAGTGCGGCACGATCCAGCTCGACTACCAGCTGCCCGGCCGCTTCGATCTCGAGTACGTCGGCGCCGACGGCGCGAAGCACTGCCCCGTCATGATCCACCGCGTGGTCTTCGGCTCGATCGAGCGCTTCATCGGCGTCATCACCGAGCATTTCGCCGGCGCCTTCCCGACCTGGCTCAGCCCCGTGCAGGCCACGGTCCTGCCCATCACCGACCGCAGCGCCGAGTGGGCGAAGGAAGTCCTCGCGAAGCTCGAGGCGAGCGGCGTGCGCGCCGAGATCGACCTGCGCAACGAGAAGATCGGCTACAAGATCCGCGAGGCGCAGATGCAGAAGATCCCCTACATGCTCGTCGTCGGCGACAAGGAAGCCGAGAGCGGCTCCGTCGCCGTCCGTACCCGCACGGGCGAGGACCTCGGCGCGATGCCGCTGGACGAGTTCCTCGCGAAGGTCGGCAAAGAGATCCGCGAGCGCGTCGGCTGAGATCAGCACGCATATTTTTCGAAGATCCTCACAGACTTTTCTGTGAGGATCTTTTTATTTTGAGGTGATCTGACATGAGCAAAAAACAAAAAAAGCTGCTGCTCGCGCTCGCCGTGCTCTTCGCGGTGAACATGCTCGCCGTCACGCTCATCACCGGCGCGCACGCCGATCTGTACAAGCGCGGCGCCAGCGGCGCAACCGTGACCGAGATCCAGCGGCGGCTGAAGGCCTGGGGCTATTATTCCGGCGCGGTCGACGGGATCTACGGCAGCCGCACCGAGGCGGCCGTGCGCTGGTTCCAGCGGAAAAACGGGCTCTCCGCCGACGGGCAGGTCGGCGACCTGACGCTCGCCGCGCTCGGCATCCCCTCCTCCGGCGGCGGAGGCGGCGGCTCGAGGGGCGGCAGCTACGACGGCGACGTGCAGCTGCTCGCGCGCATCATCTCCGCCGAGGCGCGCGGCGAGCCCTATCAGGGCCAGGTCGCGGTCGGCGCGGTCGTGCTCAACCGCGTGCGCCATCCCTCCTTCCCGGACACGCTCGCGGGCGTGATCTACCAGACCGACGCCTTCACCGCCGTCTCCGACGGCCAATTCGACCAGCCCGTCGCCGAAAGCGCCTACCGCGCCGCGCAGGACGCGCTGAACGGCAGCGATCCCAGCGGCGGCGCGCTGTACTACTTTAACCCCGCCACCGCCACCAGCGCCTGGATCTGGTCGCGCCCGCTGATCGTCACGATCGGCAACCATCGCTTCTGCGCCTGATTTGGGACAGGCTTCGTCGCTTTATTCACAATTCTTTATTGAAAAGCAAAATATTATAAGGTATAATTTCCCCAAAGATTTCTTTGGAGGACAAGGGCATGTCATACTGCAAGAAATGCGGCGCCTATATCCCGGACGGGCAGGAGATCTGCCTGGCCTGCGGCTTTGACGAGGCGGGCGAAAAGAAAAAGCAGGACGGAGCTTCCGCCTACGCCTACGCGCCGCAGAGCGAAAAGGAGAGCAAAAGCGAGGCCGACGCGCGCCGCCGCGCCGAACAGCGCCGCCGCGAGCAGCAGGAGATGAACCGCAAGTGGGCCGAGAGCGAGCAGCGCCGCCGCCAACAGCAGGAGGATTTCCGCCGCAGCCAGGAGGAGGCCGCCCGCCGCAGCGCCGAGTGGGACAGCGAGCGCACGACGAACGAGGACGGTTTTTACCGCATCCACCGCGCGGCCGACAGCACCGCGAACTTTATCCGCAGCAACGCGTCGGAGAGCCGCCTGTTTTCCTATCTGTCGTATATCAGCTTCCTCTGCTTCCTGCCCTCGCTCCTCGGCGTGACCGATCCCTTTACCCGCTTCCACGCCAAGCAGGGGCGCAAGCTGTTCTTCGCCTCGCTGATCCTCAGCTGGATCCCCGGCCTGAACGCCGTCGCCTGGCTCGCGGAGATCGTTCTCACGGTCACCGGCATCCGCAACGTCTCCAACGGCGAGATGAAGGAGCTGCCCATCGTCGGCCATATCGGCGAGCCGTAAAAAAGCGCAGAAAAGTTTTTGCGGCGGCCCGGAGCGGGAGAACTGCTCCGGGCCGCTTTTTCACGCCCTTTCGCCGCTGATCTTATGTCAATCCGCCCCGCCCGTTTTGTTACTTTTGACGGAAGCCCTTGCGTATTTTGTGTTGAAACGGCAGGGAAAACCACAAGATTTTGGTGCCGGAAAAATTTCTCAAAAAAGCATCAAAAAAGCGTTGACAAGTTCCAAAGCAGGTGCTATATTACGACTTACCCGAGCAAAACTCGGGCGGATCGACCATGTCGGAAAAGCTTTTTTCATCGTTCAAAAATGATAAAAAAAGCTTGACATGGCAATCCCGCTGTGCTATATTAATCAAGCTGCCCCCTGAAAGGGGAGGCGGAGATGTACCTTGAAAATTGAACAATGTAAGAACAGCTTATGCAAAAATAAGCACCAAAGAAAAGGGTTTTTGAGGAGAGCAGAAATGTTCTCCAGACAATTTCTTTTGAGAGCTGGAAAATTGAGAGTTTGATCCTGGCTCAGGATGAACGCTGGCGGCGTGCCTAACACATGCAAGTCGAACGGAGTTACGAGAGCTTGCTTTTGTAACTTAGTGGCGGACGGGTGAGTAATGTATGAGCAACCTGCCTTTCAGAGGGGGACAACAGTTGGAAACGACTGCTAATACCGCATAACGTGCGGAGGGGGCATCCCTTTCGTACCAAAGGAGCAATCCGCTGAAAGATGGGCTCATATCTGATTAGTTAGTTGGCAGGGTAACGGCCTACCAAGACTGCGATCAGTAGCCGGACTGAGAGGTTGAACGGCCACATTGGGACTGAGATACGGCCCAGACTCCTACGGGAGGCAGCAGTGG
>ONQJ01000135.1:2850-3627 GCA_900319935.1 uncultured Eubacteriales bacterium | reverse complement strand
CTGATGCACACGCTCGCCGAACACGCGGGCGTCGTTCTCACGCCCCTGTTCAAGCTCGTCACGCTGCTGGGCGAAAAGGGGATCCTGTTCTTCCTGCTCGCGCTGGCGCTGATGTGCTTTGCCAGGACGCGGCCCCTCGGCGTGTGCATTTTCGGCGCGGTGTGCTGCGGCGCGCTGATCACGAACATCGTCCTGAAGGACTTGGTCGCGCGGCCGAGGCCCTTTGAGACTCTCTCCGTCTACCGCGAATGGTGGCAGGCGATCGGCTCGCCGGCCGAGGACGGCTTCTCCTTCCCCTCCGGCCACATCACCGCCGCCGCCGCGGGCACGAGCGCGATCTTTTTCATGCACGGCAAGCGCTGGCTGCTGCCCGGGGCCTGCGTCGTGCTGCTGATGTGCTTCGCGCGCTGCTATCTGATGGCCCACTTCCCCAGCGACGCGGCCGCGGCGGTCCTCATCGGCGTGTTTTCCGGCTGGATCGCTTATCACATCACCCGCGCGATCTTCCGCTTTTTCTTCTCCCGCAAGAAGGGCGACCGTCTGGCCTGGTTCGTGCTGAACTACGACCTGCCCCTGCCCTCGTTCCTGCGCTATAAGGGCAAGCATTGAACAAAGCAAAGCAGCGGCTGCGCCGTTTACGGCGCAGCCGCTGCTTTTTTCTTGTTCCGCTGTTTTTTCTCATTCCGCGCGCTCGAGCCTGGCCTTGAAGGAGATCGCCCGCGGCGTGTCCATGCAGTCGAACTTCACGAGATAGGCGCGCATCTCAAGATCGAGCGC
>ONQJ01000135.1:0-2839 GCA_900319935.1 uncultured Eubacteriales bacterium | reverse complement strand
CGCCCGCCCGGGCAGGAACTTTTCGCTGTACGCGATATACTCCTTCGCGTCCGCGATCAGGTCCGCGCGCGGCGGCGCGGTCAGCTCCAGGTTCTCCTCCCCGATGTCCAGCAGGAAGCGCGAGGGATATTTCGGCGCGCCGTCGAAGCTGCGCCCCGCGCTCTCGGATAAGTACAGCCGTTTCTCCGCGCGGGTCACGGCCACGAAGGCCAGACGCCGCTCCTCCTCCATGCCGGGCAGCGTCACGGTCTTCCTGCCCGGGAAGACGCCCTCGTTCATCGCGCAGAGGAAGACATAGGGGAACTCGAGGCCCTTGGCGCTGTGCACGGTCATCAGCTTGATCTTGTCGGGCGCCTCGGCGGTGTCGGCGTTGGTGAATAGCGCGACATGCTTGAGATAGTGCTCGAGCGTGCACTCCTCGCCGCAGGAGGTCTCGTATTCGTAGATCGACTGCTTGAGCTCGGCGAGATTGTCGAGCCGCTCCTGCGAGCCCTCGGTGCGCAGCATCTCCTCGTAGCCGCTCTCGTGCAGGATGGCGGCGAGCAGCTCCGAGACCGGGCGGCCGTCGGCGAGCGCGGTGTAGTATTCGATCAGCGAGATGTATTTGCCCGCCTTCGTGCCGCGGAAGATCTCCTCCTCCCGCGTGCGGCGCAGCGCCTCGTAGAGCGTGCAGGCGTTCTTGTCGGCGTATTCGCGCAGGAAGGCCATGCGGCGCTGGCCGAGATTGCGCTTCGGCGCGTTCGCCGTGCGCAGGAAGGAAAAGTCGTCGCGGTAGCAGAGCATGCGCAGATACGAAAGCGCGTCCTTGATCTCCATGCGGTCGAAGAACTGCACGCCGCTGTATATCGTATAGGGCAGCTTCTCCTTCAAAAACAGCTCCTCGAGGCTGCGGGTGATGTAGTGCGCGCGGTAGAGCACCGTGATATCGCGCAGCGGCACGCCCGCCTTTTCGAGCTTCCGGATCTCCGAGAGGATCCATTTCGCCTCGGCCTCGCTGTTCTCGGCGTAGTGGCAGAGGACGGAGGCCCCGTCCGGCAGCGTGGGGACGAGCTCCTTCTTGATGCGCGAGGCGTTCTTCGCGATCAGCGCGTTCGCCGCCGCGAGGATCTGCGGCGTGGAGCGGTAGTTCTGCATCATCATGATCGTGCGCGTCGAGGGGAACTCCTTGTCGAAGTCGAGCAGGAAGCGTACATTCGCGCCGCGCCAGGTGTAGATCGTCTGGTCCGGGTCGCCGACGATGAAGAGGTTTTTGTGATAGGCGCACAGCGCGCGCATCAGCTTGTACTGCGGCTCGTCGATGTCCTGGAACTCGTCGATCATGATATACTCGAGCCGCTTCTGCCATTTCAGACGGATCTGCTCGTTTTCCGAGAAGATGTGCAGCGTGAAGATCAGCAGGTCGTTGTAGTCGAGCGCGAAGCATTTCTTTTCCTGCCAGAGATAGCCGAAAAAGATGATGTCCCGCGCCGTGTCGGCCTTTTCGTACTTCTCCTTCAGCTCGTCCGGCGAGAGGGCGATGAGCTCGCGGTAGTACTCCGGGCGGTTTTTGAGCTTTTCGATCTCGATCATGTCGCGCGCGGCCGAAAAGGTCATGTCGCGCAGGGACAGGCCGCGCTCCTCGTAGATCACGCGCAGCATCGAATCGATGTCGGAGTTGTCCAGCACCAGGAAGCGTTTGGGATAGCTCACGGCGTAGCTGTCCTCCTGCAGCACCGAGACGCAGAAGCCGTGGAAGGTGTTGATATAGCCCGTGTCGTTGTCGCCGGTGAGGTTGTGGATGCGGCGGCGCATCTCGTTCGCGGCCTTGTTGGTAAAGGTCACGCAGAGGATGTGCCCCGGCAGGATGCCCAGCTCCGTCACGAGATAGGCGAAGCGCCGCGTCAGCGCGCGCGTCTTGCCCGAGCCCGCGCCCGCGATCACGCGCACGAAGCCCTCCGTCGTTGTGACGGCCTCGCGCTGCGCCGTATTCAGTCCGGCAAGCAGGTCTGTCATGTCATTCTCCCAAAACGTAGTAGTCGTGTTTCTCGTTCATAAAGCCGTCGAGGGCGGAGGCAAAGCCGGGATCGAACGCGCTCACGCGGCCGAGGCCCTCCGCAAAGGGGTCGATGCGGCGGTGCTTGGCGAAGATCTTCCGCCAGGGCCCTCTTTCGTCGGGCCTCTCGGCGCGCGCGGTGCGGCTCATCGCGCGGAAGGCTCTCCACCCCGCCGCGCATGCGGGATCGGAGAGGAGTTTTCCGATGACCGCCGTCTCCGTCGAGGCGAGGTCGCCTTCTTCGATCACGCCCGCTTCGAGCGCGGCGCGCAGCAGCTCCGAAAGGCGCTGCATCGCGTAGCGGTCCTCGTCGCAGACGTAGATCTTCGAGCATGCCAGCGCGAGGAAGGCGAAGCGCGCGGCCTTTTCTTTGTCCCGGAAAACGAGTTCTGTTTCCTCAAACTCGTTTTTCCCGACGCGCAGGTCGGCGAAAATCTCCGCGAGCTCCTCCCGCGAGGCAAGGCCGAAATTGACGGCGTTGCCGCAGGTATAGTCCAGCCGGTCGGCCGAGAGCCGCGGGGCGTCGTTGTCCGCGACGGGATAGCGGTGATAGTCCTCCACGTCTCCGGTGCGCAGGCCGAGCGCGCGCAGCGCCGCGCCGAGCGCGGCGTCCGCGCGGATGAGCCGGGCCGTGCCGCTCTCGGTCGCGGTCTGTTCGAGGTAGTCCCCGCGCAGGAAATCCACCACGTGGGCGAAGACGGGCGTGGCCGCGTCGTGCAGCAGCGCGGCGGCGGCCTGCGCCTCGCTGCGCGTGAAGCGCCAGACGATCAGCGCCGCGCCGAGGCTGTGCTCGAGGCGCGAATAGCG
>ONQJ01000094.1 GCA_900319935.1 uncultured Eubacteriales bacterium | reverse complement strand
GAGATAGTCGCGCTGACGCACGACCTCGACGCCGGCGATCTCCCTGGGCGGCTCGCCGCGCAGCGAGGCCATCAGCGCCTTCATCTTCTGCAGGCCGTCAAGGCCCGGCATCACGAGGTTGAGCGTCTTCTCGCGGAAGAAGCCGTACTTTTCATACAGCGCGTCCATCGCGTCGAGCAGCGTCATGCCCTTCTTGTGGTAGTGCGCCGCCATCTCCGCCACGAGCAGCGAGGCCGTGACCGCATCCTTGTCGCGCACGTAGTCGCCGACCATGTAGCCGTAGCTCTCCTCAAAGGCGAAGATGTAGCGGTAGCTGCCGGCCGCCTCCCAGGCGGCGACACGCTCGGCCATGAACTTGAAGCCGGTGAAGGTGTCCTCAAAGTGGACGCCGTTGGCCTCGGCCACGGCGCGGGCCATCGCGGTGGAGACGATGCTCGAGACCGTGCCGGCGTTCTCCGGCAGCGTGCCGGTCTCGCGGCGGGCGCTGATGATATAGTCGAGCAGCAGCACGCCCAGCTGGTTGCCGCTGATCGGAACGTACTCGTCGCCGCTGCGCACCATCGTGCCGATGCGGTCGGCGTCCGGGTCGGTGCCGATGATCAGGTCGCTGTCGACCTTGCGGGCAAGATCCACCGCCAGATAGAAGCCCTCCGGGTTCTCGGGGTTGGGGCTCTCCACGGTCGGGAAGCTGCCGTCGATGACCATCTGCTCCTCAACGGGATAGATGTGCTTGAGACCGAGACGGCGCAGCGCCTCCGGCACGAGCTTGTAGCCGCAGCCGTGGAAGGGCGTGAAGACGACGCGGAAGTCATCCGCGACCTCGGCGACGGTCTTCTTGTCGATGGCCATCTTCATGACCTCGGCAAGGAAGGCCTCGTCGGTCTCTGCGCCCATGATCTCGATCATGCCGCTCGCGACGGCCTCGTCGAAGGAACAGGTCTTGAAGCCGGTAAAGATGTCGATCTGCTCCATCTGTTTGGCAACGGCGTCCGCGTGGCGGGGCGGCAGCTGGGCGCCGTCGGACCAGTAGACCTTATAGCCGTTGTATTCCTTGGGGTTGTGGCTGGCCGTGACGTTGATGCCGGCGGTGCAGCCGTAATGGATCACGGCGAAAGAAAGCTCCGGGGTGGGACGCAGCGCGTCGAACAGCCGCACGTGGATGCCGTTTGCGGCCATGACGCAGGCGGCCTCAACGGCAAAATCGCGGCCGTTGAGACGGCAGTCGTGGTCGATGGCGACGCCCTTGCGCATCGCCTCCTCGCCTTCGGCGGTGATGACGTTGGCAAAGGCCTGGGTCGCGTGGCGGATGACATGGATGTTCATGTGGTGAAGACCGACCTTCATCGTGCCGCGCAGTCCGGCGGTGCCGAACTCCAGCGGGGCGAAAAAGCGGCTTTCGATCTCCTTCTCGTCGCCGGAGATCGCGTCGAGTTCTCTCCACTCCTCCTCGGTGAGGGCAGGGCTGTCCAGCCAGCGCTGGTACTCTTCTTTATAGTTCCTCATCGTTTTCTGCTCCTTCTTCTACTCCTTCGATAAGCTTTTGCGCTACCTCAAGCATACTCTTCGGGACGTAAATGTCAACCCCCGTTCCGCTCGCGCCCATGATAATGTGGCCGAACGCGCCGTCCCCGGGGTAGTCGCGCAGGCATGGGATCCCGTAAGCCTCCAGCATATTGACCGTCAGCTCGTCGCTCAGATCGGTGCCTCTGCAGGTACAGAGAAAAGCGCTCTCTTCGGCGCGGCCCTCTTCGTCCTTGGGCCAGCGGTCGGAGACAAGCCCCGCTCCCGCTCTTCCCCAGTCTTCCTTGTTCACAAAACCTCTCCTTACCATCGTTTTCGTTTTTTGTTATTTATGATACCGGGACCCCTCCGCGATCTTGAACGCGCGGTAGATCTGCTCGATGAGCATCACGCGCGCCAGATGGTGCGGAAAGGTCATTTTCGACATGCTCAGCCTCAGGTCCGCTCTCGCCTTGACGGTCTCGCTCATGCCGCAGGAGCCGCCGATGAGAAAGCAGATCTTCGGTTTGCCGGAATTCCCGCGCTCGGTGAAGAGCGCCGAAAAGTCCTCGCTGCTTTTTTCTTTTCCTTCGACGCACAGCGCGGCGACAAAGGCGTCGTTCGGGATCGCTTTGAGGATCTCCGCGCCCTCTTTTTCGAGCGCCGCGGCGATCTCCGCGGCGGAGGGATTGTCGGAAAGGCGCTGCTCGCCGATCTCGACGAGCTCGAACCTGCAATAGGCGCCGAGGCGCTTGCGGTATTCCTCGAAGGCGTCGATATAAAAGCGCTCGCGCATTTTTCCGACGCAGATCAGCCTTACGCCAAGCATTTTTCTTCCACCTTTACTTCCAGACAGCCGAACGCGGGCGCGCACAGAAGAGAAGCTCCCGTTCCGGCGAGCGCCGGGCCGACCGCGCGCATGGCCGCGTCGGGCGTGTTGTTCTCCCGGCTCAGATGCCCGAGGATGATCGTCCCCGTGCCGCTCTCGGCCAGCTCGCGCGCAAGATGCGCGCAGTCCTCGTTGGACAGGTGCCCGTGCTCGGACAGGATGCGCCGCTTGAGGAAAACGGGATAGCGGCCGAAGCGCAGCATATCCACGTCGTGGTTGGCCTCGATGAGCGCCGCGTCGGCGCCGAGCAGGTTTTCCCTGACCTCCTCCGTCACGCAGCCCATGTCGGTCGCGATCGCAAAGACGCCGCCGCATTCCACACGGTAGCCGACGCTCTCGTCCGTGTCGTGCGGGGTGTGAAAGGCGCGGATCTTCAAGCGGGAGATCGCAAAGTCCTCCCCCACCGGGATCACCCGGAGCCGCTCGTCGATCCGGGGCAGCATGCCCCGCAGGCGCGCCGCCACCGTGCGCGGCGCGTAGACCGTCGCGGAGCTGTGGCGCAGCAGCCCGGAAAGCCCGGAAATATGATCGGAGTGCTCATGGGTAATAAGCACTCCGGTGATATCCTGTAATGAAAGGCAGCAGTCCCCGAGCATGTCGGCGATCCTGCGTGCGGAGATCCCGGCGTCGATCAGTATATCGGTGCCGCCGCCCGAGAGCAGCAGGCAGTTTCCGCTCGAACCGCTGGCAAAGACCGTAAGCTTCATCAGCCCACGGAAATGATCTTGTCCGCGCCGTCGTCGTCCGGGAAGTCGACGACGGAGATGTCGGCGCCCAGCGCGCGGAGCTTGCCGACGAAGTTTTCATAGCCGCGTTCGATATAGTGCACGTCCTCCACGACGGTCTCGCCGTTGGCGCAGAGTCCCGCGATGACCATGGCCGCGCCGGCGCGCAGGTCGCAGGCCTGCACGACCGCACCGCTGAGCTCGTGTCCGCCCTCGATGACGCAGACGCGTCCGTCGACCTGGATCTCCGCGCCCATCTTGCGCAGTTCGTTGACGTATTTGAAGCGGTTGTCGTAGATGCCCTCGGTGATCACCGAGGTGCCGTTGGCAAGGCAGAGCAGCGCGCCCATCTGCGGCTGCATATCTGTCGGAAAGCCGGGATAGGGCAGCGTTTTGAGGTTGGCGCGGCGCAGGTGCTTCGCGCCCTTGACGAGGACGGAATCCTCGTTCTCCTGGATGATGGTGCCGGTCTCGCGCAGCTTGGCGCTGATGCACTCAAGGTGCTTGGGGATCACGTTTTTGATCAGCACTTCGCCCCCGGTCGCGGCGGCCGCCACCATATAGGTCCCGGCCTCGATCTGGTCGGGGATGATGGTATAGGTGCCGCCGTGCAGCTTCTCGACGCCGTTAATCTTCACGGTGTCGGTGCCGGCGCCGCGGACGTCCGCGCCCATGGAGTTGAGGAAGTTCGCCAGATCCACGATATGCGGCTCGCGCGCCGCGTTTTCGATGATCGTGCGGCCGCGGGCCGTGACGGCGGCGAGGATGATGTTCATCGTCGCGCCGACGGAGACCTTGTCAAGATAGATGCGCGCGCCGCGCAGGCAGCCGTCCGGCGTCTCCGCGATCACGAAGCCGCCGCGCACGTCGACATCGGCGCCGAGCGCCGTCATGCCCTTGATGTGCTGTTCGATGGGACGAACGCCGAAATTGCAGCCGCCGGGCATGGTCGTCTTGGCTCTGCCGAAGCGCCCGAGCATCGCGCCGATCAGATAGTAGGACGCACGGATCTTTCTGGTCAGATCGTAGGGAGCATCCACGCAGCGCGCGGAGGAGCTGTCGATCTCGATCGTCGTGCGGTTGATGAATCTGACCTTCGAGCCGAGGTGGCTGAGGATGGTCAGCAGCATATCCGCGTCGCTGATCTGCGGTATATTCTCGATACGGCAGACGCCGTCGACCAGAAGCGCCGCGGGGATGATGGCGACCGCCGCGTTCTTCGCGCCGCTGATCTCCACTTCGCCGCGCAGGGACGCGCCGCCGTTGATAACGTATTTTTCCACGTTCATGCACCTTTCCAGCAATCGGGCCTTGGCCCGATTTTAGATATTATCATATAATCTGTCAAAAGGCAACTATTTTGTGGTCGCCTTGCCGGTAAATACTAAATCTTGTATCCTCAGCGTCCTTTGAGAAGGCGTTCCGCCTTCAGGACGGCGATCTGGGTCTTGCCGTCCTCCAGCTCGTTGCCGTACGCCATGGCCGCGAGCTCGTCGAGCGGATATTTCTCGACGTTGAGGAATTCGCCCTCGTCGGGGTGGGCGTCGCCGGCGCGGAGTCCGCGCGCAAGATAGAGATACAGCGTCTCGGAGGAGATACCCGGAGAGGTCAGGCACTTCCCCATCGGGATCAGCTCGTCGGCGGTGAAGCCGGTCTCCTCGCCGAGTTCGCGCACGGCGCATGCCAGCGGGTCCTCGCCGTATTCGAGCTTGCCCGCGGGGATCTCCAGCAGCTGACGGGAAAAGGGATAGCGGAACTGGCGCACCATGTAGCAGAAGCCCTCGTCGTCCACGGGCAGGATCCCCACGCCGCCGGGGTGTTCGACGACCTCGCGCGGGACGACCCGGCCGTCTTCCAACTGCGCATGGTCCATCCTGACCTTGACGATGATGCCGTCGTATTTTACTTCTCCGTCCAGACGCTTTTCGACGCATTTCATAGGGCATTCCTCCGGAAATAACAAGATCAATTTACATAATATTTCATGATGAGTATAGCACAGCTTTCGGGCGAATTCCATACTTTTTTATACGGAAAATGGCCCGAATTTGAAAAAAACGCTCTTGTGCTAAACAATTCGGGAAAAATATCGTATCACTTTCGCCGCATTTGTTTACGCGGCGGTAACACCTTCTTTCTTCTATGCGGCCGTGTTCACAAATTATGCTTTTATTTTCCCCGTCCATGTGATAAGATACCTCGCGAGGATGTGAGAAAATGGCTGCCAAGCTCATGGGCGTGAAGGAGATCAGCTCCAACCGCAAGGCCTTTCATGAATACTTCGTGCTCGAGCGCTTTGAGGCCGGGATCGAGCTTTGCGGGACGGAAGTCAAGTCCATCCGTGCGGGCAACGTCAATCTCAAGGATTCCTTCTGCACGATCAAGGACGGAGAGCTCTTCGTCCGCGGCATGCACATCTCCCCCTACGAGCACGGCAACATCTTCAACCGCGACCCGGTGCGGCCGCGCAGGCTGCTGATGCACAAGCGCGAGATCCTGCGTCTCAACGCCCGCGTCATGCAGGACGGCGTGGCGCTCGTCCCGCTGCGGATGTATTTCAAGGACAGCCGCGTAAAGCTGGAGCTGGGGCTTTGCAAGGGCAAGAAGCTGCACGACCGGCAGTCGAAGCGCGACATCGAGCGCGCGATGAAAAACGCATGAAAGGATAAGATACTATGAGCAATCCGATCGTCACCATCGAGATGGAAAACGGCGAGGTCATGAAGGCGGAGCTCTATCCCGAGATCGCCCCCAACACGGTCAACAACTTCGTCTCCCTGTGCAAAAAGGGTTTTTACGACGGCGTGATCTTCCACCGCGTCATCTCCGGCTTTATGATCCAGGGCGGCGACCCGCAGGGAAAGGGCGTCGGCGGACCGGGCTACTCCATCCGAGGCGAGTTCACCGCCAACGGCTTCAAAAACGAGCTGAAGCACAGCCGCGGCGTGCTGTCCATGGCGCGCACGATGGCGCCGAACTCCGCGGGCAGCCAATTCTTCATCATGCACGAGGACGCGCCGCATCTCGACGGCCAGTACGCCGCCTTCGGCAAGCTTATCGAGGGCGAGGACGTGCTTGACAGGATCGCGAACACCCGCGTCGATTACAACGACCGTCCGCGCGTGCCGCAGATCATGAAAAAGGTCACGGTCGAGACCTTCGGCGTCGATTACCCCGAGCCGGAGAAATGCTGAGCTTAGTTTTTAGTTTTTAGAGTTTAGTTTTTAGCACCCTTTATCCAACCGTTGTTCTTTCACAAAATCGGAGCCCAGCAAAGCGGGTCCGATTTTGAAAGGAAGAATTGATTCGCCGGTCGTGCTTGTCGCGCTGTGCGCGGCAAGCTGACCTATCGAATCAATTCTGACGCGGGGATGTACTGGTTTCGACGGGGGTGCGGAGGCAGGAATAGCGGGCGGATGCGCCTGGCATCCATAAAACGGGCAGCTTATAAATTAAAGAACAACGACAACACTGTTCTTCTCGCCGCTTAATGCGCGAGCGTCTCTTCCGGGAGGCCCACGGCCCGGAAAGAGGCGTCGATGAGTGGGGACCGTGAGTACGCAAAGCTTTGAGCGTGCCATGCATCATGAAGCTACTGAGTCCGCGAGCATGACGGCTTGCGCACGGACGAGGGAACGCAAATAACCGTCTGCGCCCGGAGAAGTTCCTGAGGAAGCGCTTTCGGACGGGGGTTCGATTCCCCCCATCTCCACCAAAAAAGAAATACCCCGCCGTGGTGAGGTATTTCTTTTTGCGTTTGATCGGGAATCGAACCCGAGGGCTCTTGGCAAGGCGCCGGGGGCGCCTTGCAACCCGAGGTGGCCTGCGCCGCAGCGCAGGTCGATTCCCCCCATCTCCACCACGTCGTCGCGGACTGCATATCGTTCGCGACGACTTTTTATGCTTCGCACTCATTCCGTCGCTCCTCCTTTCAAAAACAAAGCCTGCACGGCCGCTCCGCGCCTCGTCGACAACTTCGGCGCTTCGCTGTGCAGGGCTTTATTTTTGTTTTTTTCCTGTAAAAGCCGCGACACGGGCCATTTCCATCGCGTCGTCGCGGACTGCATATCGTTCGCGACGACTTTTTTTTGCTTCGCGGCAAAAGGCATCTCTCATTCCGCAAAGCGGCGCTTTCGTTCATCTGCAAAAAAACAAGCTCCCCGGAAATCGGGGAGCTTGTTGTCGTTGCTGTGAGTAAATGCTTTCTTCTCAAACTCAGGCCTGCTGAGCGTACCAGAAGAAGAAGTAGCCCATGCCGGTGTAGCCGACGTTGGTCAGGCCGGTCATGCAGTACATGTTGGTGTAGTAGTAGATCGGGCAGACCGGGAAGCCGCCTTCGCCGAAGAGGGTCTCCTCAGCGCGGTAGAGCAGCGCGTCACGCTCGGGGCCGGCCAGAGAGGCCTTGGCCTGGGCGATGTCGGCGTCAAAGCTCTCGTCGGAGTACAGGCCATAGTTGTAGGAGTTGCCGGTGACCATCAGCTCGAGGTAGGTGACGGGGTCGTTGTAGTCGGCGATCCAGCCCAGACGGGCGACGCCGAAGCCGTGCTCGCCGAGGCCGTTGGTGTAGGTGGCCCACTCCTGGTTCTCCAGGGTGATGTTCATGCCGAGAACGGTCTGCCAGTCGGAGCCGCAGGCCTCGGCAATGGCCTTGTGGGTCTCGGAGGTGTTGAAGTTGTAGACGACGGTGGTGCTGGGATCCCAGGCGCCCTCGGCAACCGCCTCGTCATAGAGCTGCTTGGCCAGCTCGCACTTGCCGGCGTAGGTGCTCAGATCGGCGTCGGGATACATCTTCTGCAGGGTGTTGTAGATCGCGCCGAGCTCGGACACGCCGAAGGCAAAGTCGGCGCCGGTGGAATCAAGGATGCCGGAGGCGACGAAGCCGGTAGCCGGGACCTGACCTCCCTGGGTCACGTTCTCGACGATGTTCTCACGGTCGACGGAGAGGACCATGGCCGCGCGGACACGCCAGTCGGTGATCTTGGAGCAGTTCAGGTACAGGTAGTAGGTGCCGACGTAGGGGTTGATGAAGCAGTCGCCGGAGGCCTGCAGGGAAGCGATCAGGTCGGTCGGGAAGTTCTCGATGAAATCATACTCGCCGGACTGATAGGCCGAGAGAATCGCGGTCTCGCTGTCGGAGAGCCACCACACGATGGCGTCCGGGCCGAGGTTGGCCGCGTCGTAGTAGTACTCGTTGGGCTCCATGCGGATGTAGCTGTCGTGGACCCACTCGACGACCTTGTAGGGGCCGTTGACAACGATGTTGGCGGGGTCGGTCCAGTTGTCGCTGCCCTCAACGACGTCCTGACGCAGCGGGACGAGGGAGGCGAAGGCGCACATCTCGAGGAAGTAGGCGCAGGGGGCCTCGAGGGTAATCTCCAGCGTCTTGTCGTCGATGGCCTTGATGCCCAGCTCGCTCTTGTCCTTCTCGCCGGCCTGGATGGCGGCGGCGTTCAGAACGATGTTGTCAAGGAAGTAGCCGTAATCGGAAGCGGTCTCGGGGTCGACGAGGCGCTGCCAGCTGTAGACGAAGTCGCCGGCCTTGACGGGCTCGCCGTCGGACCAGAAGATGTCGTCGCGCAGGGTGAAGGTGTAGACGCACAGGTCGTCGGAGACCTCGTAGGATGCGGCCTGGCCGAGAACGACCTCGGTGTTCTGCATGTTCACGTCGTCGGCGGGGTTCTCAGCGACCATCTGATACTTCATGAGGTTCTCAAACTGGTGCTGGGTGTAGGTGGAACCGTCGACGGAGCTGATGAGGCCCGGGTCGATGGTTTCGGGCTCGGACGCGATGCAGGCGTTGATCACGAACGGCTCGTCAGCGGGGGCTTCGGCCTCGGCGGGAGCCGGGGCGTCGTTGCTCGCGGGGGCGTCGTTGGCGGCGGGAGCGGGGGCGGGAGCAGCGGACTGTCCGCAGGCGGCCAGAGCGAAGACCATGCACAGCGCAAGCAGCAGGGCGATTGTCTTTTTCATTGTTTTCCTCCTGATTTTGAATTGTAAAAAGCTCAGATCAAATAGAGCTTGTTACCGGGTGTTTACGCCTTCTCGAGAAGATGGCACGCGGCGAAATGGCCGGGGCCGTATTCCTTGAGCTTGGGCTGTTCGGCGCTGCAGCGCTCGGTGGCGTAGGGGCAGCGCGTATGGAAGCGGCAGCCGCTCGGCGGGTCGAGCGGGCTGGGGATGTCGCCCTCGAGCAGGATGCGCTGCCGCGCGCGGCTCTTGACGGGATCGGGCAGCGGCACCGCGGAGAGCAGTGTCTGCGTGTAGGGGTGGATGGGGTGGCTGCAGAGCTCATAGCTCTCGCCGAGCTCGACCATCTGGCCGAGGTACATCACGCCGATACGGTTGGAGATATGGCGCACGACGCTGATGTCGTGGGCGATGAAGAGATAGGTCAGGTGCTTTTCGGCCTGCAGGTCCTCGAGCATGTTGACGACCTGCGACTGGATCGACACGTCCAGCGCGGAGATCGGCTCGTCGCAGACGATGAACTCCGGCTCCACGGCCAAGGCGCGGGCGATGCCGACGCGTTGCTGCTGGCCGCCCGAGAACTCGTGCGGGAAGCGGTTGGCGTGCTCGGTGTTCAGCCCGACCTCGTCGAGGAGCTGGTTGATGCGCTCGCGCCGCTCGGCCTTGCCGGGGCAGAGCTTGTGGATGTCCAGCGCCTCGCCCACGATCTCGCCGACGGTCATGCGCGGGTCGAGCGAGGCCGAGGGGTCCTGGAAGATGATCTGCATCTTCCGGCGGTAGGGCAGCATGTCCACGGCGATCTTCTGCTCGCTGTCGTAGATGGGCTCGCCGTCGTAGACGATGCGGCCGGAGGTCGGCTCGTAGAGGCGGATGATCGTGCGGCCGAGCGTGGTCTTGCCGCAGCCGGACTCGCCCACGAGACCGAGCGTCTCGCCCTTGTAGATCGAAAAGCTGACGTCCTCGACCGCCTGTACGTAGCGCTTGCGGAAGAAGATGTTGCCCTTGACGGCAAAGTACTTGCGCAGATCCGTGATCTGAAGAAGGACCTTGTTTTCTTCTCTCATGTCCGGTCCTCCTTTTCCGCGCGATCCCTGAAGTGGAGCCAGCAGGCGGAGATGTGGCCCTCGCCGATCTCGGCGAAGGGCGGCTTCTCGCGCAGGCAGATCTTCATGCAGTCCCGGCAGCGGGGGCCGAAGTTGCAGCCCTGCGGCGGGTTGAGCAGGTCGATCGGGGTGCCCTCGATGGGGATAAGGCGCTCCTTGCCCTCCTCGTCCAGGCGGGGCGTGGAGGCCAGCAGGCCCTTGGTGTAGGGGTGCCGGGGGTTGTAAAAGATGTCGTTGACCGGGCCCTGTTCGACGATGTGGCCCGCGTACATGACGCTGACGCGGTCGCAGATCTCCGCGACGACGCCCAGGTTGTGCGTGATAAAGATGATGGAGGTGTTCTCCTTCTTCTGCAGGGCCTTCATCAGCTCGAGGATCTGCGCCTGGATCGTCACGTCGAGGGCCGTGGTCGGCTCGTCGGCGATGAGCAGCTTCGGCTCGCAGATCAGGGCCATGGCGATCATCGCGCGCTGGCGCATGCCGCCGGAGAACTCGTGGGGGTACTGGTCGATACGCTTCTCGGCGTTGTTGATGCCGACTAGCTCGAGCATCTCGATGGCGCGTTTGCGCGCCTGCTCCTTGGTATAGCCCTTGTCGTGGCACAGCAGCGCCTCGACGAGCTGGTTGCCGATGGTGTAGACGGGGTTGAGGCAGGTCATCGGGTTCTGGAAGATCATGCTGGCCTTGTTGCCGCGGAACTGCCGCATCTTTTCCTCGTCGTAGTCGAGCAGGTTCTCGCCCTCGAACTCGATCGAGCCGCCGACGACCCTGCCGGGGCTCTGCAGCAGGCCGATGATGGAATAGGCCTCGACGCTCTTGCCGGAGCCGGATTCGCCCACGATGCCCATGACCTCGTTGTAGCCCAGCGAGTAGGAGATGCCGTTCACGGCCTTGACCTCGCCGGCGGGGGTGAAGAAGGAGACCTTCAGGTCCTTGACTTCCAGCAGTGTTTTCTTTTCGTCCATGCTCTTGCCCCCCCTTACTTCTTCAGGCGCGGGTCAAGCGCGTCGCGCAGGCCGTCGCCGACGAGATTGAGCGTCAGCACCACGACCGTGAGGATGACGCCCGGGAAGATCAGGCGGTAGGGGTAAAGCGAGAGAGTCTCCAGCGCGTCGGAGCACAGCGAGCCGAGACTCGCCATCGGGGCGGAGACGCCCAGGCCCAGGAAGGAGAGGAATGACTCGAGAAAGATCGCGCTGGGGATCTGCAGGCAGGTGGTGATGACGAGCTGGCCCACGCAGTTGGGCAGCAGGTGCCGCCGGATGATCCGCCCGTTGTTCGCACCGAGCGCCGTCGCGGCGGTGACGTACTCCTGCTGCTTGAGCTGGAGCACCTGGCCGCGCACGATGCGGGCCATCGTGACCCAGTAGAGCAGCGCGAAGGTGATGAAGATGCTCACGATGCCGGAGCCGAGATCGCCCATCGCCTGGGCAAAGGCGGTGTTGGAGGTGTCGAACCACTCCTGAAGCGGGTCCTTGAGAACGACCTGCAGCAGCAGGACGATCAGCACCTCGGGGATCGAGTAGATCAGCTCGACGATACGCATCATGACAAAGTCGACCGCGCCGCCCGAGAGACCGGAGATCGCGCCGTAGATCGAGCCGATGATCAGCACGATCAGCGCCGCGACGACGCCGATGATGATCGACACGCGCGTGCCGTACATCGTGCGGGCCATGAGGTCGCGCCCGGCGGAGTCGGTGCCGAAGACGTGGGGGAACACGCGCCGGACGAGCTTGATCTCCGTCGCGCCCTCGGCGGGCGCGGAAGTGAACTCGATGGGCGTGTAGTCCTTGATCTCGCCGTTCTTGATGGCGGACTCCTTGACGAGGATCAGCGGATCCTCGGCGGAGGCGTTGAGGATGATAACGCTCTTCTCAACGGCCTTGGGCAGGTTGAAGGCGTAGGTCTGGCCTTTATACTGGATATAATAGTCGCCCTTGGACAGCGCCGTGATGCTGCCCGGCTGCAGCGCGGTGGCGTAAAAGCCGTCGCAGCTTCCCTGGATCGAGCGGATCGTCTCCTCGCCCTTGGAATAGGTGAAGGGCGCGAGCTTCTGGGACGAGCGGTACTGGTCGCCGTAGCTGTAGGGGATCAGCTTCGGGCCGAGGAAGGCGAAGAGCAGGCACAGCGTGAAGACCGCCAGCGCCACCATCGACACGGTGTTCGCGCGGAAGCGCCGCCAGGCGTCGCGCCAGTAGGACACGCTC
>ONQJ01000041.1 GCA_900319935.1 uncultured Eubacteriales bacterium | reverse complement strand
CGAGCGCGAGGGGTGGCGCAGCTTGCGCAGGGCCTTGGCCTCGATCTGACGGATGCGCTCGCGCGTGACGTTGAACTCCTTGCCGACCTCCTCGAGCGTACGGGTGCGGCCGTCGACGATGCCGAAGCGCAGCTCCAGCACCTTCTTCTCGCGCGGGGCGAGGGTGTCGAGCACTTCCTCAAGCTGCTCGCGCAGCAGCGAGAAGCTCGCGGCCTCGGAGGGCTCGGAGGCCTCCTCGTCGGGGATGAAGTCGCCCAGGTGGGAATCCTCCTCCTCGCCGATCGGGGTCTCGAGCGAGACGGGCTCCTGGGCGATCTTGAGGATGTCGCGCACCTTGTCCACGGGCATGCCCATCTCCGCGGCGATCTCCTCGGCCGAGGGATCGTGTCCCAGCTCCTGGAGCAGCTGGCGCGAGACGCGGATGGTCTTGTTGATGGTCTCGACCATGTGCACGGGGATGCGGATCGTGCGCGCCTGGTCCGCGATGGCGCGGGTGATGGCCTGGCGGATCCACCAGGTGGCGTAGGTGGAGAACTTGTAGCCCTTGGTGTGGTCGAACTTTTCGACCGCCTTGATCAGGCCGAGGTTGCCCTCCTGGATGAGGTCGAGGAACAGCATCCCGCGGCCGACATAGCGCTTGGCGATGGATACGACGAGACGGAGGTTGGCCTCGGTCATGCGGTGCTTGGCCTCCTCGTCGCCGTCGGCCATGCGCTTGGCCAACTCGACCTCCTCCTCCGGCGTGAGCAGCGGCACCTTGCCGATCTCCTTGAGGTACATGCGCACCGGGTCGTCGGTGGCGTAGCTGTCGGCCAGTTCATCGGTGGCGTTGATCTCCTCCTCGGTGACCTCCTCAATGTCGGTGAGGTCGTCCACCTCGGGGACAAGATCGTCCAGCGGCGGCAGCACGTCGCCGGCGGGCATGTCGATGTCGATGCCGTTCTGCTCGAGCGTCTCATAGAACTTGTCGATGGCCTCGCCGTCGAGGTTCATGTCCTCGAGACATTCCAGCTCCTTCGGCGTGAGCTTGCCGGCCTTCTTGCCCTTTTCAAGCAGCTCGTTGAGTCTCTCCTCGGGCGTCTTTTCGGGCGCGTCGGAGGCGTTTTCCTTTTTCTTCGCGCTCTTTTTGCGGGGCTTTTCGGGCAGCTCGGTCTCCTCGGCAAGGTCGCTCCCCAGCAGAGCGTTCGCCATTTCCTCCAGCTCCTGTTCGGTGTAATTGCGTTCGTCTTTCATATCTTGTCCCTCGTTTATGTGTTTTCCAGTTCTTTTTTTCTCTGCTGATAGATCTGCATCGGGTCGAGGCCCTGCTCCTTCGCGCGGCGCCGCTCCCGGATCCGGTTTATGTAGTCGTCCAGCGCCCGGGAGCTGCTTGCGAGCGCCTCGGGCCGCTGCAGGATGGAAACGAGCTGCGAGACCTCCGCGCTCTCAAGCTCGCCGCCGAGCACGTCGGCGGTCACGGCCTTGCCCTCGCGCAGGCGGCGCAGCAGCGCCGCGTAGATGTGTCCGAGCTCCGGCGAGGAGAATTCCTCCGGCGCGGGCAGCCGCGGCGAGGAGGCGAGCTCCGGCTCGAGATAGAGCAGACGGATCACGCCCTCTTCGGCCACGGCCGAGGCCGGGTCGTCGTAGCGCAGCTGCCGCTCCGCGGGCTGGCTGCCCCGCTCGGGGCTGCCGCGGCCCTCGGTCTTCTCGGCCCGGCGCAGGATGCGCTTGCGGCGGGAGTCCACCTCTCCGATGAGGACCTGCGGGCTGATGCCGACCTCGGCGGCGATGCGGCGGCAGTAGATCTCGCGCTCGGCCGCGCTCGGCCGCCGGGCGAGCAGCTCCTCCGCCTCGCGCAGATAGTCGAGCTTCTGCGCGTCGGTCTTCAGATCGTATTTCTTCGCGATCTGCGCGAGCAGATATTCGGTCTGGTTCTCCGAGCCCTCGATCAGCCTCTCGAAGGCCTCCGGCCCCTTGAGGCGAATGAACTCGTCGGGGTCCTTCGCGCCGCTCATCTGCAGCACGCGGACCTTGAGATCGAGCTTCTCCAGGATCGCGATCGCGCGCTGCGCGGCCTTCTGGCCCGCGGCGTCGTTGTCGTAGGCGATGACGACCCGGTCTGTGTAGCGGGAGATGAGCCTGGCCTGCTCGGCCGTCAGCGAGGTGCCCAGCGAGGCGACCGCGGAGTCGAAACCGGCCTGATGCAGGCTCACCACGTCTATATTGCCCTCCGTGAGCAGGATATATCCGCTTTTGGACTTTTTCGCCAGATTGAGCGCGAAGAGGTTGCGGCCCTTGTTGAAAACGGGCGTTTCCGGGCTGTTGAGGTATTTCGGTCCGTTCTCGCCGAGGATGCGGCCCGAAAAGCCGATCACGTTGCCGCGCACGTCGATCACCGGGAACACGAGCCGGTCGCGGAAGGTGTCGTACCAGCCGCCGTTCCGGCCCTTTTTGATCAGTCCCGCGTCGAAGAGCTCATAGTCCGTATAGCCCTTTTCGCGCATCGCCTTTTCCAGCGCGCTCCATTCGTCCGGCGCGCAGCCGAGACCGAAATTCGTGGCCGTCGTCTTCGAGATGCCGCGCCGCGCCATGTATTCCCGGGCGCGCTCGCCCGCGGGGGCGTGCAGCTGCTCGTAGAAAAAGCGGGCTGCGTCCCGGTTGAGCGCGAGCAGATGGGAGCGCTTTTTGCTCTCGCGGGTGTCCTCCTGCTCGGGCAGGGGCATGTTCGCCCGCCGCGCGAGAAAGGCCACCGCCTCCGGGAAGGAGAGGTTTTCGATCTCCATGATGAAGCTGATCACGCCGCCGCCCTTGCCGCAGCCGAAGCAGTGGTAGATCTGCTTGTCCGGCGAGACGGAGAACGAGGGCGTTTTCTCGCTGTGGAAGGGGCAGAGCCCGAACATGTTCGCCCCGCTCTTCTTCCCCAGACGCACGTAGCCCGAGACGACGTCGACGATGTCGTTGCGCGCGACCAGTTCGTTTATGAAAGTGTCAGGGAATGCCGTTTGGAATCACCTCCCCGGCGATTAGTTTTTAGTTTTTGGTTTTTAGATTTTAGAGGACGAGGGGCGGCGCGGATCGCAGACCCTCATCAGTCAGCCTGACGGCTGACAGCTTCCCCCGGGGGGAAACATCATTTCACGGTCCAGGCGAAGGGGATGAAGATCTCGCCGAATTTCTCCATCGCGTAGCTGTCGGTCATGCCGGAGATATAGTCCACGGCGGCGCGCTCGCGTCCCTCGCGCTCGACCACGCCGCAGAAGTCCTCCGGCAGCTTTTCCGGCCGAGAGGCGTAGTATTCGTAGAGCACGCTCATGATGCCCTCGACCTTGCCCTCCTCGCTCTTGGCGACGGGGTTGGTGTAGATATCGGAGAACATGAAGCCGTGGAAGTACTCAAAGGTCTCCTGCATCTTGTCGGACAGGCGGATCGTGCCGTCCGCGCTCGAAGCGACGAGATCGGTGACAAAGGAGTTGATGCGCTCGCTGTTGCGCTCGCCGCACTCGCTGCGGATGCGCGCGGGGACGGCCTCCGCCGTCAGGATGCCGGCGCGGATGGCGTCGTCAAGGTCGTGGTTGATGTAGGCGATGCGGTCGCAGAGTCTGACGACGGTGGCCTCGCGCGTGTCGTCCGGCGCGCCGTGCGTGTGGTGGAGGATGCCCATGCGCGTCTCGTAACAGAGGTTGAGCCCCCGGCCGTCGCGCTCGAGGATATCCACGACGCGCAGGCTCTGCTCATAGTGCTTGAAGCCGCCGGGATAGATCTTGTCGAGCGCCCGCTCGCCCGCGTGGCCGAAGGGCGTGTGGCCCAGATCGTGCCCCAGCGCCGCGGCCTCGGCCAGATCCTCGTTGAGCCGCAGCGCCCGCGCGGCCGTGCGCGCCAGGCGCGTGACCTCCAGCGTGTGGGTCAGGCGCGTGCGGTAGTGGTCGCCCTCCGGCTGGAGGAAGACCTGCGTTTTATGCTTTAAGCGGCGGAAGGACTTCGCGTGCGTGATGCGGTCCACGTCCCGCTGGAAGCAGGTGCGGATCGAGCACTCCTCCTCGGGCAGCAGACGCCCGCGCGAGTCCTCGGCGCGCACGCCCCACGGGCCGACGAGGACGCGTTCGAGCGCCTCGCGCTCTTCTCTCGGGCAGGGCATTTCGCCGCCTCCTTTGCAAAAAAAGTGAAAAAAAGATCGGAAGTTTTCCTTCCGATCTATTTATACGACGCGTTTTTTCTTTTCCCTTTATTTTTTGAAAATAATTTGTAATTTTTTTGTTCAGCGGACCCGCACCGCGCGGAAGCTCTCGCCCACGGTCCTGACTTCCGCCGTCCCCGCGCTCAGATCGAGGATGCGCGCGGCAAAGGCGGCGCTTTTTTCCTCCGGCACGAGGGCCTTTACCGTCACATCGGCGGCGTAGAGCGTGTCCGTCACGACGCCGTCGAAGGCGGCGATCTCGCGTTTTAACGGTTCGGCCGCGGCGTAGGAGCAGGTGAATTCCGTCTCCTCCCAGCGCCGCACGACGGCGACGCCCGCCGCGTCGAGCGCGTCCTTCGCCGTTTTCGTATAGGCGCGGAACAGCCCGCCCGCGCCCAGCAGCACGCCGCCGAAATAGCGCGTGACGACGCACACGAGCTCCGTCACGCCCTCGCGGCGGAAGACCTCCAGCATCGGCAGCCCGGCCGTGCCCTGCGGCTCGCCGTCGTCGGAGTAGCGCTCGACGCCGTTTTTCAGCAGGTAGCACCAGCAGTTGTGCCGCGCGTCGTAGTGCGTCTTCTTCATCTCGGCAATGAAGGCCCTGGCCTCCTCCTCGCTCTCGACGGGACGCACGCGGCCGATGAACTGAGAACGCTTTTCGATATATTCGCTCTCTCCCGCTCCGGCGGGGATATAATACTCAGTCATCGCCGAACTCCTCCGCCTCCAGGGCGTAGTATAGGCTGTTCCTCACGTCGCCGAGGGAGGACTCCCAGGGCGCTGTGAACCGATAGTGAAAGCCGACCTTCTCGATCACGCGGCGGGACCGGTCGTTGAAGTCGGCGTGCGCGCACCAGATGCGCTCGGCTCCGAAGGAGAAGTACAGGCTCATCAGCGCCCGCACGGCCTCCGGGACATAGCCCTTCCCCCAGAAGGGCTTCGCGATCCAGTAGCCGATCTCGTACTCGCCCCTTTGCGCCTCCTGCCGGCCGGGAAAGACGCCGATGCTGCCCACGCCCTCGTCCGAGGGCTTGACGGTGATCGCCCAGGTGCGCTCGTTGATCAGGATCGTGCGCAGCACGTTCAGGCTGTCTTCGACGCTCGTATGCGGCGCCCAGCCCGCGGAGGGGCCGACCTCCGGATCGGAGGCATAGCGGTACAGCGCCGCCGCGTCGTTCTCGCGCCAGGGGCGCAGGACGAGACGCTCGGTCTCGATCCTCATGTTCTCTCCTCCTTCGCTTCGGCGCGGCCGGGGACGAATTCCCGCAGCTTTCCGTAAAGCGCGTCGGGCACGACGGCCTCGACGGCGATGCCCTCTTCGGTATAGTCGGCCTTTTTCACGTCGGCCTCGCGCTGCAGCGTGTCGAGCAGGCCCGCCCGCGCGTAGGGGATCAGCAGCGTCAGCCGCCGCTTCCCGCGCCCGAGCAGCGCCGAGAGCTTTTCCAGCAGGGCCTGCGCGCCCTCGCCGCTCTTCGCGCTGATGCACACCGCGTCCTCGCCGTGCGGCAGGACGCCGAAATAGCGGTCGCATTTGTTGTAGACGCGCAGCCGCGGCGTGCCCTCGGCTCCCAGCTCCGCGATCAGCGCGTCGACGATCTGCGCCTGGGTCTCCCATTCGGGATTGGACAGGTCGATGACGTGCAGCAGCACGTCGGCGTACTGCAGCTCCTCGAGCGTGGCCTTGAAGGCCTCGATCAGGTGCGTGGGCAGCTTGCGGATGAAGCCGACGGTGTCCGAGAGCAGGATCTCGGTCGTCTCGTCGACCTTCAGGCGCCGCGTCGTGGTGTCGAGCGTGTCGAAGAGCCGGTCGTTGGCGGGGATGTCCGCGTCGGTGAGGCAGTTGAGGAGCGTGGATTTGCCCGCGTTGGTGTAGCCCACGAGGCAGACCGTCGGCATCGCGTTCTTCTCGCGGCGCCGCCGCTGCGTGCCGCGCACGCGGCGCACGTCCGCGAGCTCCTCCTCCAGCTTCTGGATCTTGCGGCGGATGTGCCGCCGGTCGCTCTCGAGCTGGGTCTCGCCGGGGCCGCGCGTGCCGATCGGGCTCGAGCCGCCCGATGCGGTCTGCCGCACGAGGTGCGACCACATGCCGGTCAGGCGCGGCAGCAGGTATTTATACTGCGCCAGCTCGACCTGCAGCTGGCCCTCGCGCGTGCGGGCGCGCTGGGCGAAGATGTCGAGGATCAGCCCCGAGCGGTCGAGCACCTTGACGCCGAGCTCCTCGGAGAGCACGCGCATCTGCGAGGGGCTCAGTTCGTTGTCGAAGACCGCGAGGTCGCAGTCGTTGCGCTCGATGATCTCCCTGAGCTCGCGCACCTTGCCGTCGCCGATGAAGCTGCGCGGATCGGGCGCGGGCCGCTGCTGGATCAGCATGGCCGCGGTCTCGCCTCCGGCGGTCTCCACGAGCGCGGAGAGCTCCTCCATCGAGACCTCGCTCGAGCGCTCGGAGAGCTCCATGCTCGCGGCGGCGAGCCCGGCGAGGACGGCGCGTTCTTTCTTTTTTCCTGTCGTCTCTGTTATTTCAGGCATATTCCCTTTAGCTTCAGCAGCTTATGGACGCCGCCGAGCTCGTAGCTGACGGAAACGAGCCCCGGCGTGTCGGCCTCGACGCGGATGTTCTCCGCACCGCGCGTTTCGAGCGTGCGGCGGTACAGCTCCAGCGCCTTGTCGTTGTATTTGCCCATGTCGTCCGAGCACAGCAGCATCCCGCCGAAGAGGGCGTTGACCGTGGCGAGGTTCAGCTTTTGCTCCTCCGTGAGCTTGAGATTGTCCTCGCGCAGGAAGAATACGTCCGGGTCGGAGAGCCAGGCGCGGCCGTTGAGCTGGCGGCGGAAGACGGTGTTGGCGATGGCCTGGCGGGTGGAGACGCGCTCGCGGTGCGTCTGGCGCATCAGCCAGCTGCCGTCCCAGTCCAGGCCGACGTCGCAGCTGACACGGCAGTAGTCCACCAGCCCGAAGGCCGGCATCAGCGGCACGCCGCAGCCGAGGATCAGCTTGTCGCCGCAAAGCTCGCGCAGGAACTCCATCGCGCGCCTCATGCGGCCCGCGCGCGTTTCCTTTTCATTGCCGAAGGGCGCCGCGCCGTAGAGGAAATCGAGCTTGACGAGATCGAAGCCCCAGTCGTCGAACACGCGGCGGAAGCTCTCGCGCAGGTAGGCCTGCACCTCCGGCTTGTCGATGTCCAGCGCGTAAAAGCCGCCCCAGTTGCTGCCGCAGTACCAGGGCTTTCCCTCGTGCAGATACAGCCAGTCGGGGTGCTCGTTGAAGACCTTCGAGCGCATGTTGGCCACGAAGGGCGCGAGCCAGAGCCCGGCCTTGAAGCCGCGCGCGTGGATCTCGTCGGCGAGCGGCTTGAGCCCCTGCGGGAACTTGGCCGGATCGGTCTCGAGCCAGTCGCCCACGTTGCTCTCCCAGCCGTCGTCGATCTGGAAAAGGTCGCCCTTTTGCAGCACCTTCGCGCAGCCGAGAAGGTCCGTGCGGATCGTGGTCTCGGAAATGTCCTCGTAGCGGTTGTACCAGCTCGAATATCCGGCCATCTTCTCCTGCGTGCGGCATTTCACGCCCATCGCGGCGAACCACGCGTCGAAGACCTCCGTCTCGGTCCCCGAGGCGAAGAAGAGGTCGAAGGCGTGGAAGTCCCCGTCGACGCGGAGGCCCTCGCAGTCGCGGCGGATCGACAGCTCTCCCCTGTTCGCGTCGAAGTTAAAGAGCGTATAGCCGGGATCCTCGTCGAGCGAGGCGACGAGGCGGAAGCTCTCGCCGCGGCGGAAATAGCACCAGCTCTCGCCGTGGGTGAGACCCTTTTTGTTGGGATAGTCGACGAAATAGCCGTCTCCGTAGCGCTCGAGCCCGTAGTGCTCCACGCCCTTTCGCGGCAGATGGCGCAGCGAGCGGATCCGGTCGCGCTGCGTGTACTCCGGACAGTAGGTCCAGGTCTGGAAGCCGTTGATGAAGATCTTTTCCTCCGCGGCCAGCTCGACAGGCATCGAGGCCGCGACCGAGCGGAGCGTGCCTTTGAGCGGCAGCGCGACGCGCACTTCGCCCCGCGCTTCGACGGCGCCGGTAAAGCGCTCGCCGCTCTGCAGCTCGACGGTATAACACAATTGAGCCATCTCTCTTACTCCTTTACCACGTCGAATTCGATCTCCGCGGCCGCGGTCTGCGGCGAGGAGACGTGCAGCACGGCCTTGCCCGTGCGGCCCGTCGTGCGCAGATAGCAGCCGCTCATGCCGCCCTCGGCCGCCGTGTCGGCGGGCGAGCACAGCTCGGCCGCGCCGGAGACGGTGAAGTGCAGCGGCAGCTGGGCGTAGGGGGCGGGGTTGCCGTATTCGTCCACGACGCGCACGCGAACGGCGGCCATGTCGTAGGTGTCGCCCTCGCGCAGCGCCGTCGCGCTGGGCCTGCACTCAAGGCGCAGCTTCGCGCCCGGCGCGCGCGTCACGGAGGCGACGACCTTGCCGCCGACCTTCGCGTCAAAGCGCCAGCGGGTGGCCTCGCCGCCCCAGTTGCCCACGTACTTGCCGTAGAGCGCGACGCCGTCGGCCATCGTCAGGCCGTAGCGCAGCATGACCGCGCCCATTTTGAGCTTGTCGGCCGCGGGCAGGTTGGCCAGCCCGTTTTTCTCGGCCGAGAGCAGCAGATCGTGCATGAGCCTGGCCTTGAGCGGCTCGAAGCCCTCCTGCGAGCGCAGCAGGTCGCCGATCTTGTCGTCGATGAGCACCGGGCCGTGCTTCAGACCCTTCCAGCCCTTCGGCGTAAAGGTCGCGACGTAGGCGTCGTTCTTGTACAGCTCGACGCACTCGGCGTTGGTGAAGGCGTAGATCTCGCCGGTCTCGCCCCCCGGGTAGTCGCCGATGTCCATCGACGAGCCGACGTCGAGCACCCACTTCTTCTCTCCCTGCGCGGCGTAGGCCGAGGCCGCGAGCTTGGGATTGCGGAAGGCGTCCATCACCCCGTGATAGCACACGCGGTTGCCGGAGCCGAAGTCCTTGTGCGTGGCGTAGTCGAACATGCACCAGCCGAAGCAGCCCACATGACGTCCGTCGGCCATGGCGGCGTTCAGCACGCGCATATGGCGCAGAGCGTGCTCCTGGCGGCGCTGCCAGGTGTCGTAGCTCTTGGTCGGAAACATGTGCCCGTCGTGCTCGGAGATCAGCAGGGCCTTCGACATGTCGGGCGTGACCTTGTCCTTTTCCCTGCAGCCGGGGTTGTTGCCCTTGTGCGAAAAATCGTTGTAGGCGTAAACGTCCTCCAGCAGGCTGCTCTTTTCGAGATAGCGCACGCCGGAGGTCGGACGGCTCGGATCGAGCTCGTGCGCCAGGGCGTTGGTGCGCGCGTAGAAGGCGTCGTTGTCCTGGCTCTCGTTGATCCTCACGCCCCAGAGCACGATCGAGGGATGGTTGCGGTACTGCGTCACCATCTCGCGCACGTTCTCCACGGCCTGGTCGATCCACTTCTCGTCGCCGATATGCTGCCAGCCGGGGATCTCGGTAAAGACCAGCAGACCGCGGCGGTCGCACTCGTCGATGAAGAAGCGGCTCTGCGGATAGTGGGAGGTGCGCACGGCGGTGAGCTGCAGCTCCTCGGAGAGGATGCGCGCGTCCTCGCGCTGCAGGCTTTCGGGCGCGGCGTAGCCGATATAGGGCCAGCACTGATGGCGGTTGAGCCCGCGCATAAAATAGGGCCGTCCGTTTAAGAGCAGCTCGTCGGCGCGGAACTCGACGCTGCGGAAGCCGAAGGAGACCTTTTCGCTGTCGCCGTTCGGCAGCGCGACCTCGCAGGCATAGAGCTGCGGGCAGTCGGGGTCCCACAGCCGCGCGGCGGGCACGGAGAGCGAGACCTCGTCCCGGCCCTCGGCCTCGGCGAGCACGGTCTCCCCGTCAAGGATGCGCACGGCGGCCTTCTCATACGCGCCGTCGATCTCGAACTTCACCTTGGCGCGGCGGTCCATGCCCGCGATCACGAACACGTCCCTGACATAGCTTTCCTCGCGCACGTCGAGCCAGGCCTCGCGGTAGAGCCCGCCGTAGGTCAGATAGTCGATGACGAAGCCGAAGGGCGGGATCTCCCCGTTTTCGGTGCAGTCGAGCTTCACCGCGACGCTGTTGTCCTCTCCCGGACGGACGAGTCCGGTGATCTCGACGCGGAAGGCGGTGTAGCCGCAGCGGTGGGAGACGGCGAAAACGCCGTTGACGTAGACGGAGGCGATATGCGCCGCGCCGTCGAACTGCAGGAAGATGCGTTTGCCCGCGTATTCCGCCGGGATGTCCAGCTTCCGGCGATAGCCGCAGACCATCTCATAGTCGGCCGGCGAGGCGTAATTGAGCGGCAGCGGACGGACGCTGTGCGGCAGACGGACCTCCCGGGCGTGGCCGCCGAAAGCGGGGAAATCCTCCGTCCATTTTTCGGTGAACTCCCAGCCGCTGCAGATACTTTTCAGCATAGCGATACTCCTTTTGTCGTGGATTGAGCATAACCTTATTTATTATAAACTATCTGTACTGCCGCCGCAAGAGTGCTTTTTCCCGTGCCGGAGAGCGCTTTTTGCCGCGGCGGAGGGAGCGAAACGGGGGAATGGCGCGCGGGCGGAAAAACAGCTTGAAAAGAGGCCTGTTTCTTGGTATAATAATTCGGTATCATTCTTTGATCAGCCATACAAATGAGAAAAACGGGGGGATTCCGTTCATGAATAACCGAGAGATCGAGATCCGGATCGCGGATCTGTTTGCCGCCGTCCTCAAGGCCGCCAAGCCCATTCTCTGCTTCGCCCTGATCCTGGCGATGCTTGGCGCGGGCTACGGTCTGCGCAAGGCGAACAGCTATGAAAGGACGGAGACGGGCGAGCTGGCGGCCGTCGAGAAAGCGCAAAAGCTCGTCGAGACCACGGAACAGCAGGTGACTCTGGCCGAGAGAGCGCTGGAGAGATACAACGAGGTCGAATATCCCAACGCCGAGAAGAAGTACGAGCACGCGCTGATGATGGTCGAGCAGCGGCAGAACTACATCGACGAGAGCATTTACCAGTCGCTGGATCCCTTCAACTGCGGCGTCGCCACGCTGACCTTCTATATCGAGACCGAGGATACTCAGATCGAGGCCGATCCCAAATCGCCCTGGCTCGCCGTCGACCCCCGGGCCACCATCGCCATGGCCTGCACGCAGGTCATCTCCCAGGACGACAGGATCCTGGAAAAGGTCCAGGAGATCATGGGGATCCGTACCGCGACCAGTTCGTGGAGATCCGGGCCTACAATCAGGACGCGAACGTAGCGGAAAAAGTGGTCGATTATCTCTATCAGACGATCATCGAGCGGCTCGACGGGAAGGTGGATCCCTTCACCGCCAACGTCATCAGCCGCTTTACCGGCTACGACGTGATCTGGAGCATGAACGACCGTCAGATCTCGAACGAGGACAAGCTCCTCAGCGCCGAGCGCGCGCTGACGGACGCGGAGACGAAGCGCCAGACCCTGCTTGAGAGCAGTCAGCTGAAGGAAGATGCCGTCACCGAAGCGAAGGATGCGTTGAAAGCGGCGCAGAGCGATCTGCGGAACATCCGCTTCAAGACGCAGTATCCCGCCCTGATCTATGCGCTGACCTTCCTGGCGCTCGGTCTGGTGATCGGCTGCTTCGCGGCGGTATTCTTCGCGATCGTGAGCAGCAGGCTGCAGAACCAGAGCGTTGTGCTTTCCCGTTATTCCTTCCCGATCCTCGGCGTCCTGCCGCACGGGAAGAAGCGTTGGTTCGCCAGGACGATCCGCCGGCTCGAGGGTGATCCCGAGACGGAGCGCGAGAGCGCCGCGTACGTCGCCGCGCAGAACGTTCTGGACGTGGCCGCC
>ONQJ01000087.1 GCA_900319935.1 uncultured Eubacteriales bacterium | reverse complement strand
TGGTTCAACAAGCAGCGCAACCTCTGCCGCTGCACCGGCTACAAGCCCCTCATCGACGCCACCATGGCCGCCGCTGCCGTTCTGCGCGGCGAGATGAGCAAGGAAGACCTGATCTTCAAGCCCACCGGCGACTCCATCAAGGGCACCAAGTACATCCGTCCCTCCGCCGCCCAGAAGGTCACCGGCACCTGGGACTTCGGCGCCGACGACGCGCTCAAGATGCCCGGCTGCCTGCGCCTCGCTCTGACCCAGGCGAAGGTCTCCCACGCCAACATCAAGTCCATCGACATCTCCGAGGCCGAGAAGATGCCCGGCGTTGTCAAGGTCATCACCTACAAGGACATCCTCGCCGCCGGCGGCACCAACCAGATCAACGGCCTGGTCATGCTGCCCAAGCACAACAAGACCGACGGCTTCGAGCGTCCGGTCCTCTGCTCCGACAAGATCTTCCAGTTCGGTGACGCCATCGCCATCGTCGCCGCCGACACCGAGGCCCACGCCCGCGCCGCCGCCGACGCCGTCAAGGTCGAGATCGAAGAGCTGCCCGCCTACATGAACGCGCTCGACGCCATGGCGCCCGACGCCATCGAGATCCACCCGGGCACCCCGAACGTCTTCTATGAGACGAACTGCATCAAGGGACCCGACTTCGACTGGGATTCCATCCCCGACGCCCAGCAGGTCGAGATCGAGAGCTACTGCTCCCGTCAGCCGCACCTGCACCTCGAGCCGGACAACGGCTACGGCTACGTGGATGAGGACGGCATGATCACCGTTCACTCCAAGTCCATCGGCATCCATCTGCACATGCCCATGATCGCGGCCGGCATCGGCGTTCCGATGGAGAACCTCCGCCTGGTCCAGAACCACGCGGGCGGCACCTTCGGCTACAAGTTCTCCCCGACGAACGAGGCGCTCATCGGCGCGGCCGTCAAGATCCTGGGCGTGCCCGTCAGCCTGAACTTCAACCAGTTCCAGAACATCACCTACACCGGCAAGCGTTCCCCGGCCTTCATGCACATCAAGCTGGCGGCCGACAAGAACGGCAAGCTGCTGGCCCTGTGGGGCGACAACTACGTCGACCACGGCCCGTACTCCGAGTTCGGCGATCTGCTCACCATGCGTCTGAGCCAGTTCACCGGCGCCGGCTACGGCATCGCCTCCATCCGCAACAAGAGCCAGACGGTCTTCACGAACCATGCCTGGGGCTCTGCGTTCCGTGCCTACGGCTCGCCTCAGTCCTTCATGGGCTCCGAGATCGCGATCGACTGCCTCGCCGCCAAGATGGGCATCGACCCGTTCGAGATGCGCGCGATGAACTGCTACAAGGAGTCCGAGCACACCACGATCCCGACCGGCTACCCGCCCGAGGTCTACTGCGAAGAGGCCCTCTTTGAGAAGGCCCGCCCGCTGTACTACGCCGGCAAGAAGCGCTGCGAAGAGAAGAACGCCGCCTCCGACGGCCGCTACAAGTACGGCATCGGCGTGTCCCTCGGCGTTTACGGCTGCGGCCTGGACGGCGTCGACGCCTCCTCCGCGAAGGCCGAGCTGAACAAGGACGGCACCGTGACGATCTACGTCTCCTGGGAGGATCACGGCCAGGGCGCCGACATGGGCGCGCTCGTCTCCGCTCACGAGACCCTGCGTCAGGCCGGCATCAAGCCCGAGCAGATCCGTCTGGTCATGAACGACACCAAGTACACCCCGAACTCCGGCCCTGCGGGCGGCTCCCGTTCCCAGGTCATGAGCGGCAACGCCTGCCGTCTCGCCGCTGAGGCTCTGGTCGCCGAGATGAAGAAGGACGACGGAACCTTCCGCACCTATGACGAGATGGTCGCCGACGGCAAGAAGCTGCTGGTCGAGGGCAACTGGGTCACCACCTACTGCGCCGATCACCCGGTCGACCAGGATACCGCTCAGGGCGAGCCTTTCGCCACCTACATGTACACGATCTTCCTCCCCGAGGTCTGCGTCGACACCCAGACCGGCAAGGTCAAGGTCGAGAAGTTCACCTGCGTGGCCGACGTCGGCACGATCATGAACCGTCTGCTCGTCGAGGGCAACTTCTACGGCGGCCTGGCTCAGGGCATCGGCCTGGCTCTCAGCGAGGACTTCGACGATCTCGAGAAGGAGACCAGCCTGCTCAAGTGCGGCATCCCGTACCCGAACGACATCCCCGACGACATCGAGCTGCACTTCAACGAGACCTACCGTCCGTACGGCCCCTACGGCGCCGCCGGCTGCGGCGAGGCCCCGCTGGATGCGCCGCACCCGGCCGTCCTCAACGCCATCTACAACGCCACCGGCGCCCGCATCACCCGCATCCCGGCCCGCCCGGACAAGGTGCTCGCGGCCCTCAAGGCGCTGGAGAAGTAATCTTTTCAACAGACACATACCATGCTATAATGGGGATGTGGGGTTTTCCCACATCCCCATTTCCCAACGCCTTCCCCTTTGAGGGGAAGGTGGCCCGCAGGGCCGGATGAGGTGTTCCTTATTCTCTTTTCCACCTCATCAGTCTCGCTTCGCTCGACAGCTTCCCCTCAAGGGGAAGCCGTCCCTCATTCCGAGATTTCCGAAGGAGTGATCTCCATGAGCCAGATCCGGGAGCGCGGCTCCACCCATGTCTATAAGGTCAACAAGATCTCCAAGGAGGAGATGGACGAGATGACGGCGCGCTGCGTCTACGAGCAGCCGCCCTTCTGCAGCGCCGCCTGCCCCCTGAAGCTCGACGTGCGCGCCTTCATGCAGGCCGCCTCCGCCGGCGACTTCAAAAAGGCGCTGCAGCTCTATGAAAAGGTCGCCCCCTTCCCGCTGGTGCTCTCGAGCGGCTGCGAAGCGCCCTGCGAGGGCAAATGCCGTCTCGGCGAGCCCGGCGACGCCGTCGCGGTCCGCGCGGTCGAAGCCGCGGTCGCCCGCTTCGGCGAGGCCTCGAAGCTCGGCGGCGTGTTCCGCATGAAAAAGAGAAAGACCGTGGCGATCCTCGGCGCGGACCTCTTTACGCTCTTCCTCGCGGGCGAGCTGGAAAAGAAGGCCTATCCGGTCACCGTTTTCTGCGAGCAGCCGGATCCGGAGAGCTATCTGCGCGCCTGTGCGCCCTTCCTGAGCGAGCGGGACTTCGCCCCGGAGCTCAAGCGTCTCAAAGGCAAGGACATCGGGTTCGAATTCAACTGCCGCCCCGACGCGGCGTTCTATGAAGATAAAAAGCAGAGCTTCGACGTGCTCTGCGCGTCCATGGACCTGACGCGCGAGCTGTTCCCCGACGCGGCCCCCATCCCGGAGCTGATGTTCCTCGAGGAAGAAAGGCTCGTCTGCGGCGTGTGCGAGGGCGTGCTGGACACGGCCTTCGGCGCGAAAAAAGCTGCCCTGACGGTCGACCGTCTGGCTCAGAACCTCGACCCGCGCAACATGCGCGGCTCCGAGGGCGCCTGCGAGAGCAAGCTCTATACCGACCTCTCCGAGGCGAAGGCCCTTCGCCGCGTCCCCTCCGATGAGGAGGGCTACACGAAGGAGCAGGCCGTCGAGGAAGCGGGACGCTGCATCCTCTGCCACTGCGAGGAATGCCTCAAATCCTGCGCCTACCTCAGGCATTACAAAAAACACCCCGGACTGCTCTCCCGCGAGATCTACAACAACACGCAGATCATCATGGGCGACCATCCGCTCAACAAGGCCATGAACGCCTGCGCCCTCTGCGGCCAGTGCAGCGTGGTCTGCCCCAACGGCTTCGACATGGCCCAGGTCTGCGCCGCCGCGCGGCGCAACATGGTCTCCACGGACAAGATGCCGCTGGCCCCGCACGAGTTCGCGCTGCTGGACATGCTCTTTTCCAACAACGAGGCCTTCCTGGCCCGCCCGCAGCCCGGCTTTGAGAAATGCCGCTACGTCTTTTTCCCCGGCTGCCAGGCCGCGGCGATCGCGCCCGCGACCGTGAAGGCCGCTTATCTCGACCTCTGCGAGCGGCTCGAGGGCGGCGTGGCGCTCGTGCTCGGCTGCTGCGGCGCGATCGCCGACTGGGCCGGCCGCACCGAGATGGAGGAGCAGGTGCACGAGCAGCTGGAGAACGCTTTCGCCCGCCTGGGAGATCCGGTCGTGATCGCCGGCTGCCCGAGCTGTGCGAAGGAGCTCAAGGCCTTCTCCGCCTGCGAGGTGCGCGGGATCTGGGATCTGCTGCTCGAGCTCGGCCTTCCGAAGGGCGCGCACGCGCTCGAGCGTCCCGCCGCCCTGCACGATTCCTGCGGCGCGCGCGGCGACGAGCACACCCAGAAGGCGATCCGCGCGCTTGCCGCGCAGCTCGGCTGTGAGCTCGTGGACACGCCCTGGTCCGGCGACCGCTCGCCCTGCTGCGGCTACGGCGGCCTGACCGCCTACGCCAACCGCGAGGTCGCCGCGGAGCTGACCGAACAGTGCCTCGAGCGCAGCGACGCGCCCTATATCTCTTACTGCATGGCCTGCCGCGACCGTTTTGCCCGGCAGGGGAGAGAGTCGCGGCACATCCTCGAGCTGTGCTACGGCACGGACGCGGGTAGCCCGCCGGATATCAGCGAAAAGCGCAAAAACCGCCTGGAGCTGAAAAACGAGCTGCTGCAGGAGGTCTGGATGGAGGATCCGATGGAAAAGAAGCTGGATTACGCTCTCGCCTTCACACCCGAGGCGCGGGACATGATGGACGATCGCATGATCCTCGTCGAGGACGTGATCGCCGTGCTGGAAGATTTCCGCGCCAGCGGCGAGGCCATCGAGGACGAGGACGGTCTGCTGGTCGCGCGCCGCCGCGTCGGCAACGCCACCTTCTGGGTGAAATTCAGCCGCGAAGACGGCGGTTTCCTCGTGCACCGCGCCTGGAGCCACCGCATGAGAGTGGAAAAGAGAGAAGGTTGAGTATGGCCGCCGAGAAGAATTACTACACCATAGACCCGCAGGGAAAGCTCAAATGCGTCAAGTGCGGCGTGCCCCTCGTCAAGGGCAAGGCCAAGTTCATGTACCTCGACAACGGCTTTCCCGTCGAGCTGCCCGTCTGCCCGGTCTGCGGCTTCGTCTACGTGCCGGAGGAGCTGGCGCTGGGCAAGGTCGCCTCGGTCGAGCGGGCGCTGGAGGATAAGTGAAGTCCCATCCCGGCGGGATCGAGCATACCCGCCGCCTGCTGGAACTGGCGGAGCTGCCCGCCGGCGCGTCGGTGCTGGACATGGGCGCGGGCGCGGGCGAGACGCTGGCGCTGCTGCGCTCTCTGGGCTTCGCGGCGGAGGGGATCGACCTTGCGCCGCGCTCCGCGGAGGTGGAAAAAGGCGACTTTCTGTGCGCGCCTTTTCCGGACGGCGGCTTCGACGCCGTGATCTCCCAGTGCGCCTTCTTCGTCTCGGGCGATCAGCGCGCCGCGCTGCGCGAGGCGAACAGGCTGCTCAAGAGCGGGGGCAGGCTGCTGCTCTCCGACCTGTTTTTTGAAGCGCCGGAGCCGCTGCTGCGAAGCGCGGGCTTTTCGCTCCTCCATGCCGAGGACATGACGCCCCTATGGCGGGAATACTTTTTCGAGGCGCTCTGGCGCGACGGCGCGCCCTGCTGCGCTGTCCCGAAGGGAAAGAGCAGCTATTGGCTTTTGATCGCAGGAAAGGAGAAACAAGATGGACATCTTTGACCGTATCATGGAGTTGAGCCGCTACGGCTATTTCTGCGGCCAGATCCTGGCGATCCTGATGCTCGACACCGTGGGCGAGGAGAATCCCGGCCTCGTCAAGGCCATGGGCGGGCTCAACGGCGGCGTGGGCTTTTCGCAGGGCTGCTGCGGCTGCATGACCGGCGGCGCCTGCGTGATCTCGAGCTTCACCGGTAAGGGCGAGGACACGGGCATGGACCACCCCGAGCACAAGAGCGCGCTCGGCGAGTTCACACAGTGGTTCACCGACGAGATGACCGCCGACTACGGCGGGATCGAGTGCCGCGATATCACCAGGGGCAATCCCGCGCGGCGCGTGGAGGTCTGCCCGCAGATCATCGCCGCCACCTACGAGAAGTGCATGGAGATCCTCTCGGAGAAGGGGCTGCTGTGATCTTCCCGGAAGACATGCCGCGCATCGACGCGCTGATCGCCGGGCAGGAGGGCCTGGAACGCGTCGACCGGGAAACGATCGAGGCGATCCAGCTCAAAAAGCTCAACCGCCTTCTGACGCGGGAAAAGGAGCGCGGCGGGTATTACCGCGATCTGCCGGAGCGGCTTTTTTCCCTGGCGGACCTGCCCTCGCTGCCCTTCACCACGGACGAGCAGCTCGCCGCGAACGCGCCGGGGCTGCTGCTGCGCTCGCAGAGCGAGATCAGCCGCGTCCTCTCGGACGCGACCTCCGGCACGACGGGCGCGGCCAAGCGCGTGTTCTACACCGAGGGCGACTGCGAACGCACCGTCGAGCTCTTCA
>ONQJ01000086.1 GCA_900319935.1 uncultured Eubacteriales bacterium | reverse complement strand
CGAGATGCTCACGCCCTACTGGATCTACGTGGGCAACCGCATGGACGACCTGCCCTTTACGATCTACGCCTTCCTGATGGCCGACTATTTCACCGGCTCTTACGTCTGCCGCGGCTTCAGCCATGAGATGAGCATGAAGCTCCAGGCGAAGTGCGAGGAGAACGGCGCGCAGTATGAGTTCAACCAGGAGGTCGAAAAGATCCTGGTCCGCGACGGCAAGGTCTACGGCGTGCGCACCGCGCGCGGCGACGAGATCCACTGCGATTACGTCATCTCCGGCGCGTACCCCAACCGCGTGTACAGCCAGATGATCGAGCCGCTGACCAGATGATCGAGCCGCTGAGCGAAGTGCCCGAGGGCGCGATCCGCATGATCAACAACCGCAAGCTCTCCGTCGTCCCGGTCTCCGTCATCATGCTCATCGAGGGCACGCCCGAGGAGAACGGCATCACCGATTACTCCACCTTCTCCGGCACGACGATGGACACCAACAAGATCTGGGAAAACTACGCGAACATCACCGAGCCGTACAACTATATCACCACGATCTGTCTCAACTATGCCAATCCCACGCTGCCCGAGGGCATTACGCAGCTCTCCATCACGGCGCTCGTCCCCTCCAAGCCCTTTGAGGACGTTCGGGAAGAGGATTACTTCGATCTCAAGCGGCGTCTTGCCAACGAGATGATCGAGGAGTGCCTGAAGATAACCAAGGTCGACTTCCGTGACCGCATCATCGAGTTTGAAGTCACCACGCCGATGACCGTCGCGCACTATGTCGGCGCGTGGAAGGGCAACATCTACGGCTACCTCCACTCGATGGAGGACCATGCCGTCGCCCGTCTGCAGATGAAGGAGAAGGATCACTTCATCGAGGGTCTCGAGTTCGCCGGCGCTCACGGCATGAGCGGCGACGGCATGGGCCCGCAGATCACCAACGGCCGCGCGGCCGCCAAGGGCGTCAAGGAAGACATGGAAAAGAAAGGGAGGCTGTGAGAGATGAGCATCAAAGTCAAAGGCTTTTTGAAGGACGTCGGCGGAGCCTCCCGCGTCACCAAGCTCAGGGAAGAGAATTTCGCCAAGGGCTCTCCGATCCCCGATCCGAAGGACCCGATCCGCGAGCTTGCCGACAAGCTGCACCCCAAACACATGGTCTTCAAGGTCGTCGACATCCGCGAGGCCTCTCCGAGCTCCCGCGTCTTCCGCTTTGAGAGCGGCGACGGCCACATCCCCGTGTTCCAGAGCGGCCAGTACGTCAACTTCCGCCTGAAGATCGGCGAAAGCGTCCTGTCCCGTCCCTATACCATTTCCTCCGCCCCTTACGAGGCGCGCGGCGAGCATCCCTTCTTTGAGATCACGGTGCGCCGCAACGTGCCCTATCTCGTGCCGGACTATCTCTTTGAGAACGTCAAGGTCGGCGACGAGCTCGAGGGCGCGCTGCCCTTCGGCTTCTTCTACTACGAGCCGATGCGCGATTCGAAGGAGATCGTGGCCCTGGCCGGCGGCTCGGGCATCACGCCCTTCCACTCGATGGCCAAGGAGATCGCCTACGGCAAGCTCAAGGGTCTCAAGCTCACGATCCTCTACGGCTCGGTGAAGGCCAACGACATCGTCCTCAAGGACGAGCTGGCCGCGATCGAGGCCGCCTGCCCGGACATCAAGGTCGTGCACGTCCTCTCCGACGAGCCCGACTGGCCCGGCGAGAAGGGCTTCATCACCCGCGAGATCATCGAGAAATACTCCACGCCGGACTGCACCTACATGTTCTGCGGCCCGCTGCCGATGTTCCGCTTCATCAAGAAGGCGCTCGACGAGATGTCGGTGCCCGTCCGCCGCTTCCGCCACGACGTCGTGAACAATCCCGCCGACGTTTCGACGCTGCCCGGCTACCCCAAGGGCACGGAGGAGAAGACCTTTAAGATCACGGTCGTGCGCGGCATCCATGAGGACGTGATCGACGCGAAGGCCTCCGAGCCGGTCGCCGTCGCGCTCGAGCGCGCGGGCATCGCCATCGACACCCACTGCCGCAACGGCGAGTGCGGCTTCTGCCGCAGCCACCTGCTCTCGGGCGAGATCTTCGTCTCCCCGATCGGCGACGGCCGCCGCCGCATGGACAAGGAGATGGGCTGGTTCCACGCCTGCTCGTCCTGGCCCCTCACCGACCTCAAGATCAAGATCCCCATCATGTAATCATGATAAAGAAAAAACGCCGATCCTTCCGGATCGGCGTTTTTCTTGCAATTTGCGTCTTTTTGCTGTATCCTTGCCAAAAAGGAAGTGATCGGAAATGGAGGAAAAGCTTCTGCTTCTGCGCCCGACGGCAAAATACATCCCGCAGTATGAAGCGTACCGGCGCGAGTTTCTGGACTTCGGCGGCAGCATGGACGGCGCCGGCGGCCTGCGCCGCCTTGAGAGCGGACGCGCGTGGCTCGACGAGGTGGAACGCTTCAGCCGTCCCGAGACCGTGCCGGAGGGCAAGGTCGTCTCCACACAGTTCATCCTTGTGCGCGAGGCGGACGACCGTCTGCTCGGCATGCTGCAGCTGCGGCATTATCTCAACGACTATCTGCGACGGGTCGCCGGACACATCGGCTATTCCGTGCGCCCGAGCGAGCGGCGCAGGGGCTACGCCAAGCGGATGCTCGCGATGGCGCTGGACGAGGCGAGGGCGCTGGGGCTCGAGCGCGTGATGATCTCCTGCTCTGTCGAAAACGAGGCCAGCCGCCGTACGATCCTTGCCAACGGCGGCGTGTTCGACAGCACGGTTTTGGATGAAACGGACGGCGAGCTGCTAGAGCGCTATTGGATCGAACTGTAAGGAGAGGCGAAAATGGGAAAGGATCTGTGCATCGACTATGACGGCGGCGTGGTGAATATCCGCGTCGGCGCGATCATTCTCAAGGACGGCAAATTCCTGATGGTCAGCCATCCGGCCGTCGATTACCTCTACTCCGTCGGCGGGCGCATCCGTTTCGGCGAGACGGCGGCGGAGGCCGTCGTGCGCGAGGTGCGCGAGGAAACGGGCCGCACGCTGGAGATCGACCGTCTCGGTTTCGTGACCGAGGATTATTTCATCGGCGATATGCCCGCGCATTTCGGCAAGCTCATCTACGAGCTGGGCTATTATTTCTACATGAAAACGCCGCCGGACTTCGAGCCCGTGCGCGGCAGCTTCACCGAGGACGGCTGCGAGGAATTTCTCGTCTGGGTCGCGCCGGAAGAGGGCAGAAAGATGTATCCCGTTTTCTTCAACGACGAGCTGCGGTGTCCCGAAGAGGCCGTCAAGCATTTCGTGACCGACCAGAGATAACAAAAAACAGCCGCTGCGTGCAAAAGCACGCAGCGGCTGTTTTTTATTTCGTTCTCTTTTTCTTCTTCTTTTTCTTCTTCCCGCTGCGGACGAAGGCGAAGGTCAGCGCGCCGAAGGCGATCAGGCTGGCGGCCAGCAGGATGATCCAGGCCGTCGCGTTGTTGGTATCGCCGGTAGGAACGCCGCGGCGGTCCACATCGGTGACGGAGAAGATCGCCAGCGCCTTGCCGTCCTTATAGGCGATGCCGACGATGTGCTTGCCGGCGGCGAGGCCCTTGAGATAATCGGGCTTGATCTTCACGATCGTGCTGCCGGACTCGGTGGAATAGTAGCTCTTCGGGACAGTCTTGCCGTCGACGGTCAGCGCGGTGAACTTGCCGAGCGCGCCGTTGGCCGTAAAGGGCAGCGCGGACGAGCTGCTCTTGCTCCAGCTGCCGCCCGCTCCCGCCGTGATGAGATAGTTCGGCAGATCGAAGGACAGGATGCGCGTGCCGCTGTAAACGCCCTTGAACGCGGCCGTCGCCGTGCCGGTCTTGGCCGGGATGTCATACTGCAGGCTCAGATCGTAATCCTTGCCCTCGACGAGCACGACCTCACCGTGCTTGAACACGATCGCGGGCGTCGTCGCCTCGTCCTCCGGCCTGCAGGCGGTGACGCTGCTCGTCAGCGCGCTGGCGGGGATCGGAGTGATCGTAAAGTTTTTCGTCACCGCGTCCTTGTAGTTGCCGACGCCCTCGACCGTGACGCTGCCCGTGCCGATCGCGGTGTTGCCGGCATAGCCCGTCACAGCGAAGTCGGTGCCCGGGACCAGGGCGCGCGCGCCGTCACGGATTGAAACGGCGGGCCGGCACTCCTCGCCATAGCTGTACTGCATGCTGTCGGGAGAGAGTATGACCATCGAGGCGTCGATTGCTTTTCTTGCAAGCGCGACGGTCTGCTCCGCGCTCTCGACGGTCTTGATCTCCTCGCCGTCGAGATAGCTGAAGAGGATCTTGAAGCTGTCGCTGACGTTTGGCCGCGCGGAGGCGTCTTTGTTGATCTCAAAGCTGCCTTCGAGCGCGCTTCCGCCGAGCGTGGCGGAGCCGTCCTCCCCCAGCGCGACGAGCGCGCCCCAGGTGATGCCGTAGACCCGATCCGCTTCGGCCGCGAGCGTGATCGTCGGCCAGCTGATCGACGGCGCGTTGCGCGTGGGCTCGGAGGCAGGGTCGCCTTCTTGTGCGGTCGGCGCGGCAGGCGCTTCTTCCTGTGCGGCGGGCGCGGCGGGCGCTTCTTCATGCGCGGTCGGCGCGGCGGGCGCTTCTTCCTGTGCGGCGGGCGCTTCAGGCTTCTCAACCACATCGGTCGGGCCTTCCATCTGCACAGAAACAACGGCGGGCGCTCCTTCCTGCGCGGCGGAAGGCGCTTCCGGTTCGTCGGGCGTTTTCGGTTCGTCGGGCTCTTCCGGCTCGTCGGGCGCGGCGGGAGGCGCTTCCGGCTCGTCAAAGCTGACTGTGACCGAGGCCGAGACCGCGTTGTCGGAGGCGGCTTTCGCCGTCACACGGGCCAGTCGCCCGCGCTCCAGTCGACCGTCTCCTCGCGCAGGGCGCCGTACTGGTCATAGACCAGCGCGCCGTACCGCTGCCGCGTCGTTTCGCCCGCGGCGGGGATCGTCAGCGAATCGCTCTCGCCCAGCGCTTCGCCGTCGCGCGTCAGGCGGACGAGCGCCGCTCTCCGCTCGGAGAGCGAGATCCGGAAGCTCTCCTGCGCGGCGGGGATCTCCGTCCCCACGACCTCGGCGGTCACCATACAGACGAGCGCTTCTTCTCCCGCCGCCTCCGCGGCGGTCTTCGCCGCGTTCGTGACCGTGACGCGGCCCTCCGCGTCGATGGAGACTCCCTCCGTCTCCGGCGAGACAGACAGGCGCACGGCCGCTCCGACGGGATCGCCCGCGCCGTCCGTGACCGCAGCGGCAAAAGGCTCGCTGACAAAGGGCTCCGCCCCGTCTGCCGGGACAAGGAAGCTCGTGTTTTCGGGAGGCGTGAGACGGATGCTCTCCGGCGTGGCCGCGGCGAAAACGGCCGCGACCGTCTGGTCGGCGGTGATGCCGCCGATGACGTAGACGCCGTTTGCGGCGGAGACCGGCTCTCCGTTGACCGTGAGCGAGACGAGCTTGTAGCCCTCCCGCGGCACGGCGCGCACTTCGACGCTGCCGCCGCGGGCGGCCTCTGTCTGCGAGACGCTCAGCAAACCGCCCTCGGCGGGCGTCTCCGCGCTGATCGTAAAGCGGGCGAAGCGGGCCTGCGAGGCCGTCGCGCCGCTGTTCGTCTCAACAAGGATCCAGTCGTGCGGCGTGTATGCGGGCAGATACGCGGATGTATCCGTGACGCCGTGCTCGACTTCCTCGATCACGGGATAGAGACCGTCGGCGGTCTTTTCTCCGAGCAGGTAGACGCTGCTGACGATCTGCTCGGTCTCAAAGTCTTTGTCGTCTTTCTGCCCGTACAGGCTCCCGCTTCCCGGGAGCGTCCGGGCCTCGAGCTCCTCGCCTTCGGTCGTCGTCACGACGCCGATCTCGCGGCGGGCGTCGTAGGCCGTCAGCTGCGGGTCGCTGGTGTCGAACACGATCGCTCCGTCCGCGAGCGCGGTATCGTACACGCGGATCGCGCTGCCGGAGGAGGAGAGGGTGATCCGCGGCTGCGGCTCGATGCGGACGAAATCGGGCGCGCCTCCGGCGCGGACATGGATCGCGGTGTCGGAGCCGACGATATCCAGCGCGCCGTCGCCGCAGAAGGTGATGCTGCCGCCGCGGCCCTTTGAGTCGGAGCAGATCGAGGCGAGGCGGCTGCTGCCCGCGAGGCGGATCTTGAAATCTCCGCCCATCATCGTGAGGACGAGATTGGCCGTCGGCTCGTCGAAATCCGTCAGGTTCAGCGTGTTGCTTGCCGCGTCGTAGACGGCGCCGGGGGGCAGGATATACTGCGAAGCGGTCTGCTCGCCCGGATACAGGATCTGGTTCTCGATCTCGCCGTCGGCGGAAAAGAGGACCTTGTTGGCTCCTCCCGTCAGGGCGATCGAGGCCCACACGCCGTCCACCTGCTCGCCGCACACGGCGGCGGCGCGCAGCGGCGCGAGCCCTGTCAGCAACAATAGACAAAGGATCAGGCAGATCCCTTTCTTCCCTTTCACAGCGTTTCCTCCGAATACGTTCCCCGCCGGTCTGTTTTTCTTCCGGCGGAGCCTGAATGCCGCGCCCTGCCAAACAGCGGACGTGCTACTTTTCTATCGTAGTATTTTATCATCAAAGCCCTGCTATTGCAATATATTTTGTTCTCCGAGAGGCGGAATTAAGAAAGATTAATACTATATTTTGTGGTTTGCTCCGTTTGAAAAAAGGAAGCGCCTCCGTCATCGCGGACGGAGGCGCTTCAAGCCGCCGACAAAAAGTCGACATCTGAAAGGCAAAACAGGAACTTTATGAAAAGTTCCTGTTTTTGCCCGATCGTACGAAGAAAGGGAGCTCTCATGCGTAGATGATATTGGTATAGGCGCGATAGTCCTCCGCGATGAAGCGCGGCATGCTGCAGGTGATCAGGCCGTCGCATTCGCTCGGCGATCAGGCGCTTTTCTCGAGAAAAGGGCCGTCGTAAGAAATCCGTGTTATTTGGCTTGTCATATCGTGTCACCGCCTATTGTTTTCCAACCTTCAGAATATCCTGTCGCATTAAAACTAACAGCCATATTGGGGTCTCGCCAGTAAGCTATGCTGAACTTCGTGTGTACATGCCTCGCTGTGCGGACACTTTCAATAGATGCAATAAGCTAGTGTATTTCAACATTTGGGCGGGTCAGTTCGAGTAGAGAAACTCTCGACAGGCAAAGAAAAGCGGCTATGCCGAGTGATAATACTCGATATAGCCGGATTTCCTTTTGTCGCACCGTTTGAAGACGTCACTCAAACATATTTTCTGAAATATCCCTAGGTGAGTCCCCTATTTTTTCTGTGTTTTCTTTTTCCGGCGCGCTTATTCGGGCTGGATGGCCGTGTACTCCGTCACGTTCAGCACGGTCTCGCCGTCGATCTGCGCCGCGCAGGGGCGGGAGAACTTCACTTTGATCTCGTTGCCCGTAAAGACGGAGACGAGGTCCTTCTTCTGCACGTGCTCGCCCTTGAAGATGGACGGGAAGGCAATGAGCGCTTTGAGCTTGGAGCGGCAGTGGTAGACCACCACGCTCAGCCTGCCGGAGAAGCGGTCCTGCTCCGGGGCCATCTTCATGCCGCCGCCGTAGTACTTGCCCTTCATCGTCGGCGCGATCCACACGTGGTCGAACTCATGCTTCACGCCGTCGACCGTGATCTCCGCGTGACAGGGCTTGAAATGGAACAGCAGACCCTTGATGGCAATGCCGGAATAGTCGATCTTCTCCTGCGGGTTTTTCTCCTTGATCTGATCCGCCACCTCGCAGCAGTAGCCGTCGATGCCGAAGCCCATGTTGTTGATGAAGAGCTTTTCCATGCCGTTGACGTACACGGTGGGGAGCTTGTCGAGATATGGGTTGATCAGGACCTCTTCGCCGGGCTGTCTGTCGATGTCGTTGAAGAAGTCGTTGCCGGTCCCGCTGCCCAGCAGGTAGACCTTGTTTTTGATCTCCGTGCCGCGGACGGCGTTGATGAAGTAGTTCAGCGTGCCGTCGCCGCCGACGAGGACGACCTCGTCCTCCGGCGCAAGGCCGCGGAGGTACGCCGCGTAATCCAGGCCGACGGCGTCGACGAGCTCAGTCCCCTCGGGCACCGCGGGTTTGATGCCGTTGTTGGCCAGCGAATTGTAAAGATAGCTTTTCATGTTCTCCCTCCGATAAATATCTGTTTTACAGTAAGCCCAGAACGATCATCAGCTCGCCGATCGAGTAGGTGAGCATCACGAGAAAATGCGTTTTCAGGCGGCTTTCCTTGTTGAAGCGGACGAAAAACAGCGAGGTGTCCGAAACGAAGAACAGCGCCGCGCCGATCGCCGTGGTGAGCGTCGCGGCCGTGGGGGTGCTGACGCAGCGGAAGATCGCGAAGCAGTTCATCGCGCCGTTGATGAGCAGATAGAGGAACATCGGGTAAAAAAGCGCCTTCGGCAGGTGCGGCCTGAGCTTGGAGAAGATATACGCGACCGCCGCGAGGAAGAAGACCGCGAGGAAGACGATCAGCGCTCCGGGGATGCGGCCGAAATCGATGTCCCGGCAGTAGCCCGCGATGAAGAAGGCGTGGCTGATCATAAAGGCGATGCCGCCGGCGGTGAACCACTTCACGCCCTTTGGCATCAGCAGCACGTCGCCGATCCAGCTGAAAAGCAGGGCCAGGATAACGGCCGCGGACGGCGTGCGCGCCGCCAGCACGTAAAAGCCGAGCAGGCTCAGCAGCAGAAAGGGCTTGGTCAGGTTCCGCAGCTTTTTGTCCTGTCGGGCGGAGGCGTACAGATGGACGGCGGTCGAGAGGATAAAGACGGCCAGAAAAACGATTTTCATCAGATGACTCCTCGGTGCGTTTTTTTCATTATAGCACGCAAACGGTGCGATGGGAAGCGGCTTTCCCCTCAGATCCTTTCGACGATCAGCGCCGACGAGCCCTCTTCGAGGGAATTCTGCCCGTCGTAGTGGATATGGCAGCCCGGCGCTTCCTCCGCCAGCGCGGAAAACTGTTCCGCCAGGGAGAGCAGCCCCTCCCTGTTTGCGGAAATGAGCACCTCGTCCCCGTCGACGCGCACGCGGATCTCAAATCCGTCCGTCCATTCGATCTTCATCGTCTCACCCGCAGCTTTCCGATCATTTGATCTGTCGTGACGATTATACCTTACGCGCGCGCTGCGGGCAACAAAAAAGCTCCTTCGCCCTCGGGCGAAAGCGTTTTTTCCGATCATCACGCTTCCGCCCGCCCGGCACAGAGCCGAAACGGAAGACTTTCCGGGGTTGCCAAATATGGCTTTCTATGCTAAAAAAGAACTGTAAGACTGCAGTTCTCGCAGAAAAGGCGGCGTTTTCCCATGATCGAAGTAAATGAATTGACAAAGGTGTTTCGAAAGCCCATCCGCGGGGAAGGCCTGTCCGGGATGGCAAAGACTCTCTTTTCGAGAAAATACGACGAGATCCGGGCGGTGGACGGGATCAGCTTTACCGTTCCCGACGGGGAGATCGTGGGATATATCGGCGCGAACGGCGCGGGAAAATCCACGACGATCAAGATGATGTGCGGCATCCTCACGCCGACGTCCGGCAGCGTCCTCATCGACGGGCTCGAGCCCTATCGGAAGCGGCGGCAGGTCGCCCAGAACATCGGCGTCGTCTTCGGTCAGAAGACGCAGCTCTGGTGGGACATCCCGCTGATCGAGTCCTTCAAGGTGCTCAAGGAGATCTACCGGATCTCCGACGCCGACTATACAGAGCGCATGGGCTTCCTCGGCGAGGTGCTGGACATTACGCGCTTTCTCTCGCAGCCGGTACGCACGCTCTCGCTGGGCGAACGCATGCGCTCGGACCTCGCGGCGTCGATGCTCCACAACCCGCGCATTCTGTTTCTGGACGAGCCGACCATCGGGCTGGACGTGCTGGTAAAGGAGAAGATCCGCCTTGCGATCCGCGAGCTGAACAAAACCTACGGCACGACGGTCGTTCTGACCACGCACGACATGACCGACATCGAGCATCTCTGCTCGCGCATCATTCTTCTCGAAAAGGGGAGCATCCTCTACGACGGAGCGCTGAAGAGCCTGAAAAACCGCTTCGGCAATCTCAAGACTCTGACGCTGACGGTCCCGGCGGATATGCAGGGCGAGACGGTGCCCGTGCTCTCGCCCGATCTCGCCGTCTCCGAGGAGGACGGCCGTATGGTGCTGCGCTTCGACGCGGACAAGATCGCGCTCGAGCAGGTGATCCAGTACGCGTTCCGCGATCTGCGGGCCATGGATATGAAGATCGCCGAGATCTCCATCGGCGACGTGGTCAAGACGATCCTGGAGCAGCAGGAGGCGGAGCATGCTGAAAAAATATAAGCCCTTCCTCCGTGCCGGCGCGATCGACACGATGACCTTCCGCTTCAACATCATGATCTGGGCGGTCGTCACGGTATGTCAGGTGGCCTGCCTGGTCTTTCTGTGGCTGGCGGTCTACCGCTCGAGCGCGGGCGGCATCGACGCCGAGATCCACGGCTTCAGCTTTCGCGAGATGATCGCCTACGTCGTGCTGACGACGGTTTTCAATTTCGTGACCTTCAACAACGACACGATGTGGTATATCAACAACGACATCCGGAAGGGCACGATCGGCAATTACCTCATCAAGCCCATCAGCTACCGCGGGAAATTTGCCGCCACAAGCCTCGGCAGCCTGCTTACGATGGCGGTGATGTTCGGCCTGCCGTTTTACACCGCGGCGCTTCTGACCCTCCGCGGCCTCGGCTTTCTGCCGGGCTTGAGCTTTCCGGCTTTCTTTGCCCATTTGGGGCTGTTTCTGCTCTCCGGACTGTGTGCGTCGCTGCTCAACGACGCGATCTGCTATATTTTCGGCGTGCTGTGCTTTTACACCACCTCCGCATGGGGCTTGAATTCGCTCAAGGAGACCCTGATCTCCTTCCTCTCCGGCACCCTGCTGCCGCTGGCGTTCTTCCCGGCGGGGCTGCGGGACGTGCTGAGCTGGATGCCCTTTGCCGGCATGAGCCAGAACCCCGTTCTGATCCTGATGATGAAATACGACCTTGCCGCGTCGCTGCGCTGCGTCGCGCTGTCGGCGGCGTGGATCGTCGTGCTGGAACTGCTGTATTTCACCTGCATCAAGCGCAGCATGATCTCCCGCCTGGAATACAAGAAGGACACGATCGTTGCGCTGTTCTCGTTCTTCTTCTCCAACTTCTGCTCGCTGACCGCGATCTATTTTATCCTGCAGGCGATCCCGGCGCTGGCGGGCTATTCGCTCTATGAGGTCGGATTCTTCTATGGCTTTTCGATGCTGCCGATCGCGCTCGACCATCTGTTCAGCGACGAATTGTGGCTTGTAGCCTATCGCCGGGTCAAGGACGGGGATATGGACATGCACTTCCTGCGCCCTGTGCCGGTGCTGTTTCAGGTCTTTGCCGAGACCTTCCAGCCGGAGGGCTTCGGCGAACTGATCCTCGGCGCGGCGCTGATCGTCGTCTGCGCTTCGCATCTCACCGTTACCGTCACCTTCGGGTCCGTCGCCGTGCTGTTCGTCGGCGCTCTCTTCGGCGCGGTGATCATCACCTCGCTCAAGGTGGCGATCGCGGCGCTGGCCTTCATCTTCAAGCGCAGCGGGCCGCTGCTTCAGATCATCTACAACTTCTCCACCTATGCAAAATACCCGCTGGCCATTTATCCGGCTTTCATCCGGCTGTTCCTGATCTTCGTGCTTCCGTTCGGACTGTTCATTTCCCTGCCGGTCGACACGCTGCTTTACGGAAAGCACGACCCGTGGCTGCTCTGCGGCGCGATCATCGGCTGCGCCGCCGTCTTCTTCGCCCTCGCCGTATGGGTCTGGACCGCCTGCGAGCGACGCTATGAATCGACGGGAAGCTGAAAAAACAGTAATACGTATATGTTGAAAGAAACCGCGCTTTTGTCTGTCGGGACAAAAGTGCGGTTATATTAAAACATGAAAAAGTACGCAGGATTTCGTATGTGATCCTGCGTACTTTCGTGTCAGACAGCGGTAAGAAGTCAATGCGAAAAAGCGCAAACTCGATTCGTCGAAAAAGAATTATGTAAACCTTTCCCGGGCGAGATTCTCGCTGGAAATCTTATGATACCGCCAAGCTGATATTCGATATTGTATGGTTGGTTAGGAGTTTGCATCATGCGAATTTCGACAGATTGGAGTTGGCTCTCCAAATCAGTTAGCTCCAGCTTGGCCATCTCCAATCAGTTTTTCCAGCGTCTCAAATAATGCCTCGGGCTCCACAGGCTTTGATAAGTGAGCATTCAAACCAGCCTGCATGCTTTGCTGAACATCCTCATCAAAAGCATTTGCGGTCAGGGCAATGATAGGGACCGTTTTTGCATCATCCCGCTGAAGGCGTCTAATAGTTCTCGTTGCCTCCAGGCCATCCATTTCCGGCATACGCATATCCATCAGAATGGCATCATAGTATCCAGGTTCGTGGCTTTCAAACAGATTCACGGCAACTAAACCATTTTCAGCCAAGTCCACTTCCATCTCGCGCATGCTGAGCACCATCATCATGATCTCGGCATTCACAGCAACATCTTCCGCAAGAAGCGCTCTTCGGCCTTTCAAATCCGCTGTTTTTTCTACGAGCACTTCATTCTTGCTTCGGAATGCCTCCGCGAATTCATCCATTACTGTACTGGCAAAAAGAGGCTTTGCAACAAAAGTGTCGGCCCCTGCCTCACGAGCTTCATCTGCGACGTCGTCCCAGTTAAATGAGGTAAGAATAATAACTGGTGTTTGGGTTCCCACAATTTTGCGTATCTGCCGTGTGGTTTCGATTCCATCTATTTCCGGCATTTTCCAGTCGATAATGATAAGGTTGTAGTCTTCTCTGCGTCCATGACGTATACGGACTTTATCTAAGCCTTCAAAACCGGACTCTGCTGTCTCGCAGCTAATGCCTACTTGGTTGAGGACGATCTCCGCGTGTTCCAGAGCTATAGGATCATCGTCGATCACAAGTACACTAATGTCATGAGGAACCAGACCGGATTCATCAATCTGCTGCTTCCTGTCGGATTCACCCAGCGTGACGGTTACTGTAAATGTGGTGCCTTCTCCTTTTTTGCTGACAACATCGATGTGGCCATTCATGAGTTCTACGATGCTTTTCGTGATAGGCATACCCAAACCTGTTGACCCGTATTTGCTGGTAGAGGAGGCATCTTCCTGACTGAAAGGGTCAAAGATGTGAGGAAGGAATTCTTCGCTCATCCCTATGCCAGTATCGCTGATGATAAATTTCAGCACGGCGTTCCGGTCAAAACGGTTTCCTTCTTCAATGAGAAAACGTACCGCTCCGCCTTTCGGAGTGAACTTGACAGCATTACCGAGAATGTTGATCATAACCTGTTTGAGCTTCATGACATCGCCAAAATAATAATCATCCACCTGACCTATCGTTTGACAGTCATAAACAATACCTTTGGCAAGGCATTGATCACTGATCATTGTATTGACCTGCTCGAGCGCTTTGGCAAAGGAGAACTCTTCTTTCTTTATGGTCATTCTCCCAGATTCGATGCGGCTCATATCCAGAATATCATTTATTATCCCCAGAAGATGCTGGGCAGAGGCTCCGATTTTGCTCAGAATCTCCTTTACTTGATCGCTGGCTGTCGGATCATTCATGGCGATGTTATTCAACCCGATGATTGCATTCATGGGCGTGCGGATCTCGTGGCTCATATTGGAGAGAAAAGAAGTTTTTGCCTTGTTGGCGCTCTCTGCAACAGCCAAAGCGTCCTTCAGGGATTCCCGGCTTTCCGACAACTCCATTTTCTGCTTCTGATCTCTTTTTGCCGCTTCCTCCAGTTCGCGGCGATATTCTTCTTTCTCATCCTCAACCACAAAGCTATGCAACAGACTGAGACCCAACATACATCCCATCGCATACAGGGGCAGTAACGGGTAGAAGACCTGGACCAAAATGAGCGTCATCATGGCGATGCCAAAGAGACCTATAGTCAGGTGGCGATGTCTGACCCTACCTTTTGATTTAGAGGCGACAAAGAGTGTATAAACTGCTGTTACCAGAAACATGAGAATTTGGATCCCGAGCGTCACATATCGGGCAATGCCTGCCTGATAAACACCGTTCTCATCAAACCAAAACATTACAGGTTTGAAGAAATTTGCTACAATAAAAATGAGTTCCAGAACAAAGAATGCGCGTCCGGCGATGTTCAGTATTCGCTCAAATGTGCTGCCGGTGTCAAGATAGGATACAACATACTGCGTCCAAAGCATCACCGCGCCGACCATAGCGGCGAAATGAATCGATGTATCGGCAAATAAAAGCGCAATGAAGTGCTTTGAGTATAGAAGTCCCCAAAGCAAATCCGTTATGAGATAGACCAACACTCCCACTAGAAACAGACGGTAATTCCGCTGGGTTTTGGTGAGAGTGGTTCCGGCATGGTTAAAAAGAATATCTTGGTTGATAATCACCAGGAGAATGCTTGCCAGAATCCCAATGATTGAATATGTCACATCGTTCACCCCATCTCTTGTAACAAAAAGCGAGTTGTAGTCGTTTCTATAAATCCAGTTCAAAAAACTACCGGGGAACCACATCAAGCATTTTTAGTGGTAAATATGACGTTTATAGTTATCAATATACCAGTAAGGATAGTAAAGCGCAACCATGTACCAAATGATATTATGGTCTTGTCGGAGAACCAAACGTCAACCGGGCAAATTCTTTTCCCCCTCTGATGAGTTTCAGTTGTGAAAGACCGTGCAAAAGGTGCGAAGCCGAGGGAAGTCCGCCCAAAATGAATAAAACCATGGAAAAGCGTGCAGATAAGCTCTTTCCTTTTCCCGCGCATGACGGGGAAACGCTCTGCTATCGTGCAGCATCCGCGCTGACGCCGGCTTTTCCCCCGCAAAAATCCACTTTCGAGCAATCGTTAAAACGCGCAAAGCGGCGGAGCGTCCGGTCAAATGCGAGCTGCAGCTTTCCGGTCTGCCGGACGCCGGGCTCAAGCCATATGTTTTTAACGCGGAGCGTGTCCTCTTTCTGATCGGCCGCCGCCTCGATCCGCCCGATGAAGTCGCTGCCCCAAAGGACGGGCAGCGTGTAATAGCCGTATTTCCGCTTGTCGGCAGGCGTGTAGATCTCCCATGAATAGCGGAAATCCCAGAGCGCGGCAAGCATCGTTTTATCCCAAAGCAGCGGGTCAAGAGGCGCCAGGAACTCCATACGCGCTTTGTTGTCTGTCGTTCCCGCAAGGACCGCTCGCATCAGCGGCTCGTCCTCTGCGCGATAATAAAACGCCGCTTTGATCCCCTCGACCCGTGCGGGCAGTATCGCGCCGCGCTCTTCCAGCGTGGATAATACCGACTTGCGCCGGTCTGCATTTAATTCGATACCCAAAAAGGCGGGCGAATTTTTGTCCCAGAGCAGTCCGACCGCACCGATCCGCCGCAGAACGCGCCAGCACAGCAGATCCTCGTTATCCGCGCAGGGAAAATCCGCTCTCAGCAGCGACGCCTCCAAATGGCGTTCGGCCAGATCATAGAACTTCCGGGAGCCGTTTTTGTGGTGGATCACGAGTGTTCCGTCGGTATACAGCTGTTCCAGGACTGACCGGGCAGCCTTGGAATCCTTGTGCCAATGCCCGCTCCAATGCATCGAGGAATGCCAGAAGATCTCACCGCCGATCGGGAGCGTATCGCTGGAAACCGGGCCGTTTGCTCGAATATAAGCCAATGCTTCCTGTTCCAACTCCGCAAGACCGGGAAAACCGGCGCCGAGTTTCCGGCTGCGTTCCCGATAAGGGAAAAAATACGGCCAGTCCTCCGCAGGCCAGATGGAAAGTTCCTTGTCTGCATAGTCCACCAGCAGCCGGTCCTTGTACAAAAGCTCAGCCAGCATGGACTTTCGAAATCCTTTTACCCTCGATTGGAGTGTGAGTTCCGCATTCTTTCCGCAAACGTCCACCGGGTCGTACTGAATACATCCAGCTTGCCGCACATAGGCAAAAGCGCCGTCTTTGCCGGAAAAACGATAATTGCCAAGCAATCCCTGTTTAGCCAGGATAAACATACGTGCCTGTGTTTTTGTCAGCGCTGTCATCCGGTCCCCCTCCAAAGATCAAGATCGGTCATGCTGAATATAGCATAATGTTTTGGAAACGGCAAGAAACCTCTCTTGCCCTGCAGGCAAAAGAGGTTTCTTTGATGTATAAGCTTTCCACTAAAGATGCAGCTCGCTCTATACAAAATCAAAACCCGGCACAGCGGAGCGCCGAAGTTGTCAACGAGGCGCAAGGCGCCCGTGCGGTTTTGATTTTGAGAGGAGGATCGACGGAGCGAGTGAGAGACGGCGTTTGCTTTGAAAAAGAAAACGCCGTCGCGAACGATACGAAGTCCGCGACGACGTGCGTCAGGACACCGGAAATCATACAAATCGGCGCTTCTTACCTCCAAGCGGAGGTGGGTGCAAGGTGGGTGCAGATTATGAAAACCACCTTGCGTCCTCTTTTTTCGCGGAATACATCCAATTGGGCGTTGTGGTGGTATTACAGCTTTGCTAAACCAATAAATAATTATTCAGGAGAATATATATTGCTACGAAGCGTTTCTGCAAAAAGCCTTACCGCAGGTGAAAGGACCTGATAGCGTTTCCATATCAGCGTGCCTGTGACTGCAACAGCCGGGGAAAGCGGACGAAAACAGAGAGAGCTGTCTCCATCCACGTTAATGAGTTTATCAAAACCCAAAGCATAACCCAAGCCATCCTCCACCAGCAGAGAAGCGTTATAGATCAGGTTGTAGGTTGCCGCAATGTGCGGCTGCCTTCCCATAAGACCATGGATCATCTCTCCAGATGCACGGGAAATAATCAGCGGCTTGTCTTCCAGATCTGCCAGCGTGATAACATTCCGTTCCGCCAGTTCGCTGTCCCGGCGCATCAGCACGCCAAAACGATCCTCCTGGGGCAGCGTCAGGCTGTGATACTGTGAACGATCCACCTCACTGAAGATCAGCGCAAAATCAAGAAGCCCGTTGTTGAGCTGCTCCATCAGA
>ONQJ01000085.1 GCA_900319935.1 uncultured Eubacteriales bacterium | reverse complement strand
AAGGTGCCGAGGATGCTGCCGACCGTGTTGCAGGCGCCGAGACGGCCCACCGTGCGGCCGCCTTCGTCCAGGCTTTCGGTCGCCGCCTTCACCAGCGAAGGCGTGACCGTGCCGAGCAGGAACAGCGGAAAGACGAACAGCAGCATGCAGGAAACGAAGGCCGCGACCGAAAGAAAGTTCGTGCTGATCGTGAAGATCAGCAGTGCGGACACGCCCAGGATCACATATCGCCCCAGCACGGGGATGGCCGCGATCCAGACCGCCGCGATCAGGATGCGGCGGTAGAGCGGCGCGGGATCGGGGTTTTTGTCCGCCGCGCGCCCGCCGTAGAGATTGCCCAGCGCCATCGCGATCATGATCGTGCCGATAATGATCGTCCACACGATCTGCGAGGAACTGAAATACGGCGCGAGCAGGCGGCTCGCGCCGAGCTCGACCGCCATGACGGACACGCCGGCGAAAAACTCGGTGATATACAGAAACAGTTTGCTTTTCAAAATCGGGTATTCTTTCACAGGCCTCACTCCCCGGAGAGAGTGTAGCACATTTTTCCTCTCTTGCCAAGCGTGCGCCCGCTGCGGTAAAATAGGGCGAACGATGAGAAACGGAGGCGGAGCATGGCATACCGCATCACACAAGAGGATATCCTGTCCCTGCGGACCGATGCCGTCGCGCTGAGCGTGGAGATCTCGCTGGAGATCAGTCCCTTCCCCGTCTGTCAGACGCTTGCCGCCGCCGGCGGCGAGGCGCTGCGCGCCGCGGTCCGGGAAAAGCGTTTCCTCCCCGTCGGAAGCGCCGTCGAGATCGATCGCAGCGGTCTTGGCTTCGCGCATGTTTTCGCCGCGGCCGCGCCGATCTGGCTCACGGGCAAGGCCAACGAGCTGCTGACGCTGCACCGCACGTATGAGAGCCTGTTCACGGCCGCCGCCGAGGCCGGCTGCCGGAGCATCGCCCTGCCCTTCCTCTCCGCGATGGCCTACCGCTTCCCGCAGGACGAGGCCGTCAAGATCGCCTTCGCCGAGGCGGAGAAAGCTTTCCCGGACGCCGTCTTTGTCGCCGACACGCCGGAGCTGTACGCACTCAGCCAAAAGCCTTACCGCAAGCCGAAGATCGTCTCCTACGTCGGCTGGTACCGCGATCACGCGATCTTCGAGCTGGACAACGGGCTTTTCGCGCGCGTGGACATCCGGCCCGAGATCAGGGACGTGACGCCCATCCCCTATTTTGAAGCCTGCTACCGCACGGGCAACAATCCTCTCCAGCCCCCGCTGCCGGAGGCGGAGATCGAGCGCCTGCGGCGCATTTACGAGGAATACGACTGGTAAAGGAAGAACGAGACATGAACGAGAGTTATATCGCGCGCACCAGCGGCTTGAAAACGAAGGACTACGTCGGCTACGCGATGATCGACGCGGCCGGCTGCCTGGTCTTCAGCCTTGTCACGACGCTGCTGCAGAAATTCTACACCGATATCTTCCACCTCAGCCCGCTGTTCATCATGCTGATGTTCATCGCGGCGCGCATCTGGGACGGCATCAACGACCCGATCATGGGCCGCATCTGCGACACCGTGAGGCCTTCGCGCTACGGGCGCTACCGCCCCTGGATCCTGTACGCGGCGCTGCCGCTCTCTCTTTCGGCGGTGCTGATGTTCCTCCGTTTTCCCGGCTTCGGCGAGGAAGGCCATATGACGGCCACCTGCGTCTATGCCACCGTGACCTATATTTTCTTCGGCATGGCCTACACCGTGCTGCAGATCCCCTTCGGCTCGTTGGCCTCGGTCGTTACGACCGACGCGCACGAGCGCAGCCGTCTCTCCGTCTGGCGTTCGATCGGCGCGGCGCTCGGCTCGATCCCCGTGCTGCTGATCGCCTCCTTCGCTTACGCAAAGCGTCTGGACGCCAGCGGCAACGTCGTGCTCGGCGAGAACGGCAAGGCCATCACCGACATGCAGTACGCGCCCGTTATCCGCGGCGTGGCGATCATGGCGGTCTGCTCGTTCATCATGCTGCTCGTCGCCTTCACGCTCAACCGCGAGCGCGTCAAGACCAGGCCGCAGAACGCCGAAAAGGGCGCGGCCCTGCGCGTGATGCGCCTGCTGTTCCAAAACCGCGCCTTTGTATCCGTGAGCCTGATCTCCATGCTGCTGCTCTCCGGCCAGATGTTCACGCAGAGTTTTTATACCTACCTCTTCGACGACTACTTCCACGCCAACTGGATGAACCTGGCCTCGCAGGCCTGCACCTACTCGCCGATGCTCGTGATGATGTTCATCCTGCCGAACATGGCCCGGAAGATCGGCAAAAAGGAGATCTGCGCCGTGGGCGTCGCGGCGGCGGCCGCGGCCAACCTCGTTCTGTTCTTCCTGCGCGGCATGGATCCCGACGTGCTGATGTGGGTCTTCCTTGCGCTCTGCTTCGTCAGCGGCTGCGGACTGACCACGCTGGTCATGCAGCTCTGGGCAATGGTGACGGACGCGATCGACGACATTGAGGTCAAAAGCGGCAGCCGCGACGACGGCACGGCCTACTCGGTGTTCAACTTCTTCCGCAAGCTCGGCCAGGTGCTCTCGGCCGTCTGCGTCAACGGCGCGCTGATGGGCATGCACTACAAGGTGGAAAAGGGCGCGGTGCAGACGATGGAAAATCTGCGCAAGATGTACGATCTCGCCACGCTGATCCCCGCCGTGCTCTTCGGTCTCATGGCGCTGATGCTCTTCGTATACTATCCCCTCTCCCGCAGGAAGGTCGAGGAGCTGCAGCTGCAGAAGGAGCAGAAGCTGAAAGAGCACTACGAAAACAAGACGATCGATATTTAAGCTTTATGCGCAAAAAAGGGACTGTCTTTTTCGAAAGACAGTCCTTTTTTTGCGCGAGGGCGTCATCTTTTCTTGTACAGCAGAAGCTCCGGATCGGCGCCGCCCTGCCCGTAGGTGCAGATCAGGATGAAATCCGCGTTGGCCAGGACGCCGAAGCACCGCTCTGCGTCACTTTCCGACTGCAGCTGATTTCCCAGATAGGTCGTCCCGTCGTCGAGGAATTTCACGCTTGCTCCCCCGGGGAGCGGATAGGCAAGATTCACGTAGCCGCCGACAAGCGCGTTGAGCTTTTCAAGGCGCGGCATCCCCTCGATCCGGAGGCCGTTGATCTCCTCGATCAATTCTTTCTTGAGCGCCTCGAAGGCTCCGTCGCCCTTGAGCTCCTCGTGCCTTTTCCAGTAATCCAGCTCGGGCAGCTTCTGTTTGAGATAAGCCCTGGCCTGTTCTTCGGAGAAGCCCTCGCCCGCCATGCTTCCGACGCACACGTCGATGAGATCGTCCATGTCGCTGTACATGTAGGTCCCGTCGGCATAGCACCATTGGCAGTAGTCCTCGTTGAGCGAGCCGTCCCCGTTCCGACCGAGGATGCTGTCCTCCAGCGGCATCCCGCAGCACTGGCAGACGAGCCGGCGCGGAGAGCCCAGCAGGGTGTTGATCGAAACGTCGTACAGCCCGGAGAGCAGCTTGAGCGTCTCTGTGTTCGGGGTCGTTTCTCCCGTCTCCCAACGCGACACGGCCTGCCGCGTCACGAAAACCTTTTCCGCCAGTTCATCCTGGGACAGCCCGTGCTTTGTCCGCAGTCCGTACAGTATTTCTTTTGTGTTCATTTCTCTCGCCTCCTCGATGCCGATTTTAGCGCAAAACGCTCCGTTATGCACGCAACTTGCTGTTGCTTTTCTCTCACGCGTCCTTCCCGCGCGCGCGGACGAACCACACCGGCTCGTCCGTCGGCAGGCAGGGCACGGTCACGGCCGTGCCGCCGGAGAAAGCCTCTCTCCCGCCGCGCAGCCGCCAGAGCTTTTCGCACCGAGGCAGCGTGACCGTGACGGCCTCCGCGCCGCGGTCGAAGACCGGGCAGACAAGGATCTCGTCGCCGCAGAAGAAGCAGTCGCTCTCGCAGTCGTAGCCCGGCTCGTCAAGGAACACGGGCCGGATCAGCGGCTCGTACAGCCGTCTCTTGCGCTCGTATTCGCTCTTGAGATAGGGCAGGAGCTTTTCACGCAGGTCGAAAAGGCGGCGCACTTCATCCATCAGCTCGGGATAGAGCCAGGGCATCGTGCTCTGCTCCCCCGGCTTCCAGGAGTGCAGGACGAAGCGCGGCGTGAACACACCGTACTGCAGCCAGCGCAGAAAGAGCTCGCGGTCCGGCTGCGGCCCGGCGAAGCCGCCGACGTCCGCGCCGAAGAAGGAAAAGCCGCTCAGCGCCATCGTCATCGCCTGACGATGGTTATAGCGCAGATCTTCGAAATCCGTGCGGTTGTCGCCCGTCCAGGTCGTCGCGACGCGCTGCGTCGGTGCGATCGCGCAGCGCGAGACGTTGAAGGGGACGAAGTCCTCCCCCATCGTCTCCAGGCAGGCCTCGCGGCTGGCGCGCGCCATGAGATAGGAGAAAAGCGGGCGGATCAGCCTTGCCCTCGTCTCGTGTCCGAAGCCGTCCGCGAGCACGTCGGCGTCGAGCACGTCGTATTCGTTGTTGTCGTTCCAGATATGCCGGTAACCTTTTTCGACCAACTGCTCCCGCACGCAGTCTTTCCAGAACTCGTACGCGCCGCGGTTCGTGAAATCGAGATAGCTCGCCATGCCGCCCCAGAAGGGGAAGCACGCCGCCCTGCCGTCGGCATAGCGGAGGAAGTATCCCTTTTCGGCCAGCTCGTCATAGAGCGGATGCGTGGTCAGGAACGCGGGCTTGACGTTGGCGACAAGCTCCATGCCGCGCTCCCGGAAGAAGTCGGCCAGGCCCTCCGGCGAGGGGATCTTGTCGGTGTTCCAATGAAAGACGCAGCGCTGCTCGCCGATCTGCGTGTAACCGCTGGAGAGATAGAAGCCTCCCGCGCGGACGCCCTCCTTCTCACAGCGCTCCGCGAAAGCGCGCAGGCGCCGATCCGCGTCGGGCGCGTCGGTGTATTCCATCGTGCTGCCGCAATAGCGCCAGGCCCAGTCGGGCACCGCCGCCGCGCCGCCGCAGAGAGCGGTGAAGCGCCTGACGATCTGCGCCGTCGTGCCGAGGATGAGATAGAACACCATGCTCTCCTCCTCAAAGCGGATCGAGGAAAAGGGCTCGAAATAATTGTCGAGCTCCCGCCCGAAGTCCGCGCGGCCGTTGGAATACGTGTCGTAAAAGACCCCGTAGCTCCCCGCGCCGTTCTCGCAGATATAAAAGGGAAGCTGCTTGTAGAGCGGGTCGCTGTCCTTTGCGGAAAAGCCCATCGCGTCCGTCGCCGCCAGCGTGAAGCTGCGCCCGGATTTGTTCACCGCGCCGCCCTTGTCCCCGAGACCGAAGATGCGCTCGCCCTCCTCGCGGCGCGTGCAGTGGACAAAGCCCTCGCCCAGCTCGCCGTCGAAGTTGTATCCGAGACCGCTCCGGTCTGCGTACAGGATGCCCCTGTCGTTACGCGCCGTGATGCGGAAGTTTTTCTTCTCGACCGTGAAATCGACGCCGTCGAGAGAAAAGCGCAGCGTGCGCTCGTCCTCCTCCGCGGCGGGCGAGCACGGCGAAAAGCCTTCGGTCGAAAGCCGGTCTCTGCCCTCGAGCGGGACCTCGCCTCCGCCGGGGCAGACGCTCCATGTGGGAAACAGCGCCGCGCCGTCGCGGATGAGGGCCACGCGCAGGATATGATCGAAAAAGTCCAGGCGCATCGTCACGCCGTCCGCGGCGTAGACGCGCCGCGAGGGAGCCTGCTCGCGCAGCTGGAATCGATGGTCGAATTTCATGCCTTCGGCTCTCCTTTTGTCAGAAGATTGCGCGTCATTTTCACGTAATCCGCGCGCCCCGTCGCCGTGCCCTCCGGCGCGATGCGCAGCACGCGCGCGCGGCCCCTTGAGGCGCGCTTCCATTCCGGCAGGCCCTTCCCGTTCGGGTCGCCCGTGCGGGCTAAGTTTGCCAGGTACTGCGCCAGCTGCGCCGCGGCCTCGCGGTCCCGCGCCCCGTAGGGCCGCCAGCTGCCCGAGAGCGTTTCGAACACATAGCGCAGATCGCAGGAGTGGAAGGCGGCGCTGCCGTCTCCCGGCGCGTCGAGGTCGAAGAAATACACATAAGCGCCGTTTGCCTTTGCAAAGCGGTTGCCGATGAAGGCCATCATCGGGGCGTACAGGTCGTTGTTCGTGTAGCCGATCAGGTAGTCGAGCCCGAGCGGCGTTTTGATCATCTCGTCGATCGGCGCGGGGATCAACAGACCGTCTATCACCGGCATCGTGTTGTAGGTATTGTCCTTCCGGCGCTTTCTGATCTCCTCCACCGTGTCGAAAAGCGCGTCGAGCGAGAGGCTTTTCAGCTCCTCAAGGCTTTTACAGCCCGCAAGGGCCATGAATTCCAGCCAGTAGGGGCGCGTGTCCTCCGCACGGCGCGGCAGGGCGAAGCGAGGAGCGTGATGTTGTCCCCGTCGCCGCCGAAAGCGGCGATATTCTTCTTTACCCAGCGGATCGCCGTGAGCTGATCGTCCAGGCCGAAATTGCCGTCGCGGCCGTATCGCTTCTGTATCTCCTCGTGCGTCAGCCAGCCGAGCGGTCCGAGACGGTAGTTGACGAACACCGTGACGATCCCGCGCGCGGCAAGCCCCGCCCCGTCGAAGGGGTCCTCGGAGTTGATGCCGGAGTCGAAGCCCCCGCCGTGTATGAAGATCACGACCGGGCAGTTCTCCGCCTCTTTGGGGGTAAAGATATTCAGGTTCAGGCAGTCCTCGCCGTAGGAAAAGACGCTGCCCTCGCGGAATTCCCTTTTATAAAAGCGGCGTGTCGGGTCCTCCAAATGCTCGTGCCAGGCGCGGTTCTGCGGGCAGGCGGGACCGGGACGCGTCGCGTCGAGCACGCCGTCCCGGCTCTCGACGGCCGCGGCGTATTCGAACCGTCCGGCCCGGGCATAGGGCACGCCCAGGAACTCGAAGCAGTTTTCCCTCTCGTTTCCCTTCAGAACGCCGCAGGGCGTTTCGAGCGTCACGCTGCCGAGGATCTTTTTTTCGACCATACCGCTCACCTCTTTTCTGATTATATCAGCTTCAGGCCGCACTTGCCATACTTTTCCGCCTTTGCTATAATCATAAAAAGAAATCATGCGAGGTATCTCTATGACCGACAGGGAGATAATCGAACAGGCGCTGCCGCGGATCGCAGACTGGTACGCCGGCGCGCGGCGGCCGCTGCCCTGGCGG
>ONQJ01000139.1 GCA_900319935.1 uncultured Eubacteriales bacterium | reverse complement strand
TCCGTCACCGAGGGGCATCCCGACAAGATCTGCGACCAGATCTCCGACGCGGTGCTCGACGCGATCCTCGAGCAGGATCCCAACGGCCGCGTCGCCTGCGAGACCTGCGTTTCGACGGGCCTCGTCCACATCATGGGCGAGATCTCGACGAGCTGCTACGTCGACATCCCGAAGATCACGCGCGAGGTCGTCCGCTCGATCGGCTATGACCGCGCGAAGTACGGCTTCGACTGCGACACCTGCGGCATCATCACGAACATCGACGAGCAGTCCGGCGACATCGCCCTCGGCGTGGACAGATCGCTCGAGAGCAAGCAGGCCGGGACCGACGAGCTGCAGAACGGCGCGGGCGACCAGGGCATGATGTTCGGCTACGCCTGCCGCGAGACGCCGGAGCTGATGCCCCTGCCGATCTCGCTGGCGCACGCGCTCGCCCGCCGCCTCGCCGAGGTGCGCAAGAGCGGGCTGGTCGACTATCTGCGGCCCGACGGCAAGACCCAGGTCACCGTCGAGTACGACGAGCGGCGCAGACCCGTGCGCGTCGACACGATCGTGATCTCGACCCAGCACGCCCCGGAGGCGACCCTCGACATGATCCGCCGCGACATGCTCGAGCAGGTCGTGCGCCCCGTCATCCCAGCGGAGCTGCTCGACGGGAACACGAAATACTACATCAACCCCACCGGCCGCTTCGTCATCGGCGGCCCGCAGGGCGACTCCGGTCTGACCGGACGCAAGATCATCGTGGACACCTACGGCGGCAGCGCCCCGCACGGCGGCGGCGCCTTCTCCGGCAAGGACCCGACGAAGGTGGACCGCAGCGCGGCCTACGCCGCCCGCTGGGTGGCCAAGACCGTCGTGGCCGCGGGCCTGGCGGACCGCTGCCTGGTGCAGCTGGCCTACGCCATCGGCGTGGCGCGGCCCGTGTCCGTGCTCGTCGAGACCTACGGCACCGGCACGGTCGGCGACGCGCTGCTCGCCGAGGCGGTGGAAAAGGTCTTCGACCTGCGCCCCACGGCCATCATCCGCGATCTCGAGCTGCGCCGTCCGATCTACCGCCAACTCGCCGCCTACGGTCACATGGGCCGCGAGGACCTGGGCGTGAAGTGGGAGGATACCTCCCGCGCCGGCGCGCTGCGCGCCGCGGTCGAGGCGCTGGCGGAAGAAGCGTGACGGAGAGGGAGAACAAGGCATGAGACGCTGTGTGATCGTCGGCGGCGCGCCGATCGAGCGGGCGGAAGAGCTCCGCGCGTATCTGCGCGCGGACGACTATATGGTCTACTGCGACTGCGGCCTGCGGCACGAAAAAGCGCTCGGCCGCGCGCCGGATCTGATCGTGGGCGACTTCGATTCGCACGAGGACCCGCACGCGGCGGCCGAGACGATCGTGCTGCCGCGCGTCAAGGACGACACCGACAGCTTTTTCGCCGCGAAGGAGGCGCTGCACCGCGGCTTCCGGGACTTCCTGCTGCTGGGCATGACCGGCGCGCGGCTCGATCACACGCTGGGCAATCTCGCCCTGATGCGGATGCTCGAGGGCGCGGGAGCGAAGGCCCTGCTCGTCGACGGCTATTCCGAGACGGAGATCGTCTCGGAGGAGGCGGCCGTCACGGACGCGTTTCCGTATTTTTCGCTGCTGCCGCTCGGCGGCGCGGCGAAGGGCGTCTGCGTCACGGACGCGAAGTTCCCGCTGCGGGACGCCGCGCTCGCGCCGGACAGCTCGCTCGGCGTGAGCAACGAGCCCCTTCCCGGCAAGATCGCGCGCATCCGCGTGGGAGAGGGAAAGCTGCTGCTCGTGCGCGTGAAAAGAGGATAAAACGAAAAGAACTCCGCCCGGGCAGGGCGGAGTTCTTTTTTTAAGAAGCAAAGGCTCTTCAGAAGATGTTCTTGTACGCGGGGGCGTCCCACATCGCGGCGCAGGCGGCCAGCGAGTAGAAGGACTGCTCGGGCTCGTCGGCGCGGGAGGTGATGGCCACGGGGATCTTCGCCCCGACCAGCACGCCGCAGCCTTCGGCGCCGGCGCTGTGCTGAAGGACCTTGATCATCACGTTGCCGGTGGCGAGGTTCGGCACGACGATGCCGTCGAACTCGCCGCAGCAGGGGCACTCGTAGCCCTTGAGGCGCGCGGCCTCCTTGCTGACGATCAGGTCGTAGGCGATCGGGCCGACGAGGTTGCAGTCGGCGAAGGGGCGCATGTTGTTCTCGCGCACCATGGTCTGGTCCTCGACGGTGTCGCGCATCTGATAGCTGGGCTTTTCCACCAGCGCCAGCAGCGCGATGTTCGGGTGCTTCACGTCAAAGGCGTTGAGCGCCTTGACCATGTTTTTCACGACTTCCTTGCGCGCGTCCATCGGGGGATTGATCAGCAGCGTCACGTCCGACACGGCGAGCAGACGCTCGAGCGTGCTGGAATTGCCGCGCATCAGGCAGTCCGCGTCGCCGGAGTTGATCATCTCGATGGCGAACTGCACCGAGCTGTCGCCGCCGGAGGCGTCGATGATCTGCACGTCGCGCTCCGCCTGACCGATGCGCTCGAGCACGGCGCGGATCTTGTTCTCGTTGCCGATCAGGATCGGCTCGACAAAGCCGGCGTCCTGCGCCATGAAGGCGCCGCGAAGGATGTTTTCGGCGTCCGCGGCCGCGATGGCCACGCGCATCGGGCGATCGACCTTCTTCGCCTTTTCAACGATCCCCTCAAAGCCGGTCAGAAAGTTTTCGCTCATAATGCCCTCCTTGATGCTTTCGTTCGTTTTGAGCCGCGCCGGCGGGCGCGGGAATCCGTCAACGGAAATATTTTATCACAAAGCCTCCGGCACATACAAGACGGCGCGGAAAAAAACTGCAAAAAACTTGAAAAAGGGGCTTGACAGATATATCGAGGCGTGATATATATTATATCGAACTGCGATACATCGAGGTGAAATACATGGACAACAGGATCGAACGGGTCTACGTACCCATGACCGAGACGGGCTTTTACATCCTCTACTGTCTGCAGACGCCGCAGCACGGCTACGGCATCGCGCGGCAGGTGGAATGGATGACGAACGGCGAGCTCGCGATCGGCGCGGGCACGATGTACGGGACGCTC
>ONQJ01000084.1 GCA_900319935.1 uncultured Eubacteriales bacterium | reverse complement strand
TCGGCCCGGAGAACATCCTCGCCTTCGCGGCGGGGGCGCTCTGCGGCACGGGCGCCTTCCTGACGGGGCGCTGGACGGTCGCCTGCAAAAGCCCGCTGATCTCCGGCATCTGCAACGAGGGCGGGCGCATCGCCGCGCGCTGTGCGAGGGCGACGTCGTCGGCTTCTTCTTCCCGGTCTCGGGCGGATGAGCGTTTTTTGAAAAACGAGGGCTCCCCGTTTTCACGGGGAGCCCTCAAGCTGTCGCCAAAGTGCCGACAGCTTGAAGCGCAAAACGGGAACTCTTTTTGAGAGTTCCCGTTTTGCTGTGATTATACGAAGAAAGGGGGCTCTCCGCCCCCTCTCTTCGCTCTCCCCTTGCGTGTCAAAAGCTTGCCGCGAAGATTTATCCGAAGTCTAAGGCTCCCCGTTTTCACGGGGAGCCCTCGTTTGATCTTTCATTCATATATCACACGCACTCGAGCGCGTCCTTGTAGAAGGCGTCGAGCTCTTCCTGCGTGTCGAACACGGCCAGGAACAGCTGGTCGCCCATGGCCTCGGCCAGCGTCGGATCCAGACGCTTCATCATGCGCATCTGCGGAGCGTAGCGCGCGGCCAGCTCCTCGTGGCTGAGACGGAAGCGCTTGCCGTCGCGGCGGCCGACGCAGGCGCAGAAGCGGTGCTCGCCGACCGGCATCTCCGAGCGGTCGAAGGCCACCATGTCCGCCCAGATCTTGTAGACGTTGGTGCTGTGCGCAAAGTTGATCATGTCCGGCGTATAGCCGCCGCTGGGGCGCATGTTGACCTCCAGCGCGGCGAGCTGGCCCTTCTTGCCGATATGCTGGTCGCGGTTGAGGCGGAAGAACTCAAAGTGCACGAAGCGGCTCTTCACGCCGAAGCTCTTCGCCGCGGCGCGGCCGAAGGCGCGCGTGTCCTCCGGCAGCTCCTTGAGGATGTGATAGATGGAGTTGTCGTGGTTGTTGACGATGTCCATGATGGCGATGCCGGTGATGTTGCCCGTTTCGAACAGCGGCTCGCCGCGGGAATCGAGGATCGCGTCGTAGGAGTTGATCTGGCCGTCGATGAACTCCTCCATGATATAGGGGAAGCGGCCGTCGCGCTCGGCGAGGAAAGCGGCGAGCTGCTCGTCGTTTTCCAGCTTGTAGGTGGCCGCGGCGCCCACGCCGTTGTCCGGCTTGACGATGACCGGCCAGCCGACCTCCTTGATAAAGGCGCGGCAGCCCGCCTCGTCGCCCACCATGTGGAAGCGCGCGGTGGGGATCCCGGCGCGGCGGTAGTATTCCTTCATGCCGGATTTGTAGCGGATACGCGGCACGTCCTCGACGCGGAAGCCGCCGGGGATGTTGAAGTCCGTGCGCAGATGCGCGTCCTGCTCGAGCCAGTATTCGTTGTTCGACTCGAGAAAGTCGATCCGGCCGTATTTGAAGGCGAAAAAGGCGACCGCGCGGTAGACCTGGTCGTAGTCCTCGAGCGTGGAGACCTTGTAATACTCCGTCAGGGCGCTCTTGAGTTCGAAGCTCAGCTCATGGTAGGGCTGATCGCCGACGCCGAGGACGTTGACGCCGTCGCAACGCAGCTCGTGGCAGAACTGCCAGTAGTTCACCGGGAAGTTCGGAGAGATGAAGATGACGTTTTTCATGCTGATCGCTTCTTTCTGTATCAAGCTATTTCAGGAGGTCCGGCACGAAGTGGCCCACCTGTTTGAACCACCACGGCCAGTCGTGCGAAACGTCCCAGCCCCAGTAGTCCACCCAGGCGGGGATGCCCTTTTCCACCAGTACGCGGTGCAGCGCGCGGGTGTGATCCGTCAGCTCCCAGGGCCCCTGGCCGACGCAGATGATGGCGCGGTGCTCGCGGTAGAGCGCGAGATAGGGGTGGTCGACGGGCATGTTGGCAAGATAGTGCACCGGGGAGTTGAGATAGACGATATCGTCCATGTAGCCGCCGAAACCGTAGTCCGAGCTGTACACGCCGCTGAGCGCGAGCAGCTCGTCGAAGAGCTGCGGAAAGCGGAAGTAGAGGTTGGCCGCGTGCATCGCGCCGAGCGAGCAGCCGAAGGCCAGAACGCCCGGGTCGACCTGCCAGCCGTAGCCGCGGCAGAAGGAGCGGATGTAGGGCACGACCTCGTCCGTGAGATAGCGTATCCACGCCTCGTGGCGGCGGATGCGCCAGTAGGGGTCTCCGCCCGTGTTCGACCAGGTCTCCGTGTCGATCGTGTCCACGGAAAACACCGTGGCCCGCCCCGACTCGAGATAGGGCGACCAGGCGTCGGCCATGCCGAAGTTTTCAAAATCGAAAAAGCGGCCGTCCTGACAGGGGATGAACAGCACGGGCTTGCCGCCGCGGCCGTAGACCTTTATTTCCATGTCCCGCCCCAGCGCGGGACTGTACCATTTTTCATAGTGTGTATGCATGCTTCATTCCTCCGGCCCGGCGTCGTCCTCGGGCCCGGTCATTTGAAAGATGTTTCAGTTTAGCACGGCGGGGCGAAAAATGCAACGGCGGATCGTATAATTTTACGTCGGAGAAAAGCGGCCTCGCTAAAAACTCGCAAGGAGCGATCAGGAGGGGTTTTTCATCCCCCTCCTGACAAGTCGATCAAATCCGTCTCTGCCTTTTATTAGCGTCCGCCCTTGCCTGGGCGGACGCTTTTTTCTCTACCTTTTTGCATAAACTAGAAATCTATCTCATACTCGAAAATACGTCTGTCTTCGTTTTGAGCTTCGCTTGTCACCGTCGCATTGCCGGAAATTTTCATGGCAGATAACGCAGCATCAATCTTTGCCGCATCTTTGATCTTTATTCCCGAAGAGGAACTCAGATTAAGTGTATAAACCTGGTGCATCATGGGATTATCGGCCATACGCAAAGAAACCAGGCTTTGAATTTGCGGGTCTTTTTTGAAGTACTTCAGCGTAGGCTCAACCGGTTTGTGCCCAATGCACTCCATTTCTGCAGCAATTTCTATTTTTGAGAAAATATCTTCACTTCGTCTGTGCTCTGCCTCCATACCGGCGCCTTTGCCTAAAGCTTTGACCATTCCCTTGCCGCCGACATTGAGCGAACTGAAAGACTTCTTCTGCTCTTTATAAGTAACTCGAAAATGCTTTGCCCCCAAATCCTGAGCAATCTTTTGAAGTTCGCTGACGCGGGCAACTCTCAAATAGTTGAAATAGTCATCAAGTGCAATATAAAAATCTCGGTCGGTGGGATCTACATAGTACATTTCGCTCTCGATATCCGGGTAGAATCTCAACCCGAAATCCGCTATCCTTTCCGGGTAAAGAGTCAGAATATCCAGTTCCTTGCTTAAAAAGACGAACCCAATTGAATCGCGGCAAACTTCGCTCCCTGAATGCTTTTCGTCCATTTCAGCAATGCGAATGAGCTTGGGGAGGGAGAATTCCGGCATTTCGATATCTGCCTCAAAGATCGGCCGAAGCGTTTCAAGCTCCTTCTCTCTTTTCCTTTTTTCTTGTTTCTCACTCCATCTGTTGCTGCCGTCTTTTACCGCGGTCTTCACAGTATCAGATACTATTGCAATATCATCTATCCCGAATTTGCCGTCATCGTTCTGATCCACGGCATTGATAATCGCGTCCTTTGCCTTAGTTAAGAACCCTGCGGCAGATTTTCCGGCGCTCGTTGCGGCGTCACCCAAATGGATCGATTTCTTTTTCATAGTATTACTTCTCTCTTTCTGAAAAACTTCATTATAGAAAGTGTAAAAACCGCGTTTTTTTAATTTTATCACACACACTTAAGCAAAGCAATTTTTTCGAATCGAAAAATTGAGTGTTCACAACATTAGCTCTTTGCGCCCCCTCCCATCAATTTGAGCGAAGCGGATAAAACCGCACCGAAGGTGCGGCACCAGAAAGAGCGCCCCGAGAGGGGCGCTCTTTCTGGTGCCGGTGACCGGACTCGAACCGGTACGCGGTCGCCCGCAAGGGATTTTAAGTCCCTGGTGTCTACCATTCCACCACACCGGCCTGTGGCCGGCTTTAACTGTACCACCCGGAGCGGCGCGATGTCAAGGAAAAGCGGGCGGCGCGCAGGCCCGCAGCGTAGCGGCCGGACACACGCCGCTTTAAATCGCTGAAACTTTTTTCGTCCGCGCTCTTGACAAGGCTCGCTTTCCGGTGGTATCCTTTTGCCAAACCGATGAGGAAGAGTGAGTAAGCCTCCCCAACTTTCCCGCAGAGAGCCGCGTATTGGTGCGAGCGCGGCGGAAAGCGTCAGGCCGAATGGACTTCCGAGGGCGAGCAGAAACGGCCCCCTTTCCGGCCGGAGTATGGGAGACGGAGCGGACTTCTCCGTTAACAACGATCCGCGTATGTCGGTACGCGAAAAGAGGGCGCGTTTTTGAACAAGGCGCGTCAAGCCGGGTGGCACCGCAGGAAGTATCCTGTCCCAGCAGAAGTGTTGGGATGGGATTTTTTGTTTTATGTGGCCGCGCAAGGAGGGCTCGCCGTATGAAAAAACTCCCCGGAAGACGATGGTGACGGCCGTTTTCGCACACGAAGGAAGAAACAGACCGTCAAGACGCCATCGAAAGGAGAAAAAACCATGAGTATGAAATCCACCGCCGTCCCCTATAAGATCTATCTGTCCGAGGATGAGATCCCGCAGAGCTGGTACAACGTCCGCGCGGACATGAAGACGAAGCCCGCCCCCCTGCTCAACCCCGGAACGGGCAGGCCGATGAGCGCCGAGGAGCTCGGCGTCGTGTTCTGCGAAGAGCTCGTCGAGCAGGAGCTCGACGATACGACCGCTTACATCCCCATCCCGCAGGAGATCCGCGATTTTTATAAAATGTACCGCCCCGCGCCGCTGGTGCGCGCCTACTGTCTTGAGCAGAAGCTCGGCACGCCCGCGCACATCTACTACAAGTTCGAGGGCAACAACACCTCCGGCAGCCACAAGCTCAATTCCGCGATCGCCCAGGCCTACTACGCCAAAAAGCAGGGTCTCCGCGGCGTGACGACCGAGACCGGCGCCGGCCAGTGGGGCACGGCCCTGTCGATGGCCTGCGCCTATCTCGGGCTCGACCTGAAGGTGTTCATGGTCAAGGTCAGCTACGAGCAGAAGCCCTTCCGCCGCGAGGTCATGCGCACCTACGGCGCGGAGGTGACCCCCTCCCCGTCCATGACCACCGCCGTGGGCCGGAAGATCCTCGAGCAATTTCCCGGCACGACCGGCTCGCTCGGCTGCGCGATCTCCGAGGCCGTGGAGGTGGCGACCTCCCAGCCCGGCTACCGCTACGTGCTCGGCAGCGTGCTCAACCAGGTGCTGCTGCACCAGAGCGTCATCGGCCTCGAGGCCAAGACGGCGCTGGACAAATACGGCGTGCGGCCCGACGTCATCATCGGCTGCGCCGGCGGCGGCTCGAACCTCGGCGGCCTGATCGCCCCCTTCATGGGCGAGAAGCTGCGCGGCGAGGCCGACTACCGCATCATCGCCGTCGAGCCCGCCTCCTGCCCGAGCTTCACGCGCGGGAAATTCGCCTACGACTTCTGCGACACGGGCATGATCTGCCCGCTGGCGAAGATGTACACGCTCGGAAGCTCCTTCATCCCCTCGCCCAACCATGCCGGCGGCCTGCGCTTCCACGGCATGTCCCCGACGCTGTCGCAGCTCTATGCCGACGGGCTGATGGAGGCCCGCGCCGTCGAGCAGACGGCGGTGTTCGAGGCGGCGGAGCTCTTCGCCCGCTGCGAGGGCATCCTTCCCGCGCCGGAGAGCTCGCACGCGATCCGCGTGGCGATCGACGAGGCGCTCGCCTGCAGGGAGAGCGGCGAGGCCAAGGACATCCTCTTCGGTCTCACGGGCACGGGCTATTTCGATCTCACGGCCTATCAGAAGTTCAACGACGGGCAGATGAGCGACTACATCCCCACGGACGAGGATCTCGCGCGCGGCTTTGCCGGACTGCCGCAGGTCCCGGGGCAGGACTGAATCCCCGGCATCAAAAGAAAGCGGACGCTGTGTTTCACAGCGTCCGTTTTTTGCGGGATCATGCTTGTTCGGAGATCTTCTCCCGTCCCGGCGGCGTGCCGAGGAAGCGTTCCATCACCCGATACAGCGGCTTGTACAGCACGAGCGTGAAGACGAAATTCCCCCCGCAGTGGATCAGGTCGTAGGGGATGCCGCTCACCCACATGGCGAAGAACATCTCCCAGCCGCCGTTGATCGCAAAGTATTCGAGGTACATCAGCGGCCCGAAAACGAGCCCGAACACCGCCGCGATCACCGCCCAGATCAGCGCGGAGTCGTTGCGGCGGAAGAGCATGCAGACTGCGACGAGCAGCGGCCAGGTGTAGAGATAGCCGAACCACCACAGCAGATAACCGTTGCCGCCGAAGACGAGGCCCTCGAGCATGACGTAGATGCCGACGGAATAGAGCGCCCGCCAGCCGAAGAACACCGTCGCGAGGATGATGATCACCGCGTTGAGGTTGACGTTCGGCAGCGAGGCGAGCGCCGCCTTCGCCGCGAAGAGCAGCGCGCCGATCAGAGCGAGCGTGCAGATCTCCTTTGCGCTGAGCTTACCAGCCGGTCGTGAGGGTGATCTCATAGTGCTCGCCGTCCGCGATGGGAGTCGTGTCGACGCCGGTCATGAGC
>ONQJ01000078.1 GCA_900319935.1 uncultured Eubacteriales bacterium | reverse complement strand
CAAAAACTATCCTTGACCTTTTCTTTTCTTCTGATAGAATGGAACAGGCTAAACTACAAGACAGGAGATGACCGCCATGAGCTTTGAACATATCAAGCGTCAGGATCCCGCCGTTTACGCGTCCATCATGAACGAGCTGCAGCGCCAGCGCGATTACATCGAGCTGATCGCCTCGGAGAACTTCGTCAGCCCCGCCGTGATGGAGGCCATGGGCAGCCCCCTGACCAACAAATACGCCGAGGGCTATCCCCGCGCCCGCTACTACGGCGGCTGCCGCTTCGTCGACGAGGTCGAGCAGCTGGCCATCGACCGCGCGATCGCGCTCTTCGGGGCCGAGCACGCCAACGTCCAGCCCCACTCCGGCTCGCAGGCCAACGCCGCGGTGTACCTCGCCCTCATCAAGCCGGGCGACACGATCCTCGGCATGGACTTAAGCCACGGCGGCCACCTGACCCACGGCTCGCGCGCCTCCTTCTCCGGCAAGCTCTATCACGCCGAGTTCTACGGCGTGGATAAAGAGAGCGAGACCATCGACTACGAGGCGATGGCCCGCAAGGCCGAGGAAGTGAAGCCCGCGCTCATCATCGCCGGGGCGAGCGCCTATCCGCGCTTCATCGACTACAAGCGCATGCGTGAGATCGCCGATTCCGTCGGCGCGTATCTCATGGTCGACATGGCGCACGTCGCGGGCCTCATCGCGGCCGGCGAGCATCCCTCGCCCGTGCCCTACGCCCACGTCGTGACCACGACCACGCACAAGACGCTGCGCGGCCCGCGCGGCGCGCTGATCCTCTGCAAGGACGAGCTCGCGAAGAAGATCGACAGCGCGGTCTTCCCCGGCTCGCAGGGCGGTCCGCTCGAGCATATCATCGCGGCGAAGGCCGTCTGCTTCGGCGAGGCGCTGACCGACGAGTTCCGCGCCTATCAGCGCCAGATCGTGCTCAACGCGAAGGCGCTGGCGAAGGCCCTGTCCGACAACGGCGTGCGCCTGGTCTCCGGCGGGACGGACAACCATATGCAGACCGGCGCCGCGATGCAGGAGCTCCTCGAGCAGGCCAACATCACCGCCAACAAGAACACGATCCCCTTCGACCCGCTGGGCGTCAAGGTGACCTCCGGCATGCGCTTCGGCACGCCCGCCGTCACGACCCGCGGCATGAAGGAGGCCGAGATGACCCAGATCGGCGAGATGATCTCGCGCGTCGTCCGCGAGGGCGAGAACGCCGTCGAGGACGTGCGCGAAGAGACGCTCGAACTCTGCGCGCGCTTCCCTCTCTACCCGGAGCTCGGCTGAAAATACAACGGGATCAGGCAGGGGAGGATCTCCGGATCTTCCCCCGCTTTTTGGATATTCATGCATCTTTTGCCTCTCCGGGCCCGCTTTTATCCGCTTTCTCTCGACATGCTGTACAGAATCGCGGCCCGCGCGGGCGGAAAAAACGCGCAAAAGCGACAAAAATGCGCCGCGGGGCGGCAAAGGCGTTGACAGGCTGTGAAATACGCCTATAATAAAAGCAACTGAACAAAGTATGATAGAGGCGCGGAACAAGATCAGTAGCACCCGGCAAAAACGGCGGGACCGTGGGTGCGAAAGGCTTTTCCGCCGAAGGGTATCCGCCCTCCCGCAGCGGATATGCCTGGGCCGTCGGAGAACATCCGCCGGACTGTCGCTCCTTTCGGGAGCGGAGAGCTGTCAGACATCGCCTTCCGGGAAAACGCTTTGTCGTGAACAGTATCTGCTCTGTTCATGACAATCTTTTTTTCGGGAGGTTTTTCCATGTACGGTACCATCTGGGCCCTCGTGCCCCCCATCGTCGCCATCGTGCTGGCGCTGCTCGTCAAGGAGGCTTACGTCTCGCTCTTCACGGGCGTGCTGCTCGGGGCGCTGTTCGTGTCGAATTTCAATCTCGTCGGGACGCTCGACACCGTCGTCAACGACGGCCTCATCGCCGCGATCGGCGACAACGCCGGCATCTTCCTGTTCCTGGTGCTGCTGGGCATCATCGTGGCGCTCGTCAACCGCGCCGGCGGCAGCGCCGCCTTCGGCCGCTGGGCCGAAAAGAACATCAAGACCCGCGTCGGCGCGATGCTCGCGACCTTCCTGCTGGGCGTGCTGATCTTCATCGACGACTACTTCAACTGTCTCACCGTCGGCAGCGTGATGCGCCCCGTCACCGACAACCACCGCATCTCGCGCGCGAAGCTGGCCTTCCTCATCGACGCGACCGCGGCTCCGATCTGCATGATCGCGCCGGTCTCGTCCTGGGCGGCCGCCGTCTCCGGCGTGGCCGACGACCTGGGCACCGGCATCTCCGGCATCCAGCTTTTCGTGCGCGCGATCCCCTATAACTTCTATTCGCTGCTGACGCTGGTGTTCATCATCGCCCTTGCGCTGATGAAGTTCGACTACGGCCCGATGCGCGTCGCGGAAATGGCCGCGCAGCTCGAAGGCGATCTCGGCGCGCAGGAGGGCGGCGGCGACGCCGAGGCCAATCCCCGCGGCCGCGTGATCGACCTCGTTCTGCCGGTGATCGTGCTGATCGTGACCTGCACGGTCGGCATGCTCTACGTCGGCGGCTACTTCGGCGTGGACGCTTGGGGCGGAACCGACTGCGCGGGCGACTTCATCGGCGCTTTCGGCAACACCGACTCCTACATCGCCCTGCCCTGGGGCGGCGTCATCGCGCTGGTGTTCACCTTCATCTACTTCCTCTGCCGCCGCGTGCTGAACTTCAAGGACGCCGCCGCCTGCATCCCGCAGGGCTTTGTCGCGATGGTCCCGCCCATGATCATCCTGACGCTGGCCGTCTCGCTCAAGACGATGACCTCTTCTCTCGGCGCGGCCGACTACGTGCACGACTTGATGCTGGGCGCCGCGCAGGGGCTTTACAGCCTGCTGCCCGCCGTGATCTTCGTCGTGGCCGTGGCGCTGGCCTTCGCCTCCCGCCTGCTGATCATCGGCATCTCGGCCTGCCTCGCCGGCGCGGTCTGCGGCGACCACTGCTCGCCGATCTCCGACACGACGATCATGGCCTCGGCCGGCGCGCAGACGGACCACCTCCGGCACGTCTCGACGCAGCTGCCCTACGCGATGACCGTCGCGGCCGTGAGCTTCGTGACCTACATCGTCGCGGGCTTCGTGCAGAATGCGGTGATCTCGCTTCTCGTCGGCGTCGCGCTGACGGTGGCGGCGCTGTTCGTCCTCCGCGGCAGGACGGCGAAAAGCGAAGCGGCCGCCTCGTAAGGCTTGACATTGCCAAAAAAAGAAGGAGAAGACCTTTGTCTTCTCCTTCTTTTTTTGCCGTGATTACTTGCCCGTGAGCTTGTCGAACAGGCCCTCGGTGTCGGGCGTGATCGTGAAGCGGGTCATGCCCTGCGGCGTCCAGTACTCGTCGCGGGAGACGAAGCTCTCGCCGTCCCAGATGTAGTATCTGTCGTTGAGGAACACGCGGCGGCCGCTGAGGATCCAGCCGCAGCCGAGGCTCGCGCCGTCGGAGGAGCGCACCATCTTGGCGATGCGCTTCGGGCCGAACTGGACGGCAAAGGTGTTCTTTTCGCCCTCGCCCATTTTCACGATCCAGCTGCCCTCGGTCAGATCCGGCACGGAATCGAGCAGCGAGGTGTCCTCGGAGGTCTGGCCCACGCAGATCCAGCCCAGGCGATGGCCGGGCATCTTCGCGAGATAGAAGCCGTTCTGCTCGGCCAGGAGCGTCAGCTCCGTGCCCTCGAGCACGTCTTCGAAGTACAGCTCCATATCCAGCTTGGGCGCCTTGAACAGATACGCGCCCACGCCGCCGGAGGAGCAGACGTAGCGGGTCTGATAGCTGTCGAGCCAGGCGTCCCGGCTCGGTACAGCGATCTCGCCGAAGCCTCTCATATCCTCGCGGCTCGGCTTGCCGTCGGCGTTGTCGGCCGCGGCGATCGGCGCGAGGCAGACAAGGATCAGAACGACGGCGAGAAACAAGGGCAGAAATTTCTTCATAACGATTCTCCTTCCTGTTGCGCGGCAGCTGCGGCTGCCGTCAAGCGATCTCACACAAAGAGAGTATACCACTTCTTTCCTGTAACGGCAAGACGGGTCTTTGCATTTCCTCTTACGGTCCGAGCATATCACACGCGGCGGCACACAAACGTCACACCGATCAAAAACGCACAAAGCCGTTTTTTATCTTGCATTTTTCATGCGGCGGCGGTATAATGCGCGGGCTGTTGAAAATATAAGGAAAAGAGATGCTTTTTTTGAACGAGCTTTTGAATATCTCCGTGGCCATGTTCGCGGGGCTGATGCTCACGCGTCTGGGCAACAAGCTCAAACTGCCGGACGTGACGGCCTACCTTGTCGCGGGCGTGCTGATCGGCCCCTGCGTGATCGGCGCGCTGCACATCCCGGGCCTGGGCTTTTCCAGCTTTGACGAGCTCGAGGCGCTCGGCGCGATCTCGGACGTGGCGCTGGGCTTCATCGCCTTCTCCATCGGCAACGAGTTCCGCCTCTCCCAGCTGCGCGAGACCGGCAGACAGGCGCTGGTGATCGGCATCCTGCAGGCTCTCGTCACGACGCTCGTCGTCGACGCGGCGCTGCTGGGGCTGCACTTCCTGTTCCCGCAGGCCCTCTCCGTCCCGGCCGCCATCACGCTCGGCGCGATCGCGGCCGCCACCGCGCCCGCCGCCACGCTGATGGTCGTGCGCCAGTACAAGGCCAAGGGAAAGCTCACCGACCTGCTGCTGCCGATCGTCGCGCTCGACGACGCGGTGGGTCTGGTCGTCTTCGCCGTGTCCTTCGGCGTCGCGCGCGCTCTCTCGAGCGGGATCGTGGACGTCTACACCATCGTCGTCAACCCGATCCTCGAGATCCTCGGCTCGCTGTTCCTCGGCGCGCTGGCGGGCCTGGGCCTGGCGAAGATCGAGCCCTTCTTCCACTCGAACACGAACCGTATCGCGATGAGCATCTCCTTCGTGTTCCTCACGGTCGCGCTCTCGATGCTCAAGATCCCCGCGGGCGGGGCCACCATCGGCTTTTCGCCGCTGCTGGTGTGCATGATGCTCGGCAGCGTCTTCTGCAATCTCTGCCCGCTGTCCGAGGAGATCATGCGCGTGGCCGACCGCTGGACCGCGCCGGTGCTGGTGCTGTTCTTCGTGCTCTCGGGCGCGGAGCTGGAGCTGGGCGTCTTCGCCAAGGCCGGCAGCGTCGCGATCGGTCTGGTGTACATCCTCTTCCGTTCGCTGGGCAAGTATATCGGCGCGCGCGAGTCCGCCAAACTGGTCGGCTGCGACAAAAAGGTCGTGGACTATCTCGGCATCACGCTGCTGCCGCAGGCGGGCGTGGCGCTGGGCATGTGCGTCACGGCCGCGCAGCTCCCGGGCGACGGGTCGCTCGTGCGCAACATCGTGCTCTTCGCGGTGCTCAACTATGAGCTCTTCGGCCCTGTGCTGACCAAGTGGGCGCTGACGAAGGCCGGCGACATCCGGCCCAAGAGCGAGGAGGTCATCCACCGCCGCGAGCGCAAGCTCGCCGCGGTTGCGGAGAGGAAATAGGGGCGCGTCTTAAAGCGCCCGTCCGGTCGGGAAACAGGTCCGACTTTCTAAAAACTAAAAACTAAAAACCAAAGACTGAGAAACCGCCGCTCACAGCGGCGGTTTCACCATATCTTGTAGTTTCACCCAAGTTCGACCCCCTATATTTATGAAAAATGCCCTCTTGCTACCGCCTGACACTATATTTTGTGGTCATAACGGTAACAAAGCGGTAAAACTTTCAATATCTTGTATTTAAGGGCTTGACAGCACCCCCATAAAGTCGTATCATAGCACGCGAAAGAGATCCTTCCCGAAGGACAGGTTTTGACAAAATGCAGATCGCCGGACTTCAAAAATTGACGCTGCTCGACTATCCGGGACATGTGGCCTGCACGGTCTTCACGCCCGGATGCAATTTTCGCTGCCCCTTCTGTCACAACGCGCCGCTGGTCCTGCCCGAGAGGCTGGGCTGCGACACGACGGAGGACGAGGTGCTCGCGTTTCTGAAAAAACGCGTGGGCATCCTCGACGGCGTGGCGATCACGGGCGGCGAGCCGCTGCTGCACCGCGACATCGGCGCGTTTCTGGAAAAGGTGCGCGCGCTGGGCTTCCGCGTGAAGCTGGACACGAACGGCTCCTTCCCCGAGCGGCTGATCGCTCTGGTCCGCGCCGGGCTCGTCGACCGCGTGGCGATGGACGTGAAGAACGCCCCCGCGCTCTACGGAAGGACCGTGGGCATCGCAGACTTTGATCTCGCGCCCGTCGAGCGCTCGAAGGACTTCCTTCTCGGCGGCGAGGTCGAGTATGAATTCCGCACCACGGTCGTGAAGGGCCTGCACACGCGCGAGAGCCTCGTCGAGGCGGCGAAGTGGATCGAGGGCGCGCGGGAGTATTACCTCCAGCAGTTCAAGGACAGCGGCGACGTGATCGCGATCGAAGGTCTGGGGGCCTTCGACGAAAAAGAGATGCATGAGCTGGCCGACGCCGTGCGGCCCATCGTCCCCGCCGTGGAAGTGCGGGGCGTGTAAAGCTTTCGGGAAGAGAAGGGTAAAGGAGATAAAGGATATGTACGAAGTAGTCAAAAGAGACGGCCAGGTCGTCGATTTCAACATCGGCAAGATCGCCGACGCCATCAAGAAGGCCTTTGAGGCCACCAAGACCGAGTATAACGGCGATATCATCGATTTTCTCGCGCTGAAGGTCAGCGCGGACTTCCTGCCGAAGATCAAGGACGGCAAGATCGCCGTCGAGGACATCCAGGACAGCGTCGAAGCGGTGCTCTCCCGCGGCGGCTATGAGAACGTGGCGAAGGCCTACATCCTCTACCGCAAGCAGCGCGAGAAACTGCGCAACATGAAGTCCACCTACCTCGACTACAAGGATACCGTCAACAAGTATCTGCACGTCGAGGACTGGCGCGTGAAGGAAAACTCCACCGTCACCTATTCCGTGGGCGGCCTGATCCTGTCGAACTCCGGCGCCATCACGGCCAACTACTGGCTCAGCGAGGTCTACGACCAGGAGATCGCGGACGCGCACCGCAACTGCGACATCCACCTGCACGACCTGTCGATGCTGACCGGCTACTGCGCGGGCTGGAGTCTCAAGCAGCTGATCAAGGAAGGCCTCGGCATCCCGGGCAAGATCAACTCCTCCCCGGCCAGCCACCTCTCCACGCTCTGCAACCAGATGGTCAACTTCCTGGGCATCATGCAGAACGAGTGGGCCGGCGCGCAGGCCTTCTCCTCCTTCGACACCTACCTGGCTCCCTTCGTCAAGATCGACAACCTCAGCTACAAGGAAGTCAAGCAGTGCATCCAGAGCTTCGTCTTCGGCGTGAACACGCCGTCCCGCTGGGGCACGCAGGCGCCTTTCTCCAACATCACCCTCGACTGGACCGTGCCGGCCGACCTCAAGGATCTGCCCGCGATCGTCGGCGGCAAGGAGATGGACTTCACCTACGGCGACTGCAAGAAGGAAATGGACATGGTCAACAAGGCCTTCATCGACATCATGATCGAAGGCGACGCCAACGGCCGCGGCTTCCAGTACCCGATCCCGACCTACTCCATCACCCGCGACTTCGACTGGTCTCCCACCGAGAACAACAAGCTCCTCTTCGAGATGACCGCCAAGTACGGCACGCCGTATTTCTCCAACTACATCAACTCCGACATGGAGCCTTCCGACGTGCGTTCGATGTGCTGCCGTCTGCGTCTGGACCTGCGCGAGCTGCGCAAGAAGTCCGGCGGCTACTTCGGCTCCGGCGAGTCCACGGGCTCGATCGGCGTGGTGACGATCAATATGCCGCGCATCGCCTATCAGGCGGTCGACGAGGCCGACTTCTACAAGCGCCTCGACAAGATGATGGACATCTCCGCGCGCAGCCTCAAGGTCAAGCGCGACGTCATCACCAAGCTGCTCAACGAGGGGCTCTACCCCTACACCAAGCACTATCTCGGCACCTTCGCCAACCACTTCTCCACGATCGGTCTCGTCGGCATGAACGAGGCGGGCCTGAACGCCAAGTGGATCCGCAAGGACATGACGCACCCCGAGTGCCAGCAGTTCACCAAGGACGTGCTCAACCACATGCGCGATCGTCTGAGCGATTACCAGGAGATGTACGGCGACCTCTACAACCTCGAGGCCACCCCGGCTGAGTCCACCTCCTACCGTCTGGCCAAGCACGACGTCGAGGCCTTCCCCGACATCATCACGGCCGCGGAGCCCGGCGGCACCCCGTACTACACCAACTCCTCGCACCTGCCCGTGAGCTACACCGCGGACATCTTCGCCGCCCTCGACATCCAGGACGAGCTGCAGACCCTCTACACCTCCGGCACCGTGTTCCACGCCTTCCTCGGCGAGAAGCTGCCGAGCTGGGAGGCCGCCGCGAACCTCGTGCGCAAGATCGCCGAGAACTACAAGCTGCCGTACTACACGATGTCCCCGACCTACTCGGTCTGCAAGCATCACGGCTACCTCACCGGCGAGCACCGGCTACTACCGCCCGGTGCAGAACTGGAACGCCGGCAAGACGCAGGAGTACAAGGAGCGCAAGGAGTACGTCATCGAGCACTCCCACCTGACGCACAACGGCCCGATCTACGAGGATAAGAAGGCCGAGGCCGCTCCCGCCGAGCCCGTCGAGGCCAAGGACGCGAACGAGAATCGCACGATCCTCTTCTCGCGCCTGTCCTGCCCGAACTGCACGATGGCCGCGAACTACCTGAACAAGGCGGGCGTCGCGTATGAGAAGCTCATCGCCGACGAGCACATGGATCTCGCGCGCGAGTTCGGCGTCAAGCAGACCCCGACCCTCGTCGTCACCGACGGCAAGGGCGGCTTCGAGAAGTTCGCCGGCGCCGGCGCGATCCGCCAGCACCTCGCGCAGTAAGGCGCAAAAATCGCGAACAGGGCCGGCGCAAGCCGGCCCTGTTTCGTATAAGGAGCGATTCGGATATGTATGACATTATCATCATCGGCGGAGGGCCCGCGGGCCTGACGGCCGCCGTCTACGCCCGGCGCGCGGGCAAGAGCGTGCTCGTGCTCGAAAAGGCCGCCCTCGGCGGGCAGATCACCTGGAGCCCGAAGGTCGAGAATTTCCCCTCCGTCGTGTCGATCAGCGGCGGCGAGCTGGGCGACCGCATGGCCGAACAGGCCATGGCCCAGGGCGCGGACATCGAGCTCGAGGAGGTCGTCGGGGTGGAGGACTGCGGCGAATACCGCCGCGTGAAGTGCGACTTCGGCGCGAGCTATGAAGGCCGCGCGCTCATCCTCGCCGTCGGGGCCAAGCCCCGCATGCTCGGCGTCGAGCGCGAGGAAGAGCTCGTCGGCGCGGGCGTGGGATACTGCGCGGTCTGCGACGGGGCCTTCTTCAAGGGCCTGCCCGTGGCGGTCAACGGCGGCGGCAACAGCGCCCTGCAGGACGCGATGCTGCTCTCGGAGACCTCCTCGCGCGTCTATCTCATCCATCGGCGCGAGAGCTTCCGCGGCGAGGAAAAGCTCGTCGAGGCGCTGCGGGCGAAGGACAACGTCGAGTTCATGCTGAACGCGACTATCACGCGCCTGCTCGGCGAGGACGAGCTCAAGGGGATCGTCGTTTCCCAAAACGGCGCCGAGCGCGAGATCGCGGTGGACGGGCTTTTCGTCGCCATCGGGCACGAGCCGGACAACGCCGCCTTCGCGGATTTCGCCGCGCTCGATGCACGCGGCTACGCCGCGTCGGGCGAGGACTGCCTGACCAAAACGCCCTGGCTCTTCGTCGCGGGCGACTGCCGCGCGAAGAAGGTGCATCAGCTGACCACCGCCGTCGCGGACGGCGCGGTCGCGGCCCTGGCCGCCTGCGCCTGGCTGGACAAGTAATCGAAACAAGCGAAAGCGCCCCGTCCTTTTCGGACGGGGCGTTTTCCATTATTTCATCAATCTTCGCTCTTTTCCGTGACGAGCTCCGCCCAGGCGGGCAGGAAGCCGGCGGCGAGCGCCGTGCGCTGCGAGGCGATATGCGACGGGGAGGTGCCGTAAAAGGGCAGGATCCCTCTTTTCAGGATCTCGTTCTTCAGCAGCGCGACCAGCAGCGAGGCCACGCCCTGGCCGCGGCAGGCGGGGTCCACGTTGATCCCGATCTGCCACATCGTCGGGCTGTCGGCGCTCGCGCCCGCCATGCCGACGATCTCTCCCTTCCGCAGCGCCGCGACGCCCAGCACGTCCGGCGCCTCCGGACAGAAGCAGAAGGCCTCGCCGAAGCGCTCGTCGCCGCGGAAGCGCTCGATCTCTTTGCCTTCGTACCAGCACAGCTCACAGTCGGCCGCGCGCGGCTCCGTCGGCCTTTCGGCGATAAAGAAGGGGTGGGCCGAGGCGATCCGGCGTCCCTCTCCGCGCAGGAACTCGTCCAGCGCGCGCAGGCTGTCCGGCTCGAAAAACCACTCCGAGCCGCAGTCGGCATAGCGCTCGCGGCAGCGCCCGACCACGTCGGCGCGCCCCGTGAAGAGCAGCTTGCCGTTGACGAGAGCGATTTTGAGGAAGCAGTCCTCCCGCTCCTGAAAGCGGCGGCGGCCCTCGAGGGGGCGATATTCCGTAAAGATGTTCCCGCCGCCGAGGATCTCCCCGGGCGTGCAGCAGTAATCGAGCGCCAGCTGGCGGCACAGGATCCCGTTCATGGCTCTTCCTCCATCAGCTTTTCGAGGTACTTCGCCAGTCCGTCGTGCTCGTTGTCGTCGCAGACGGCGTCCGCGGCGGCCTTGACGGAAAAGTCGGCGTTGCCCATCGCCGTGCCGCGGCCCGCCGCGCGGATCAGGCTGAGGTCGTTCGTGCCGTCGCCGAAGGCGAGCGTCTCTTCGATCGGGATCCCCAGCGCGGCGCAGAGCGAGCACAGCGCGTCGCCCTTGTTGGCCGCGGCGATGTTCAGCTCGATGTTCGAGGGCACCGAGGTGCTGACCGCGACCTCGGGGAAGAGCGCGGGCAGAGTCTCGAGCTCTTTTTTCCTCGCGCGCATGTCGCGGAAGTGCATCTGGGCCTTCTGCACGCTGCCGCCGTCGGCGCGGAGATAGGCCTTCAGGTCCTCCACCGGCGTGCGCGAGCGGTAGAACAGCTCAAGGATGCCGCGGTCGGAGATGTAGTCCCCGGCCCGCTCGTACATCGACCGCGAGACATAGCCCCAGTCGTCCTTGTAGCAGTCGTAGATCACGTCGAGCGCGTCCATGTGCTCCATCAGGCGCAGCGCCAGCTCGTTGGGCATCTCCGCGCGGCAGAGCGTCTCGTCCCGCTGCGCGTCGTAGACCTTCGCGCCGTTGATCGTGATGTAATACCGCGAAAAGGGCTGAAGCCGCAGCGCGGCGGGCACGCCCTTGTAGATGCGCCCCGTCGCCGGGACGATCAGCGCGCCCCTCTCGTGCGCCGCGTACAGCGCGCGCAGGCTGCGCTCGGAGATCGTCTTGTCGTCATGCAGGATCGTGCCGTCGAGGTCGAAGGCGATCAGCTTGAACTTCATGCTTCCTCCCACGGCTCGCCGTTTTCATAGTCGCGCAGAAAATCCGCGATGAGCGCGAGCAGCCCGGCGGCGCGGCCGCCTTCCTCGTCGAAGCGGCAGTAGGCGCAGACTTTGTCCGTGTCCGGCAGATAGGGCAGGGGGAAGAGCTCCACCCGCTCGCGGTAGTCCTTCTGCAGCGCGGGATCGAGCAGATCCCAGAAGATCTTGGCGTAGACGAGCACGCCCACGCCCGAGAGCGCGAGCTGGAAGGCGTTTTCCACGTTCGTCAGCTCGCACACGAAATCGGGAGAGACGTCATAGTATTTCATATAGTTCATCAGGCTGCGCCCGCCGGAGGAGTTGCGCGGCTGCTTGATAAAGGGCGCTTTTTCGAAGAAGCGCAGGTCGACGCCGCCGGCGAATTCCGCGCGGAGCTGTTCGCAGCGTTCTCCCGCGAGGGCGCGCATGAGCTTTTTCGGCACGACGAGCAGCTGCTCCTTGCGGCAGAGCTCCACCGTTTTATAAGAGGAAGGCGGATTGCTGATCGAGCCGATGACGAGATCGACCCCCTCGTGCGCGACGGCCTTCTCCAGCTCCTCGGGCGATTCCTCGCTGATGCGGACGTAGACCTCCGGGTGCGCGTCCATATAGCGCGGCAGCACCCGCGGCAGGATCGCGCGGGCGATCGTGTGTTCGATGCCGACGTGGACGCTCTCCTTGCCGGAGAGGCGCGTGCCGCAGGTCTCGTCGAACTCCTGCTTGAGCTTGACCATCTCCTTGGCCGTCTGCAGGAAGAGCTTGCCGTTCTGCGTCAGCCGCAGGGGGCGGCTGCGCACCAGCAGCTCGGTGCCGAGCTCGCTCTCGAGCTTCGCGATCTGCTTGGACAGCGACTGCTGGGAGAGGAACAGATGCTTCGCGGCCGTGGAGAAGCTGCCCTCCTCCGCAACGGCGATAAAGCTGTTGATCAAGGTGAAGTCCATTGTTTTACTCCCAAAAGTTTAATTATTATTTCGCTGTTTTGGAGTATAACACCCTTTTCCGCCCGCGTCAATCTCCTTTTTTTGTTTCGTTTTGTTATGCGAAAGGTTTTGCGATCCATCGCCTTCGAAATGATATCCATATCTTTTTCATATAAAAAGTTTGTGAAAAACAACCAGTCCGCTTTGCGTTCGTCTTTTTGCTTTACTCTATTTTGCCGTATTTGCGATTTGCTCTTGCTTTTTTCAATTTTCGGTTGTATTATCTACGCATGAAAAGCGTACTGCACAAACGGCGCTTTCATAATCGATTATCCGGGAGGATGGAAAAATGAAAAAGGTACTTTCTCTTGTTCTTGTTCTGTGCATGGTGTTTGCGCTGTGTGCCTGCGGCGCTTCCAATAGCAAGAAACTGACGATGGGCACCGGCGGCGAAGCCGGCACCTATTACGCCTTCGGCGGCGTGCTCGGCAGCTACATCGGCCAGAAGACCGACCTGTCCATCAACGTCGTCTCCTCCGGCGGCAGCGCCGCCAACATCACCGGCATCGTGGCCGACAACATCTACGACCTGGCCACCGTGCAGTCCGACGTTATGACCTATGCCTTCAACGGCACGAACTCCTTTGCCGAAAAGGGCAAGATGGACGGCTTCCGCGTGCTCGGCGGTCTCTACGCCGAGACGGTGCAGATCGTCACCTGCAACCCCGACATCAAGACCGTGGCCGATCTCAAGGGCAAGAACGTCTGCGTGGGCGACGTGGGCTCCGGCACCTTCTTCAACACCCAGGACATCCTGGCCGCCTATGACATGAGTCTGGACGACATCAGCCCCGTCTACCAGTCCTTCGGCGACTCGGCCGACAGCCTCAAGGACGGCAAGATCGACGCCGCGGTCCTCACCGCCGGCGCGCCGACCACCGCCGTGGTCGACCTTGCGACCGCCAAGAGCGTGTACCTCGTCTCCATCGACGACGACCACATGGCGAAGCTCCTCGCCGCCTGCCCCTGGTACGCCGCCTACACGATCCCCGCGGGCACTTACAGCGGCTTTGATTCCGACGCCGTCACCGTCACGGTGAAGGCCACGCTGGTCTGCCGCGCGGATCTGCCCGACGACGTGGCCTACACGATCGTCTCCACGATCTACAACAACGCCGCGGACATCACCGCGCTGCACGCCAAGGGCGCCGAGCTCAGCCTTGAGTTCGCCACCGACGGCATCGCCGTCCCCTTCGCCGCGGGCGCCGCGAAGTTCTTCGCCGAGAACGGCATCACCGTAGCGACCGCGCCCTGAGCGCAGCTGCGCATCCGTACATGCAGCGGAGCGCCGCTCTTGAAAAAAGAGCGGCGCTCCCTTCCAGCTTGTTGAAAAGTCTTTATGCCTTTTCAGCTGCGCTTCTCCCGCCGCGCATTTTGGCACAGGCCAAAATGCGATTACCTGAAAAAGACTGCCCGCAGTCTTTTTCAGACGGCGGGTTATTGAACACGAGGCGGGCCTTGCCCCCTCGAGCTCCCCTGCGGATCTGTCAACGACAGCTCCGTATGCTTCTATGGCAGGCTGCGGAGTGCCGCGCTGTTGAGCGGCACTCCCTTACACGTCTTATACAGCTACATGAAGGAGTCACGCGATATGTCAGAAGAGATCAGAAAAAACGAAATCCCCGCCGAGGCCTTCGACCAGGCCGCGATGGACGAGGTCATGAAGAAATATGACCGCGAATCCAACACCCGCGTCTGGGAGGGCCGGCCGAAATGGGTCGTGTACGGGATCATGGCGGCCTTTTCGCTGTTCGTGATCTACGTCACGCTCTTCGCCTCCTGGCTCGATCTGATCCGCTATCCCTCCTTCATGGGCGGCGTGCTGCTGATCGGCTATCTCGTCTTCCCCGTCAGAAAGGGCGCGCAGAAGGTCAACCACATCCCCTGGTACGACTGGATCCTGATGCTCGCGGGCGCGGGCGCCTTCTTCTACGTCGTCGCGAACGCCCAGGACCTGACCGTGCGTCTGGGCATGTCGCAGCTGAGGCCCTATGAGATCGTGATCGCCGTCGTCGGCGTTCTCGCGACGCTCGAGCTCTGCCGCCGCAGCGTGGGCATCCCGATCCTCTGCGTGGCGAGCGTTTTCATCGTGTACGCGCTGTTCTACTACGCCTCCTCGAAGGGCCTGGGCGCCGCGCGCGCGGTGCGCAACGTCTCCGTCAGCCTGTTCTACAAGGTGCAGGGCGGCGGCGTTCTCGGCACGCCGGTGCAGGTCTGCTCGAAGTTCATCATCGTCTTCATCATCTTCGGCGCCTTTTTGGAGCGCACGGGCATCTCGCAGTTCTTCATCGACCTGGCCAACTCCCTTGTCGGCCGCTTCTCCGGCGGTCCGGCCAAGGTGGCGGTCATCTCCTCGGCCCTGTGCGGCATGGTGTCCGGCTCCTCGGTGGGCAACACGGTCACGACCGGCTCGGTCACGATCCCGATGATGAAAAAGACCGGCTATCGGGGCGAGTTCGCCGGCGCGGTCGAAGCGGCCGCCTCCACCGGCGGGCAGATCATGCCCCCGATCATGGGCGCCGCGGCCTTCCTGATGGCCGAGTACGTGGGCGTGCCCTATTCGAGCATCATCGTCCGGGCCATCCTGCCCGCGATCCTGTATTTCACCGGTATTTTCATCGCCGTCCACCTCGAGGCCAAAAAGCTGGGCCTGCGCGGCATCGAGCGCGAGCAGCTGCCCGTGCTGCGCCGTCTGCTGCGGCGGATCTACCTGCTGCTGCCGCTCGTGATTTTGGTCTATCTCGTCTCCTCGGGCAGCAACACGATGGCTTTCGCCGCGGCGATCGCGATCCTCTTCGCGGTCATCGTCGCCAACGCCCACCGCGATCCGATCCTCGCCGTCGTCGGCGCTGCGGCCCTGCTGGGCTATCTCTTCCTGGGCTTCACGGGCCCGATCCGTCTGGCGCTGCTGCTTGTCGCGATCGCGTGCACGGTGCTGTGCATGTTCCGGAAGGAGGCCGTCATGTCCCCCGCCGTGTTCTTCGACGCGCTGG
>ONQJ01000076.1 GCA_900319935.1 uncultured Eubacteriales bacterium | reverse complement strand
TCCTGCTGGTTTTGTCCCCGGTCGAAATGCTGCTGAGCAAGGCGGTGTTCGGCAGCGCCTATATAGACCATGTGCTGGGGCGGGTAAACGTGCCGGGTCCGGATCAGCTTCCGCTGCTGCTGTTTAGTCAGATCGTCTCCGTGCTCGGTGAAGAGATCGAATTCCGCGCGTTCTTCGTGGGCAAGGGCATGAAGCGCTTTTCGTTCTGGCCGGTGGCTATTGCCGGGGCTGTAATCTTTGCCGCAGCGCACTATGCCGCAGGCCCTGCCGGGATCGTTGCGTGGGACCTTGCCGGAATCTTTATCGACGCGATCCTTTTCGCGATCCTGTATCGCAGGACCGGCAACTGCCTGATCAGCTTTATTCCGCATTTTCTCAATAATATGATCGGATTCTTCCTTGTGCCGATCCTGTTCGGGTAAAAAGGGTATGAAGATTAAGAACCGGACTCAGACAGCAGTTAATAACTGAGGGAACGGATCAAGGGAATCCCGAAAAAACAGGTAAACACTATGGCTTCCGGCAACAAGTCGCGCGAGTACGGTCTCAAAGCAGCCCGCCGCGCTCCTCAGTTCAGCAAGCGCTGATCAAAAGCATCAAAACGTCAAAACCCTGGAATCTCAACGATTCCAGGGTTTTCCTCTTTTACGAGGTTTATCGCGGCTTGTTCTTTCTCATCCCATTTTATACGGGATAAAAACGGGCTAATTCGCAAAAATGGGTTAATTTAGGGGTTAAGTGAGGGAGCCAAGCTGCCTGTTCTTTGATGCTTATTTCATCTCCTGTATCCGGTCATTCATCTTCTTCGCTTCCTTGCGATAATATCTCATGAACAGGAACCAGATGATAAACGCAACCCCAAGCTGACTGGCCGCGATAATGATTCCCTGCGAGATAGTCGCGGAGCCACCAATCCAACCAACCGCATAAGCGACTATAGTGTATACAACACAGCCAATGCCCATGTGGATGATCACTCTGATCGGCATAGGAATGCTGTCTTTTCTGTACACGATTGTCGGAACGCCAAACCCAAGGCCGATCAATACGCATCCGACAACCATTTTTGTAAACCGATAATTGTCAAGGCTAAAGTTGCCTTTATATCCTATGTCAAAAACAATCCCCACCAGGCAGAAAATCGCCATGGCCATACCGATGCTGATCACCGTGCTTTTCACCAGATCTTTCATTGTCTCCTTCATTGCTTTTCCCTCCTATAATCCAAGATATTTTTTGAACTCAGACAGATATGTCCTTGAGACATAATCTTTGCTTCCGTTTTTCAGCTTCAGAAGCAATGTTCCAGAGAATCCCTGCTCAATGCTTTCCATGTAGGACAGATTGATCAGAGTGGACTTTGATATCTGCATAAACTGCTTTCCCAATTGCTGCCCCAACTCATACAGCCGCTTCCGTGAACGGTATTTCCGGCGTTCACCGTATATGACCGTATCTCCGTTTTCGACTCGCACCATGTAGATTTCCTTCGGCTGCAGAATGACCAAATCTTCCTCATTCTGCAATGCGGTAATAGGGGTGTCACTTGTGCCGAATGCATCGATTATTCGCTGGATCTCATCGGTCATTTTATCCGTATAAATAACGGCATAGGGCTCGATGTGCTCTGGGGAAATGTCTACGCTTACTTTCATACCCGTGCCTCCTTTCGCTCTTGTGGCATCATAATACAACAAAAAAGTGATCCTGTGTTGTACTTTGGGGTAAGCGGCAAAAAATTAAAGGTGAAATGCAATAATTGAGATACAACCGCTTCAGCTCCCTCCCGCTTACAGCTTGAGCCCGACCTATGCCATATCAATCCGAAGGCCTTTCAGCATTTGACGGGTCACGAAAACTGCAAGGCTGCTATGGACATCTACGCCAAGGTGAAGTATAATAAGCATAAGGAACTGGCGGCTGTAGTGAACGGTGCGTTCGGTCAATAATACGGCTGACGGTGGTTAAGCCTCCGAAAAAAATGGGTTAATTTAGGGGTTAAAAATCCAGGCCCCCTCAAAAAATCCAGAAAATCAAGGGGTCTGAGGCCTGTTGCTTTCAGAAGTACGGCTTGAAGGCCGCTCGTCGCGCTCCTCAGTTCAGCAAGCGCTGATATGTTTTTGCAAGCTCTCGCCTTTTCGCGAGAGCTTGTTTTTTTCGAAAGGAGTCGGAGAGCATGAAAAGACGCAGAGGGAAAAGGATCGTCCCGCTCGTTTTGCTGCTTGCGCTGTGCGGGCTTTTGTTTGCCGGCTGCGGCAAGACCGGGGACGAAGAATTCGGACTGGACCTGACCGTGGAGAGCTGAGTGAGACGCCAAAGTGCCCAAAACCCCGGAAGCTCTCGGTTTCCGGTGCGTTTTCTGCCGTTCTCTCGCCGCGCAGGGCAGCGGGGAAGGAACGCATTCGATTCGGGAGGCTGATAGCAAATGGGCAGCGCGGGAATTAAACTTTCGGGAAGGGAATTTCACGGGTAGCTCGAGGTGATCGTATGCCGCTGCCGGCCGGTTTCACGCGCGGAACTGGAAAGGGCGGCGGAGCACGACGATCTGTTCCTCTGCGATACGGAGGACGCAGAAGGAATGCGGACCCTCCTGAAGCTGTATTTCGATAGAAAGCATGATGGCGGAGAGGGAGACCTCGGCGAGACCTGGATCACGGTCTGCCCCCTCGAGGAGCTTCCGGGAAAAATCAACGAATTCTGGAAACGGGAATCAACGAAAGCGAACGACAGGAGGAGCCGAACAAGCCGGCAGATGCGGGAGAAAGAGACGGCTGGCGACGGGGCGGCTCTTCGGCATTGCGTCTGACCGGGCGTTTGCCGAGGGGCAGACCGGGGACGATCCCCGAAACGCTTTCGCATACGGACAGCGCGGTGATTCAAAAACTGATGCTCTGGGCATGGGCCCTTGCGCTTCTTGTTTCGCCCGCCTCAGCCGCACAGAACGGCGCAAAGACGGCAGAAGCCGGCGCGGGGGAAGGTAGGCCTTTGCCCTGTACGTGGGAAGCGTTCAGCAGCGCGATGGCGGAAGAAATGGAGGAGATCCGCTTCAGCGAGGCGTATTGGTCGGATGGGCGCTGGGTCCATCTGGCAGACAACTATGTGCTCGTATTCCGGGTCTATACCTCGGACGAGACCGACGGGGGAGAAATCCAGGCCGTTCGTATTGACACGCCGCTCCCGGAAAACACGGCGGGGGTGCAGGAGGCCGCCGCCGCGGCCTGCCGCGCCGCCGTACGTCCGGTCTGTCAGGAAAACGACGCCTTCTTTGCGGCTGCGGCCGAAGATCACGGCGAGGAATGGTTTGCGGAGACGCCGAAGCAAGTGTGGGCCGGGAACGGTTATGCGCTCTCGTTCGGACGGACGGAATCATTTGGGAAGCCTTATGCGGAGCTTCTCTTTTCCGAGCCCGCTGCGGTTTCGGGCGGGTATTTGCCGCTGGAGAAGGAGTACATCCTCCTTCCCGAAGGCAAGCGGCCGAAAGAGCTGATGGATGCGCTGAAGAAACAGGCAACCGAGGGGCCGCTGTCGTCCTATCTCAGTGCGCCGATCCTGCCGAAAACATATGAAACGAATGCGGACGGCCGCGTTTATTTGGTGGAATGGGATGACTGCCTGTTGATCCTGCTTACGGATCCGACGGGAGACGATTTGCTGGTGGTCAATCTTTTTTCCCTGAGCGGCAATACCAACAGTATGTGCGTACATTTATATTCTTTGTACGCGTCTGTTGCCGGGATCGAAGCGGAAGATATACTGTTGATCGCCGCGTTTGTAGGCGGCGACGGCACGTGGGACGATATGAGCCGGCTCACGCCGTATTGCGTGGTCAATGAAGTCCAGCTTCAGTGTTCCTTTGCGGATATGGGCAACGGCCAGGTGCTTCCCGAGGCTGAGATCTGCGGAGCGAAAGGGAAGGAGTAAGCGAGCAACGAGCAATAAAACGGACGCCTCTTCGGAGGCGTCCGTTTTATTGCTGGGGGTGCTGTTTTTGCCCGCGCCGCGAAACGGCCTGCGGGACGCTTCGCCGAGCTCCAAACCCCAGGGAGAGACAGAAAGGGGCGCTGCATCGGGGAGCGGCAGGCGCGCCAAGGCGCACGCTCTTTCGGGCTGCGGCGCGGAAAAGAAAAAATGCGGTGGACCCGGAAAAATCGCCCAAATAAACTTTACAACAGGAGTGTTTCGTAATATAATAAAATAGCTTAATAATGAATATCTGCGCCCTGCGGCCCGGTCGTTTGTTCACAAGCGCATCCGGCGGGCTGCGCGGGGCAAGCGTTTGATATCGGGCGGGGACGGCCTTCGGAGGAGAAGGCGCTCCTGCTGGCAATGCGCCTGCACGTCGGGAACAGAGACGTGCCAATCTGTGAAAAAACGGAGGAAGGCAATATGCGGAAATACAGGGGAAAGAGAATTCTTGCGCTGCTGCTGACGATGGTTATGCTCTTCGGCATGGCGCCTGACCGGGCGTTTGCTGCGGGACAGACCGGGGGCGATCCCGAGACCGAAGCGCTCACGGCGTCGGAGGAGCCTGCCTTTTCCGTCGCCGGCACTTCGCTTCCGGAGACGACGGACGTTTCCGCGGAATCGGCCATACCCGGGGAGCCCGCCGCGGCCGTAAAGTCGGCCGAGCCCGAGGAGCCCGCTGCGACCGAAAAGCCGGCTGAGCCCGAGGCGCTTGCCGCGCCCGCTCCCGTCGTCCTGTACGGAGGGACGGAGAACGAGGTCACGGTCTCGGTGGAGAACGCCGCGCCCGGTTCGGTCCTGAGCGTGGAGGAAGCGGCCCCCAGCGACTATGACGCGCTGATCCGAAGCATAGCGGGAGAAGACTGCAGGCCGGTGCTGGCGCTGGACATCAAGCTTTCCCCGAAGAGCGAGAGCACGGTCAGACTGACGGTCAAAAGCGCGCTGTTCGCGGATCCCGACAACGAGGGCGGCGAGCTGCCGGTCCTTTATCACGTGCACGAGAAAGACGGCGTCAGGCGCGCCGGCAAGGTGGACTACATTCCCGACGGGGCGGCGGGGACGGCCTCGTTTGAGGCGGCTGACTTCTCTCCGTTCGTGTTTGTGGCTCCCGCGGAGGAGGAGACTGTCGTTTCCGGCGAGAGCGCCGGCAAGGCCGACACGCTCGGCGCAGAGGAACCGAAGCTCAGCGAGGAAAGAGACGGCGACGGCCAGACGAAAACCGGAGTGGAGATCAACGACTTTTCCGCTTCGCTCAGCTCGGGAGGCAGCTATCACGGCGAGACCGATGCCGGAATAAAGCAGTACGTCTGGCACTCCAACGTTTCCGACCCCGGACACAGCTTTATCTTTAAAATCGACTACCGGCTCCAGATCCACAGCACGCAGGAACCGGGAGCGATCGAGATGCGCATCCCCAAGCACATTCTGAAAAACAGAAGCGGCGTCATCGCCGACAGAATGGACTTCTCGATCCCCTCCGAGGAGGATATCCAGGTTGATGACGAAGGCAATATCGTCGGCGTGAGCGAAAAGGTCTTCTTCGCCTACAAAGAAGACCCCAACGATGAAAACAGCTATCTGATCTACAACTTCAGGCAGCTCAAAGCGCCGCTGGCCATGGAAGGCTTCCTGGAGCTGGCGTATCTGACGACGGACTACACGGTCTCGTACCGCGACTGCGATTTTGAGAACGACCAGGGCTCGTCCGACGTTTTCCGCGCCGTGATCCAGGTCACCGGCCCGGACGGCAATCGCGTCGAATCCGTCAGCGATGGGACGGAGGTATATATCGACAGCCACGTCAACCTCCTGTCGGCAAAGAAGCTGTACCCGACGCTGTACAGATCGTGGGAGGCGAGCTGGGGAGACAAGCCCGCGTGGGCCGACAAGTACTGGTACCTGCTGTGGGCGGTGGCCTCCGTTGTCGAAGACGGCTCCAATCAACCCTACTCGTTCTCAATCACGGACGATCCGATCACGGAGGACATGAGGGTCGTGGGCATCCGCTGGGCGGGCGACCTGCGTTTTTCCCAGGTCGAAGAACGGGAAGGCGGAGCGGCGTTCACCTTCGGGCCGAGGGAAAACCAGACGGCCACGAGGACGCGCTACGACTACATCCTGACGGCGCTGCCGATCAACGTGTACCAGTTCCGCAACCCCTGGCGCGCGGTCAATATCGTCCCGGAGATCACGCTGGAGCCGAAGGACCGCGTCGATCCCGTCACCCGCACGTCCACCGAGGAAGCGATTTTTGAATACGAAACGCCCGCGTTCAGCGATCCGGAAGGCCATTTTGACGCATGGGACCGCGCGGACGGCGCCAGACGGCGTTACGGGAACATCTATGAGGAGACGAGCGGCTCCGCGGTATTCAACCGGCTCAATATGCACGCGGACTTCTATTCGCGCTACGACCTGAACGATTTCGGCGAGCACGACGGCCTGATCGGCAAGCTGACAAATACCGATCCGAGCAACGACGCGTTCAACGGCGTCACGGTCGACGGCGTCCGCGACGCGAGCACCGCGCACTACGGCGGCCTGGATTTCGCCATCTGGGTATGGGGCACGCCGGCGGTTCTGACCAAGGACTGGATGCAGCATCTTGAGGAGAACCACGGTTATTTCGAAAAGCCGGTCATCTACGACCTGGCGACCAGCGACGTCTGGATCGGATACATTGAGCTGGAGGGCAACGAAGCGGTAGACAAGCTGGTCCCGCTGGGCGCCGGCGATTATGAGATCACCTCCGTCCAGTACGACTATATCCTCTACGACGGCGAGCTGAATGAGTATACGCAGAAATTCAGCAGCAAGCCCGTTACCCTGCAGGACGACGACGTCATTTATTTCTACGGCCAGTTTGCCGACGGCTGGAAGCTGCTTCTCTCCTACAACCTCAAGACCGGGGAGAGAGTGTACGCCAACGGCGCCTCCGCCATCAGCAACTCCGAGTTCAATCCCGGCCCCGGCTGCCTGCATTACCGCGCGGTGATGCGCAACAGGCACTACTACACGACGATCGGCACGGTGGCCAATTACCGGCTGTTCTATTCCCCCACGGTCAAGCAGGTCGTCGACAACCGGAACATGATCTTCCTGCGTACCCTGATCTACGCGGACCTGTATACAACGTGGACGAGCAGGACGCAGGGCTGCCGCATGAGCTACGATCCGGATCAGCAGAAGGACGTCGTCGTGGAGATCACCCACAGCGGAGAGGATCTGACCGGCTGGAGCTGGGCGGATCACGGGACGGGGCTGTTCACCGGGGAAGACGACGATCCGTATTACCGCTATTTCCATCTGCCGTTTACGGACAGCGATACGGTAAACCGGCAGGACAGCGACTACGCCCGCGTGGCGGAACGCAAGTCCGACCTCGGCAAGCGGATCCGCAGCGCGAGCAACAATACCAAGACCGCGCAGTTCATCATCTCCTGGCAGATCGACATGCAGGAGACGGTGACCTACGGCGACAGCAGCATCGGAACCAGCACGACGAGCGTCACACAGGAGGGCGGCGTGTTTTACGATCTGCTGCCCAAGGGCGCCACGGTGGATAAAAACGAGGTGGCGGTAACGTCCGATGGTTCTTATCTGCCGGGCAACGCCTATGACGTGGAGCTGATCGACAACTACCGCGGAAGCGGCCAGACCATGATGATCGTGCGGATCCACCAGAGCGGCGCGAACTATTCGCTGTTCTATGATTCCTACCACAGCTGGGAGTCGATCAAGGACTACGGCAAGGAAGTCTACAACCCCGTGGCGTATGAGACGGGGAACGCGGATATTTACAACGGCTACGCCAATCCCGTCAGGGAAGACGGAAGTCCGGTGATCCGCTCGAAGGATCTGATGAGCGATCTGGACCCGGATACGACGAGCAAACGCTTCCTGTATGCCGAGCGCGAGTATGACATCTACGCGCTGTACGCGGCGTCGGTGGGCATGACGAAGGAAGTCAAGGCCGTCAACGACACCTACTACAAGCGCTCGACGTATACGACGGCGGACGGCTCGTACAGCTATCGCATCCGCTTCGCCGCCAACAAGAATACGACGGCGCGGGAAATGATCCTTCTGGACTGCCTGGAATCGAATCTGTACAGCGAAGGCTCGGCCCCGGACTGGTTCGGCGAGCTCAGCGCGATCGACCTCAGCCAGCTCAGAAGCAAGGGGATCGATCCAAAGGTCTATATTTACACGGGCGACAGGCAGAGCCTCAACAGCAGGATCGGCAGCCTGAGCCTCGGCACGATTGCCGATGAACTCGCCTCCGGGGAGTGGCAGCTCGTCGATTCCCAGACGGATCTGTCCGCGGCCAGGGCGGTCGCGATCGACATGAGCACGGGCCTCGACGGACAGCCCTTCGTTCTGCAGGAAGAAGACGCGATCTCGGCGGTGCTCTATATGAAAGCACCGTCGGCGGAGAACGCGCCGAACCGCGCCAACGGGTACCCGGAGACACAGAACAGCGTTACCATGCTCTGGAGCTTCCAGCAGCCCGGCTTCCCGGAGCCGATGCCGATGAACACGCACGTCGGCCCGGCGATCGTGAAATACCGCATCACCGGCGACGTTTCGCTGAAAAAGGTGAGTGTGGAGGAGCCGGACCTGACGATCCAGGGGGCCAGCTTCCGCCTGACCGGCACGTCGCATTACGGCAACAGCGTGGATCTTACGCTTTCGACCGGCGTTGACGGCAAGCTCGGTTTCAAGCAGGTGGAGCGCGGCCTGTACATACTCCAGGAGGTCAGCACGCCGCCCGACTGGCTGCTGGATCCGGCCGAGTACCAGGTCTTCATCGACGGCAAGGGCCGCGTCTGGATCACGAAAGACGGCTTCGTCCAGGAGGACGACGGCACGGTAAAAACCGTTGCCGACGAAGGGGAGGATTTTGCCAAACCCTATGTGTACGTGGAAGAGGACGGCGCGATGCGGGAACGGATCGCACCCGACGCGTTCTGCTTCACCGATACGGAAGGCTCCTCCTATAAGCCTGTCGACTTTACGGTCAAGAACGAACCGCGCGTCTGGAAGAACGTCGTCTTCCGCAAGACCAGTACGATCTCCACGCGCGGCATCGCGGGCGTGAGCTTCCTGCTGACCGGCATTTCCTCCTACGGCAACCGGATCAGCGAGCTGGCCACCTCGGATTCCAACGGCGTCGTCACCTTCAAAAATATTGAGATGGGCAGCAACTATCAGTTGACGGAATCCGGCGCCCATCAGGACTATCTGCCCCTCTCCGCGGACATCCGCGTGAAGGTGGACGAGAACGGCGTTGTGATCTATGAGTACGACGAAAGTGCACCGGACAAGATCAAGGCGGACAGCGTCTGGGTCGTTACGGACGCCGACAGCGGACAGATCCAGATCAAAAATACGCCGCGGTACTGGGGCTTCTCCTTCTACAAGGTCGAGGAGGGCAACGAAGCGCTCAAGCTGTTTGGCGCGGTCTTTACGCTCAAGGGCGTGAGCGACAAGGGAACGCCCGTGGATCTGACGGCGAGCTCCGATGAGTACGGCGAAGTCAGCTTTGAGCATCTGGAGGCCGGCACCTACAGCCTGCTGGAGAGCTCCGCACCGAAAGATATCGATCACAGCACGGGACAGATCGGAACGGGGGACACCGTCAGTTACCAGGCGGACCCGAAGGAATATGACGTCGTCGTAAGCGAGGACGGCATCGTCACGATCGACGGCCAGCCGACCCGCAGCAGCGGCAGCGAAGAAACGCCCTATTACAACTTCCCGAACCCGCAGCAGCGGAACGGACGGATCGTCGTAACGAAGTACTGGGACGACGGACTGACCGGCACGGCCGCGGAAAACCGGGAAGAACCGGTGTTCCATATCCAGACGAGCAACGACCTCGCCTCGGTGGGCTATGCGGTGATCTTCAACGCCAACGGCGGCTGGTTCGACAACGGCAGCAACCTCAGCCGCATGCGCTTTGCCAACGGCGCGGCGGCGACGGGGACGGAACCCGGGGTCTCGCGCTACGGCTACATCTTTGACGGCTGGACGCGCGCCGACGGCACGCCCTT
>ONQJ01000136.1 GCA_900319935.1 uncultured Eubacteriales bacterium | reverse complement strand
GAGGCGCGGGAAGAATAAAAAAGACAAAGCCTCCCCGGCGGGAGGCTTTTCGCTTGATGAAAGCATTGATGTTTCCTCCCCGATGTGATATGCTTTTGAAGTTACAGGAGAGTGATAAAGCTTGCGAATGAGAAGAAAACCCAACCTCGAGCCGCGCCTGGAAAAATGCGCCTCCGTGCTGCTGGATGAGCCCGCGGGATACCGCGGCCGCTGGCGCGAGAGCTTTGGGACTTATGAAGCCGTACACGTCGAGCTCGGCTGCGGCAAGGGCCGCTTCACGGCGGACGTGGCCGAGGCCTTTCCGGGCGTGCTGCTCGTCGCGATCGAGCGCGACCCGAGCGCCCTGGTCATGGCGATGGAGCTCGCTCTTGCGCGCGGTCTTGGAAACGTGCGCTTCATCCTCGGCGACGTCGGCATGCTCGGCGAGCTCTTCGCCCCCGGCGAGGTCGGGCGGATCTATCTCAACTTCCCCGACCCCTGGCCGAAGAGCCGCGACGCCAAGCTGCGGCTCACCGCGCCGAACTTTCTGCGCCGTTACGCCTCGGTGCTTTCCGAGAACGGGGAATTGCATTTCAAGACCGACAACACGCCCCTCTTTGACTGGTCCGTCGAGCAGTTTTCCGCCGAGGGCTGGGAGCTTCATGACGTCACGCACGACCTGCACGCGAACGGCCTTGTCGGCATCCTGACTGGCTACGAGGCCAAATTCGTCTCGCAGGGCATGAAGATCAACCGCCTTGCCGCCGTGAGAGTCGGGAAGGCGAAAACCCTCGCCGACGGCGAGGTGCCGCGGCTGCGCAACGCCTCGCTGTGCGACGCGCGCGGCTATGAGGAAAGTCTGGAGACGAACGCAAAGAACAGAGAAAAGGAGCGCTCATGAGATTCATTTCCTGGAACGTCAACGGCCTGCGCGCCGCGCGCGGCAAGGGCTTCGACGAGATCTTCCTCGCGCTTTCCCCCGACTTTTTCTGCCTGCAGGAGACCAAGCTGCAGCAGGGGCAGATCGACATATGCTTCGACGGCTATGAGAGCTACTGGTGCTACGCCGAAAAGAAGGGCTATTCCGGCACGGCGGTCTTTACGAAGCACCATCCGCTCTCGGTGAGCTATAACATCGGCGTCGAGGAGCACGGCCACGAGGGCCGCGCCGTGACGCTCGAATACGAGGACTTCTATCTCGTCTGCGTCTACACGCCCAACGCGCAGGACGGCCTGCGGCGCATCGACTACCGCATGGCCTGGGAGGACGCCTTCCGGGATTATCTGCTCTCGCTCGATGCGAAAAAGCCCGTCGTCGTCTGCGGCGACATGAACGTCGCGCACGAGGAGATCGACCTGAAAAACCCGAAGCAGAACATCGGCAACGCGGGCTTCTCCTATGAAGAGCGCGGCAAGTTCACCGAGCTGCTCGCAAGCGGCTTCACCGACAGCTTCCGCTATCTCTATCCCGAGAAGCGCGACGCCTATTCCTGGTGGAGCTACCGCGCCGCCGCGCGCGAGCGGAACGTCGGCTGGCGCATCGACTATTTCCTGGTCTCCGACCGTCTGCGCGACAATATCAGGGAGGCCTTCATCCTGCCCGAGGTCATGGGCTCGGACCACTGCCCGGTGGGGCTGGACCTGCAATGGTGAAACTCGGCTCCGTCGAGATCCGCGGCGCCTTCGCTCTCGCGCCGATGGCGGGCGTGACGGATTTTGCCTTTCGAAAGCTCTGCCGCGACAATGGCGCCGCGCTGACGGTCAGCGAGATGGTCAGCGCGCGCGCACTGTGCTATCGCGACGCGAAGACAAAGGAGCTTTTATACATGCCGCCCGACGAGCACCCCGCCTCCGTGCAGATCTTCGGCCACGAGCCGGAGATCCTGGCTGAGGCCGCGAGAGAGGCGCTCGAGCTCTCCGGGGCGGACATTCTGGACGTCAACATGGGCTGCCCGGTCGGGAAGGTCGTCAAAAGCGGCGACGGCTCGGCGCTCATGCGCGACCCCGAGCTGGCCGGGCGGATCGTCGAGGCGGTCGTGAAGGCCGTCTCCGTCCCCGTCACGGTCAAGTTCCGCAAGGGCTTTGACGGCGGGCACGTCAACGCCGTGGAATTCGCGCGCGTCTGCGAGAGCGCCGGGGCCTCCGCCCTCGCGATCCACGGGCGCACGCGCGCGCAGATGTACGCCGGACGCGCGGACTGGGACGTCATCCGTGACGCCGCGGCCGCGGTGAAGATCCCCGTGATCGCCAACGGAGATATCTTCACGGCCGAGGACGCGGTGCGCATCCTGCGCTATACCGGCTGCCCGATGGCGATGATCGGGCGCGGCGCCTTCGGCGATCCCTGGCTCTTCGAGCGCGCCAACGCCGCCCTCGAGGGCATGGAGATCCCCGCGCCCCCGCCCCTGGCCGAGCGTCTGGACGCGGCCGTCGGACAGATCGAGCTGCTCGCCTCCGTGCGCGGCGAGCGCGCCGCCTGTCTCGAGGCGCGGCACCATCTGCCCTGGTATCTGCGCGGCGTGCCGCACGCCGCGGTCTACCGCGCGGCGCTGACGCATGTGGAGACGCTCGAGGATATCCGTAAACTGGCAAAAGACATGAAACGCGATCTGAAAGATGAGAAAAGCGAGGTGAGGAAGCCTTGACCGAGGAGCAGATCCTCGTGCGGGAATACGAGAGGAACGTATACAACATCGCCCTGCGCATGAGCGGCGACCGCGAGGACGCGCTGGACATCTCGCAGGAGTCCTTTCTGAAGGCCTATCACTCCCTGCACAGCTTCCGCGGAGACAGCAGGTTTTCCGTCTGGCTCTACCGGATCGTTTCCAACACCTGTCTGGATTTCCTGCGCGAGCGCAAGCGCCGCGCGGAGGTCCCGCTCGTCCGGGGGGACGACGCTGACGAGCCCGAGCAGACCGAGATCCCGGACGAGAGTCTCTCGCCCGAAACGCTCTTCGAGCGAAATCTCACCCGCGAGGCGCTGCGGCGCGGCCTGATGAGCCTGCCGGAGGATCAGCGCAAGATCCTGCTGCTGCGCGAGATCGAAGGCTTCAGCTACGAGGAGATCGCCGATATCCTCTCGCTGGAGAGCGGCACGGTCAAGTCCCGCATTTTCCGCGCGCGCAAAAAGTTGTGCGAATTCCTGATCGAAGACGGGAACATTTCTCATCCCTCTTCGTCAACAAGGACGGGAGGAGGTGACAAGCCGTGAAGGACTGCGCATACTATCAGGAGCTGATCAGCCGTCTCGTAGACCGCGAGATCACGCCCGAGGAGGGCGAGGAACTGGCCGCGCACGCGCGCGAATGCGAGGAGTGCCGCGCCGTCTACACCGCTTTTGTCTCCCTCTCCGATACGCTCTGCGCCGGGCTTGTCGATCCGCCCGAGGAGCTTGCCGAAAATGTCATGGCGGAGATCCGCCGCGCCGAGCTGTGGAAACAGAACCGCAGGCCGCGCCGGCAGATGCGCCGCTGGGCCGCGCTCGCGGCCAGCGCCGTGCTGGTGATCGGCGTCGGCGCGCTCACGCTGCCGCGTCTGCTCGGCGCGAAGGGCGCCGCCAAGGCGGCGAACAGCGAAGCCGTTTACAGCGCCGAGGCGCCCGCGGAGCCCGCAGCCGCTGCCGCCGGAGCCGCCGCATACGACACCGCCGCCGTTTCCGAGGAGGCCGCCGAGATGGCCCCGATCCCCGTGAGCGATGACTTCGCCGCCCCCGCTTCGGAGACGACGAAGAGCGAACAGGAGATGATCCACGAGGCCATCGCCCGCTCCGAAGAACCCGAGACCGTCGCCGATATCGTGGACGTGACCGGGCAGGGACGCGGCCGTAACATCGCCGCGCTGCTCGTCGGCACACCGGGCGAGCTGCCTTCCGGCGTCACGCCCGACCACCGCTTCCTGCTGCGCTTCGATATCGACGGCGTCAGCAGCCAGGTGCTCATCAGCGTCTACGGCGAGAAGGTGTTCTACATCTCCCTCTCCGGCGAGGAGAGCGACATGATGCTCTCCGATTACGGCTGGTCCTCGCTGCGCGCGAAGATCTACAACTGACAAGGCTTCCGCCTCAGGCGGCCCGGGAGACCGGGCCGCCTTTGCCTGTTGAAAAGTTAACGGGCCTATGATATACTTTTGGAAAGAAACGGGAAGAAAACCGGAAAGGGGTACCGCACCGTGAAGCGCATCAAGGTCTCGAACAACGTGATCCGCCGTCTGCCCCGCTATCTGCGCAAGCTCGACGAGCTCAAGGCAAGCGGAGTCGGCCGCATCTCCTCGTTCAATCTCGGCCAGCAGCTGGGGCTCACGCCCTCGCAGATCCGCCAGGATTTCAGCTGCTTCGGCGAATTCGGCCAGCAGGGCTACGGCTACAACGTCGCCGCGCTGCGGGAGGAGATCGCCTCCATTCTCGGGATGGATCGCGGCTTCAAGGCCATCCTGATCGGCGTGGGCAACATCGGCCACGCGCTGATGGACAACTTCTGCTTCAGCGAATGGGGCTTCACGCTCGCCGCCGCCTTCGATATCGACCCCGCGATCGTCGGCACCACCTCCAACGGC
>ONQJ01000075.1 GCA_900319935.1 uncultured Eubacteriales bacterium | reverse complement strand
CGGCGCGATGCTGAGCTTCTTCATCCTGCTGCAGAGCCTCGTGCTGATGCGCAAGAACAGGAGCAAGCGCAAGGCGAAGCAAAAGGCCGCGGCGAAGGCCGCCGAAGAAAAGCCATCCGGCGCGGGAGGAGGAACGGCGTGATGGATCTGAAAAAGACTGCGCTCGGCATCGAGCTCGGCAGCACCCGCATCAAGGCGGTGCTGATCGACGAGAACTTCCTCCCGATCGCCTCGGGCGACTATGAATGGGAAAACCAGCTTGTCAACGGCGTCTGGACCTACTCGATGGACGCCGTCCACACCGGCCTGCGCAGCTGCTTTGCCGCGCTGAAGGCCGACGTAAAAGAAAAGTACGGCCTCGAGCTGACGGAGCTCGGCGCGATCGGCGTGTCGGCGATGATGCACGGCTATCTGCCCTTCGACAGGGACGGCAGACAGCTCGCGGAGTTCCGCACCTGGCGCAATACGATCACCGGCGAGGCCGCGGAAAAGCTCACGGCGCTCTTCGGCTTCAACATCCCCCAGCGCTGGAGCATCGCGCATCTGTATCAGGCGGTCCTCAACGGCGAGGAGCATGTGAAGGATATCGCCTTCCTCACCACGCTGGCGGGCTACATCCACTGGCGGCTCACGGGCGAGAAGCTCATGGGCGTCGGCGAGGCCTCCGGCATGTTCCCGATCGACAGTCAAAAGCTCGACTACGACGAGGGCATGGTGCAGAAGTTCAAGGCCCTGAGCGGCATCGACCTGCGCGCGATCCTGCCGAAGGTGCTGCCCGCCGGAGCCAACGCGGGCAAGCTGACCGAGGCGGGCGCGCTCTTCCTCGATCCCACGGGCGCGCTGCGCCCGGGCATCCCCGTGGCTCCCTGCGAGGGCGACGCGGGCACCGGCATGGTCGCCACGAACTCCGTCCGCGTGAGAACGGGCAACGTCAGCGCGGGCACCTCGGACTTCGCGATGATCGTCACGGACAAGCCCCTCGGCGTCCACCGCGAGATCGACATGGTCACCACGCCCGACGGTCTGCCGGTCGCGATGGTGCACTGCAACAACTGCACCAGCGACATCAACGCCTGGGTCGGCCTTTTCTCTGAGTTCTGCGAACTGATGGGCATGGAGACCAACAAGGGCGAGCTCTTTACGAAACTGTTCCGCATCGCTCTCGAAGGCGACGCGGACTGCGGCGGACTTCTGAGCTACAACTACTTCTCCGGCGAGGGCGTGACGGATCTGGACGAGGGCCGCCCGGTCTTTGCCCGGACGCCGGACGCGCGCTTCACGCTGGCGAACTTCATGCGCACGCACCTGCTCTCGGCGCTCGCCACGCTCAAGATCGGGCTGGATATTCTGACGCAGACCGAGCGGGTAGAGATCGACAAGCTCTACGGCCACGGCGGCTTCTTCAAGACGCCGGAGGTCGGCCAGCGGATGCTCTCCGCGGCGGTCGGCGCGCCCGTCTCCGTCATGGAGACGGCGGGCGAGGGCGGCCCCTACGGCATGGCGCTGCTCGCGGCCTACATGCTGTGGAAGGACGAGGGCGAGAGTCTGCCGGATTATCTCGACGGCAAGGTCTTTGCCGGGGCGAGCTCCTCCACGCTGACGGCGGACGAGGCGGACCGGGAAGGCTTCACCGCTTTCCTGGAGCGGTACAGAAGGGCGCTGCCGGTGGAGAGATGCGCCGTCGAGGTGATGTGAGATGCTTGAAGAACTCAAAAAACGCGTCTGCGAAGCCAATCTGCTGCTGCCGCGCTACGGCCTTGTGACTTTTACCTGGGGCAACGTCAGCGGGATCGACCGGGAAAGCGGCCTCGTCGCGATCAAGCCCTCGGGCGTCCCCTACGAGGGGATGGAGCCGGAGGACATGGTCCTGGTCGATCTCGACGGGAAAGTCGTCGAGGGCAAATGGAAGCCCTCCAGCGACACGGCCACGCATGTGGAGCTCTACAAGGCTTTCCCCGACGTCGGCGGCGTCGTCCACACCCATTCGAGCTATGCGACCTCCTGGGCGCAGGCCGGGCGGGACATCCCCTGCTACGGCACGACCCACGCGGATTACTTTTACGGCGACGTCCCCTGCCTGCGCTGCCTGACAAAGGACGAGATCGAGCAGGCTTACGAGCGCAACACCGGCCTTCTGATCGTCGGCGAGTTCGCGCGTCTCGGCAAAGACCCCGCGGCCGTGCCCGGCTGCCTGTGCAAAAACCACGGGCCCTTCGCCTGGGGCAAGGACCCCTTCGAGGCCGTGCACAACGCGGTCGTGCTCGAGGAGGTCGCCAAGATGGCCTTCCGCTGCGAGCTGATCGATCCGCAGGTCAGACCCGCTCCGCAGGAGCTGCAGGACAAGCATTTTCTGCGCAAGCACGGCAAAAACGCCTACTACGGGCAGGGCTGAACGCCGCGGAAAAAACTGCCGCGCGATCGGCGCAAAAGCGCCTTGACAGTCGAAGCGCAAATTTGTAAAATCAGTTTAGAAAATTTTCCCGGCGCAGAGCCGGGAAGAGAGCCGGTCGATCGGACGAGCGAGCTTATACGGCCGGCCCGGGCGGTTTCCGTCCGGAAGCAAAAGCAAATACACTCTCGGGTTTGGAGGGGATAGTTTGGCGGACTACATTCTGGAAATGCGGGGGATCACCAAGGAATTCCCGGGCGTCAAGGCGCTTGACAACGTCAACTTCGCCGTCGAGAAGGGCTCCATCCACGCTCTGGTCGGCGAAAACGGCGCCGGGAAATCCACGCTGATGAACGTGCTCAGCGGCTGGTACCCCTACGGCAGCTACTCCGGAGACATTGTATACGAAGGTGAAGTATGCAAGTTCTCCAAGATCAAGGACAGCGAAGAAAAAGGCATCGTCATCATCCACCAGGAGCTGGCGCTCGTGCCCTATATGAGCATCGGCGAGAACATGTTCCTGGGCAACGAGCAGGGCAAGAGCTACGCCATCAACTGGGACAAGACGCACGCCGAGGCGACCAAGTACCTCAAGGTCGTCGGCCTGACCGAGTCGTCCAAGACTCTGATCAAGGACATCGGCGTCGGCAAGCAGCAGATGGTCGAGATCGCGAAGGCGCTGGCGAAGAACGCGCGCCTGATGATCCTGGACGAGCCGACCTCCTCCCTCAACGAGGAGGACTCGCAGGCCCTGCTGGATCTGCTGCTGGAATTCAAAAAGCAGGGCATGACCTCGATCATCATTTCGCACAAGATCAACGAGGTCTCCTACGTCGCGGACGACATCACGATCCTGCGTGACGGCAAGACGATCGAGACGCTGCACAAGGGCGTCGACGATATCAGCGAGGACCGCATCATCCGCGGCATGGTCGGCCGCGAGATGGACGACCGCTTCCCCAAGCGCCACGGCGTCGAGATCGGCGAGGTCGCGCTCGAGGTCAAGCACTGGAACGTCTACCACCCGGTCTATTCGGAGAAAAAGATCATCGACGACGTCTCCTTCCATGTGCGCAAGGGCGAGGTCGTCGGTTTCTCCGGTCTGATGGGCGCGGGGCGCACGGAGCTTGCGATGTCGATCTTCGGCCGCAGCTACGGCGCCGATATCTCCGGCATCGTGGAGATCCACGGCAAGGAGGTCAAGCTCCACTCGCCGCGTCAGGCGATCGACGCGGGCCTGGCCTACGTCACCGAGGACCGCAAGGGCAGCGGCCTGATCCTGTCGAACCCGATCTCCGTCAACACCACGCTCGCCAACCTCAAGGGCGTGTGCACGCGCGGCGTGATCGACCACGACAAGGAGCTCGCGGTGGCCGAGGAATACCGCAAAAAGCTCAACACCAAGACGCCCTCGGTCCTGCAGAACGTGGGCAACCTCTCCGGCGGCAACCAGCAGAAGGTGCTGCTCGCCAAGTGGATGTACGCCAACCCCGACATCCTGATCCTGGACGAGCCCACCCGCGGCATCGACGTCGGCGCGAAATACGAGATCTACTGCATCATCAACGACCTGGTGGCGGCCGGTAAATCCGTCATCATGATCTCCTCGGAGCTTCCGGAGGTCCTGGGCATGAGCGACAGGATCTACGTGCTCAACGAGGGCCGCATCGTCGGCGAATTCGATCAGGCGGACGCCAGCCAGGAGAAGATCATGGCCTGCATACTTTCCACTGATCCGGCAAAGGGAGAAAAGGAGAAAGAGCAATGACGACAAAGACAAAGATCCTGAACTTTGTTCAGAAGTACACGATGATCATCGCGCTGGTGCTGGTAACGGCCTTCTTCGCCTGGCGCACCAACGGCAAGCTGCTTCTGCCGCAGAACCTGACGAACATCATCGCCCAGAACGCCTACGTGTTCGTTCTGGCCACCGGCATGCTGCTGTGCATCCTCACCGGCGGCAACATCGACCTGTCCGTCGGCTCGGTCGTCTGCTTCGTCGGCACGGTCGGCGCCGTGATGATGCGCAAGGATCTGAACATGTGGCTGGCGGTGCTGGTCATGCTCGCGGTCGGTCTGCTGATCGGCGCGTGGCAGGCCTTCTGGATCGCCTACGTCAAGGTCCCGCCCTTCATCACCACGCTCTCGGGCATGATGGTCTTCCGCGGCCTGTCCAACGTCGTGCTGCAGGGCAAGACGGTCTCCGTCACCAACGAGAAGTTCGTCCAGCTCTTCGGCGGCGGCGCCAACTGCTATGTGCCCGATATCTTCCACGGCGAGGGGATCAACCTGCTGTGCATCGTGGTGGGCATCGTGGCCTGCGCGCTGTACCTGTTCTTCACGCTCCGCAGCCGCGCCGTCCGCAAACGCAACGGCCTTGAGGTCGACGCGCTGTTCAAGACCGTCGTCAAGTCCGTGATCATCGTGGCGGTCGTGATCTTCTTCACGATGCGCCTGGCCCAGTACAAGGGCATCCCGATGGCGCTGCTGTGGGTCGCGGTCGTGGTGCTGATCTACACCTACATCACCTCCAAGACCACGGTCGGCCGTTATCTCTACGCCATCGGCGGCAACGAGACGGCCACCAAGCTCTCCGGCATCGACACGAGAAAGATCTACTTCTTCGCCTACGCCAACATGGGCCTGCTCGCGGGTCTGGCAGGCATCCTGACGATCGCCCGTATGACCTCGGCGCAGCCGACCTACGGCCAGAACTACGAGATGGACGCCATCGGCTCCTGCTTCATCGGCGGCGCCTCCGCCTACGGCGGCGTCGGCACTGTGCCGGGCGTCATCATCGGCGCTCTGCTGATGGGCGTTATCAACATCGGCATGAGCATCATGGGCGTCGACGCGAACTACCAGAAGGTCGTCAAGGGCCTCGTGCTCCTGGCCGCCGTCATCTTCGACGTCGTCTCCAAGAAGAAGAACAGCTGAATCGTATGAAAACGGACGGCTGCCATGCAGCAGCCGTCCGTTGGCTTAAACCCGTGCGGGAGGGAAGAGGGCATGGACGAGAAGAAGAAAGAGAACGGCGCCGCGGCGAAAAACCGGGGCGTGAATCTCTTCGCGCTGCGCTTGGCGGTCGCGGCTTATCTCGTTTATCTGGGCGTCGACCTCCTGCGCGCTTATCTTGCCGGAGGCTCCGCGCTGTCCGCCGCCGCTGCCTGGGGCTGCGGCCTCGGCTTCCCGATCGCAGGGCTGGCCTTCGGCGCGTACAGCTTCCTGCGCTACCGCCGCGAAAAGGCGGCGGAGAAAAAAGAGGTGGAGGAGACAGGCAAAACGCCCGACGGGGACTGACCCCCGTCAGGCGCTCTGCGTATCCCCCCTGCGCTGATCGATCCGGGCCGAAGGGCCTGTGACAAAACATTTTTCCCGGAGGTGGTCCCCATCAACAAGAAATACATCGGCATCGACCTCGGGACCTCGGCCGTCAAGCTGCTGCTCGTCGACGGACGCGGGCAGATCCTCGGCGAGGTCACAAAGGAATATCCCCTGTCCTTCCCGCAGCCCGGCTGGTCCGAGCAGAGCCCGGAGGACTGGTGGAAGGCAGTACAGCACGGCATCCTCCAGCTGACGGAGCACACGGACAAGTCCGAGATCCGCGGCATCGGCGTGGGCGGACAGATGCACGGCCTCGTCGCGCTCGACGCGCAGGACCGGGTGATCCGTCCGGCCATCCTCTGGAACGACGGCCGCACCGGCGAAGAGGTGGAATATCTCAACAACGTCGTCGGCAAGGAAAAGCTCTCCGCGCTCACGGCGAACATCGCCTTCGCGGGCTTCACGGCGCCCAAGCTGCTGTGGATGCGCAAAAACGAGCCGGAAAACTTCGCGCGCATCGCGAAGATCATGCTGCCCAAGGACTATATCAACTACCGCCTCACCGGCGTGCACAGCTGCGATTATTCCGACGCCTCCGGCATGCTGCTGCTCGACGTCGAGCACAAGCGCTGGTCGAAGGAGATGATGGAGATCTGCGGCCTGACGGACGCGCAGATGCCCAAACTCTTCGAGAGCTATGAGGTCATCGGCACGATCCAGGGCTTCGTCTCCGGCGCGCTGGGCCTGCCGCGCGACTGCGCGGTCGTGGCCGGCGCGGGCGACAACGCCGCTGCGGCCGTCGGCACGGGCGTCGTGGGCGAGGGCGGCTGCAACCTCTCGCTCGGCACCTCCGGCACGCTCTTCATCTCCTCGCAGAAATTCGGCGTGGATCCGAACAACGCGCTCCACGCCTTCGCCCACGCCGACGGCGGCTGGCATCTGATGGCCTGCATGCTCTCGGCGGCCAGCTGCAACAAGTGGCTGTGCGAGGATATCCTCGGCACCTCCGACTACGCCGCCGAGCAGGCGGACATCACGGACGAGAAGCTCGGGCGCAACCACGTGTTCTTCCTGCCCTACCTCATGGGCGAGCGCAGCCCGATCAACGACGTCAACGCCCGCGGCACCTTCATCGGCATGACGATGGACTCCGACCGCTCCGATCTCGTGCAGGCGGTGCTCGAAGGCGTGGCCTTCGCGATCCGCGACAGCTTTGAGGTGGCCAGGTCTCTCGGCATCGCCATCCCGCGCAGCCGCATCTGCGGCGGCGGCGCGAAGTCGCCGCTGTGGCGGAAGATCTTTGCCAACGTCCTCGGCATCCCGCTGGACATGGTCAAGACCGAGCAGGGCCCCGGCTACGGCGGCGCGATGCTCGCGATGGTCGGCTGCGGGGAATTCCCCAGCGTGCAGGCCGCGGCGGACGCGCTCGTCGAGCTCGCCTCCACGACCGAGCCCGATCCCGAGCTCACGGCGCGCTATGAGGCGCG
>ONQJ01000062.1 GCA_900319935.1 uncultured Eubacteriales bacterium | reverse complement strand
TTAATCTGATCCACCGGGTTTTCCTCCTTTCGCAGTCAGTTTAACGCCAGTCTAATCATTTGGACACGACACAAAGCGAGAAAATGCCGCATCCCATCGTTTAGACATCATTGTCTGGTTCAACAAACTCCGATTTATTTTCTGTTTACCAGTCATCATCCAGCATTGCAGGCAGGCCCTCGGCCTCGTCTGCTCTGTCATTATAACACACAAAAAAACAAAGAACGGCAATTCTATCAAAATTACCGTTCCTTTTTGGGAAAGTGCGCCAAAAAGGTACAAAACCATAGAAAGGCCGCATAAAAGGTACAGGCTGTACAACTCGACGAACCCGGCGTTATCGGTGAGAGAGATCCATGCAATCAACGATCTCACAGGTGTTTTCACAGACACGAGAAAACTCGATTTTACATATCTTTGCTGGGAAGGGAACAAAAGAATCGGCCAATTTCTGACAGATGCCGTGTAAGTCCAGCCGCGGGCCGAAGAGCAGCGTTGTGTGCGGATACCAATCGTCTTTCTTCGTCCACTGATTTAGAGAGTCGTTAAACATTTCGGCTATCCTTTGATGCAGTGAAAGCAGCGATTCAGACTTTACGGGCGTTGCAACAAGGATAGATGTTTCCTCTAAAACTTCAATTTTATCAAATACGACCTCAAAAGCCCCAAAGCCCTTCAACAACTGCTTGCAGGATCGGATAAAACACGACTCATCGTCTCCGATATATGTGGCTACCGTAATATGTCCATAGAGGGGGCTGAGATCTGCGCCGACAGGGCTAGCGGCGCTTTGCAGCTGGAGCAGCTTGTTTGTCGCCGCATCGTCCAGTTTAGCAATAACACACAGCATTTTGCTCACCTCTGCAAACTTCGAGTTTTTAAGATCATGATACCATAACCGTCCCAATCTTCTCTGATGTCAGCATACAAAAGGCGTGCGGTGTTGTCAATGATATATCGCTGTGCGATATGATATACGCGGCCGACGCCGCGCATGATATACAGCCGCTTTGCGTCTGCATGATAGGATATCCGTTCTTTTATATGCCGAAAGGAAAAAAGTATTCCGCAGCGAAGATAAAGATGTGGTATAATGAAAAAGCCGGATCGGAAGAAACCGAAACTGCGGCGAACCATGACAGACTGAAGAAAGGACAAGCAAAGCAGACAGATGATGAAACAAAGATTTACTGACAAGCATCCCATTCTGGGATTGCTGCTATGGACTTATGGCGCTTTTGTGATCTCTGAAATGCTGTTCGGAGTCATCGCGACGTTCGCGATCGGAGAGAACGGATTGGAACCGGGGACGGCGACGGGCATCGGGGGAAGCGTAGGATCGATCCTGGTCCTGGTTTTCTGGTATCTGCACAATCGGAAGGAATACCACTTCATGCCGAGGAAAGGCGATATAGGCGGATCGTTAAAACTGATCTTTCTTCCAATGCTGGTCTACTGGATCCTGTTGTTTGGCGCCTATGCGTATTTCGCCAAAGGCTTCCCGTTCGCGCCAATCGGACTCAAACAGATCATGATGGCCTCTATGGCAGGCCTTGTCGAGGAGGTCTGCTTCCGGGAGATTGCCGTGTCTTACATGGCCAGACACTGGATGAGTGAGAAGAGGATCCCGCTGATCGCCGTCCTCTCTGGCTTCCTGTTCGGGCTTACGCACATGACGAATGCGATTGGCGGATGGGAGATCACCAGCGCCCTGCTTCAGACTCTGCTTTGCATCTTCATGGGCGTGTTCTATGCGTCAATCTATCTGCGCAAAGGAAACGTGTGGGTGCTCTGCCTGTTCCACTTCGTTCACGACATTCTGACTTTCATGGCCGCTGAAAGCGTAACGGTATTAGGGGTGACGGAACTGCCTGACTGGATAACCATATACATTGCGGCGATCGAGTTTGCGCTCTGCCTGTGCGGATTTTTCTACATCCGCAGAGCAAAGAGACAGGAGATCATCAACCTATGGGAGTATAAATGGAGCGGCGCGTCCTCATAATGAAAATCCAACGAACTACCCAATATTCCAACGAACTGCCCTAAAAACCAACGAACCTCTCAATATTCCAACGAACTTACCCATAAATCCAACGAACCTACCCAACATTCCAACGAACCCAGTTTTTACCAAGGCCTTCTGAAAACCGCATAAACGCAAAAAGGCCGGTCCCGGGAGCATCCGAGATCGGCCTTAAAATGCTGAAAAGCCTGATTTTACTGGGGTTTTTGAGAAAAAGAAAAGTACTCTGATTCTATCAAAATCAGAGTACTTTTATGGCGGACAGGGTGGGATTCGAACCCACGAGCCTCTTGCGAGACTACCTGATTTCGAGTCAGGGCCGTTATGACCACTTCGATACCTGTCCGTATGCAAAGCAAACGGTCCGGGACCGCTTTGCTGTGTGCCGTGTTATTATATCGGATGCGCGGCGAAAAATCAAGTGCGTATTTGACCGAAAGTTCATATATAATTTGCAAATATATTTATATAATTATATTGACAAAGTTTCCGGCGGTGCTATAATATATACAGACTGAAACAGGGAAGGTGTCCCACATGAAGAAAACGCTTTACAGCCTGATGCTCAACGACGAGGTCGTGCGGGAGGTGGATCAGCTTGCCCACTCGCTCGGCACGAACCGCTCGAACCTCATCAACCAGATCCTGGCCGAGTACGTCAACTACACCACGCCCGAGCGGCGCATCAACGACGTGCTCTCCGCGATCGAGCAGCTGATGGCCCCCTCGCGCGAGCTGGTGCCCTTTTTCGCACCGAACAGCTTTTCGATGTCGCTCAAAAGCTCGCTGGAGTACAAGTACCGCCCGACCGTGAAGTACGAGGTCGAGCTCTACCGCGGCGGCGGCGAGTCGATCGGCGAGCTCTCGGTCGTGTTCCGCACGCAGTCCGCCTCGCTCATCGCCTCGATGACCGAATTCTTCCGCCTGTGGAAGCGTATCGAGGATCTGCACCTTGCGGCCCCGACGGGCATGAAGATCAGCTACGCGCTCTACGACGGCAAGTTCGTCCGCAGCCTCTGCGCGCCGTCCGGCGACTGCACGGCCGAGGAGCTGGCCGGGGCGATCTCGGAGTATATCAAGCTCTTCGACAAGCTGATGAAGCACTATCTCACCGGCAGGCTCGACGCGCAGGAGGTCGAGGCCGCCTATTATTCCTACATGCGCACGGCCAAGGTGCGCATCTGAATTCGTATACTATGGAATGGGGGTGTTCTGAATGAACGCTCAGAATTTTACGCAGAAAAGCCTTGAGGCGATCAACACCGCCAGAGCCATGGCGGAGGAGAGCCGCAACAGCAGCGTCATGCCGGAGCATCTGCTCTACGCGCTCGTCGACCAGGACGGGGGGCTGATCCCCTCGCTGCTCGGCCGGATGGGCGTGGACTGCAACGAGCTGCTCTCCGAGCTCGACACCGCAATCTCCGCGCTGCCGAAGGTCGGGGAAGGGGCGCAGGTCTATCTCTCGACCGAGGGCGACCGCGTGCTCAACGCCGCGGAAAAGGCCGCCAAAAGCATGGGCGACGCCTACGTCTCCGTCGAGCATCTGATGATCGGCCTCTTCGCCGCCGCCACCGCGCCGATCAAGCGCATCTTCGCCGACCACGGCGTCACCCGCAGCGCCTTCACCGCGGAGCTCGCCAAGGTCAAGACCTCGCCCGTCACCGGCGACAACCCCGAGAGCACCTACGACGCGCTGACGAAATACGGCACGGACCTGGTCAGGCGCGCGCGTGAGAACGAGCTCGACCCGGTCATCGGCCGCGACGGAGAGATCCGCAACGTGATCCGCATCCTCTCGCGCAAGACCAAGAACAACCCGGTGCTCATCGGCGAGCCGGGCGTCGGCAAGACGGCCATCGCCGAAGGCCTCGCCCAGCGCATCGTCAGCGGCGACGTGCCGGAGGGGCTCAAGGACAAGACGATCTTTTCCCTCGACATGGGCGCGCTGATCGCCGGGGCGAAGTACCGCGGCGAATTCGAGGAAAGGCTCAAGGCCGTGCTCGAGGAGATCCGCAAGTCCGAGGGCGGCATCATCCTCTTCATCGACGAGCTGCACAACATCGTCGGCGCGGGCCGCACCGAGGGCAGCATGGACGCGGGCAACCTGCTCAAGCCGATGCTCGCCCGCGGCGAGCTGCACTGCATCGGCGCGACGACGCTCGACGAATACCGCAAGTATATCGAAAAGGACGCCGCGCTCGAGCGCCGCTTCCAGCCCGTGCAGGTGGACGAGCCGACGGTCGAGGACACGATCTCGATCCTCCGCGGCCTCAAGGAGCGCTATGAGGTCTTCCACGGCGTGCGCATCCACGACAGCGCGCTCGTCGCGGCGGCGACGCTCTCGAACCGCTATATCACCGACCGCTTCCTGCCCGACAAGGCCATCGACCTTGTGGACGAGGCCTGCGCGATGATCCGCACCGAGATCGACTCGATGCCCGCGGAGCTCGACGACGTGCGCCGCAAGATCATGCAGCTCGAGATCGAGGAGATGGCGCTCAAGAAGGAGGACGACCGCCTCTCGCAGGACCGGCTCGGGAAGCTGCGCGAGGAGCTGGCCAATCTCAAGGCGGACTTCAACGAGAAGAAATCCCGCTGGGAGAGCGAGAAAAACAGCGTCGACGACGTCAAGCGCCTCAAGGGCGAGATCGAGAAGCTGCACGCCGAGATCGAAAACGCGCAGCGCCGCTATGAGTACGAGACCGCCGCGCGGCTGAAATACTCCGACCTGCCCGCGCTGGAGCAGCAGCTCGCCGAGGCCGAAAAGCTCTCGGAGGAGCGCAAGGCCGACTCGATGGTGCGCGACACCGTGACCGAGGAGGAGATCTCCGCGATCGTGGCGAAGTGGACGGGCATCCCCGTGTCCAAGCTCATGGAGGGCGAGCGGGAAAAGATCCTGCATCTGGACGAGACGCTGCATAAGCGCGTCGTGGGCCAGGACGAGGCCGTGCAGAAGGTGACGGAAGCGATCCTGCGCTCGCGCGCCGGCATCGCCGACCCGAACCGGCCCATCGGCTCCTTCCTCTTCCTCGGCCCGACGGGCGTGGGCAAGACGGAGCTGGCCAAGTCCTTGGCCGCGAGCCTCTTCGACGACGAGCACAACATCGTGCGCATCGACATGACCGAGTATATGGAGAAGTTCTCCGTCTCGCGTCTGATCGGCGCGCCTCCGGGATACGTCGGCTACGACGAGGGCGGCCAGCTGACCGAGGCCGTGCGGCGCAAGCCGTACAGCGTCGTGCTCTTCGACGAGATCGAAAAGGCGCACCCGGACGTGTTCAACATCCTGCTGCAGATCCTCGACGACGGGCGCATCACCGACTCGCAGGGCCGCACCGTGGATTTCAAGAACACGATCATCATCCTGACCTCGAACCTCGGCAGCTCGTATCTGCTCGACGGCATCGGGCCGGACGGCACGATCTCCGAGGAGGCGAAGGCCGCCGTCACGGCGGAGCTCAAACGCGCCTTCCGCCCGGAGTTCCTCAACCGTCTCGACGAGATCATCTTCTTCCGTCCGCTCACGCGCGAGAACCTCGACGGCATCATCGACATCCTGGTCGCCTCGCTGCGGCAGCGCCTGGCCGACAAGTCCCTGTCGCTGGAGCTGACCGAAGCGGCCAAGGGCCTGATCATCGAGCGCGGCTACGACCCGCTCTACGGCGCGCGGCCGCTGCGGAGGGTCCTGCAGAGCAGCGTCGAAACGCTGCTGGCGCGCACGATCCTCTCCGGCGAGCTGCGCGAGGGCAGCACGATCACCGTCGACGCCGAGAACGGCGAGCTGGTCTGCCGGTACTGAGGCAGCTTTCCTCACGCGAAAAAAAGAGCCTGTGATTTTCTCTTCAAAATCACAGGCTCTTTTGTTTTCTCAGCCCAGCTCGTCCTCGCTGATCCGCTCGCCGCGCAGGACCTTTTCGATCGCCGCGGCCGTGCGGGATACCTGGGCCTCGTCGGGCCACATCACGTACAGCGGGACGTCGCCGCCCGCGGCCGTGCGCATCATGCCGCCGTTGCCGGACACGCCGGTGCTCCTGACCTCCCATCGGCTCAGATCGCGGATGGCGAGCTTCACCAGCGCGGAGATCTCGTCCGGGCTCAGATCCGTGGCGAACATGCCCTCGAGGCTGTCGAGGATGGAGGGATAGTTCATCAGCAGCGAGGCGCCGTCGCTCTTGGCCTTGTCGACCATCGCGGCGATCAGCCGCATCAGATTGCGCCCGCGCGCCAGATCGCCGTCGCCGAAAGCCTCGCGCTCGCGCCCGTAGGCGAGGGCCTGCGCGCCGTCGAGCGTGATCTCGCCCTCCGGGAAGAAATAACCGGAGCTGGAAGAAAAGGCCCGGGGATTGTTCAGCGTGACGCCGCCCAGCGCGTCGATGAGCTTTTCAAAGCCCGTGAAATTGATCTGGCAGTAGTTGTCGATCTCGACGCCGTAGAGCTCCTCGAGCGCGGTCATGGAGTTGTAGGCGCCGAAGAGGCCGCAGTGCGTCAGCTTGTCCATGCCGCCGCCCAGCGCGGGGTTCGGCACATAGTAGTCGCGCGGCGTGTTGACGAGCAGGATCTGATCGGAAACGGGATCGATGACCATCAGGATGTTCACGTCGCTGCGTCCGGTGCTGAGCGTGGCCGCGCGGGTGTCGCTGCCGCTGAGATACAGCACGAGGCTCTTGTTCTTTTCGACCTTTTCGGCGGCCGAAAGCTGCTCGGTCCTCTCCGGTCTCGAAGGCAGCAGCGAGCCGAAAAGCGAGCCCGCGCCGGCGTCGCCGCTCGCGGCCTCCGTCAGCGGGACCTCGAATTCCTCGATCAGGCGGAGTTCTTCGGCAAGACCGCCGAAGCTTTCGCCCTCGGCGAGAAGGTCGAGATAGTTCTCGTTCACGGCCAGCGCGCGGACCTCTCCGCCGCGCAGCGCGGTGATCGCTTCGGAGATCGAGGCGTATTCCCGCGCGTCGACCGCCGCGCCGAGACGGTTTTTGATCTCGGAGAGGGCGTAGTCCGAGTTGCCCTTTTCAAAGCCGCCGAGTACGCCGTAGCGGTACGAGGCCGTATCGGCGAGCGTCTGCGCCGCGTCGCCGCGCGGGACGTACACGCCGACGAGCGCCACGCGCTCGCGGCCGCCGCCGATGATCTCCTTCGTCCGGTCGAAATCCGTTAAAACGGACGAGGCGAAAAAGTTGCCGGCAACGATCAGGATACAGAAGAAAAAACCGACCGCGCGCCGCGCCCGGCGCGCGCCGCCGGGCTTTTTGTTGATGCCGGCGTAGAGCAGCAGCGCGACCGCGAGCAGGGCCGCGGCTTCGAGCGCGAAGAACAGGAGCAGGTATTTTTCGGGCAGGATGTCGAGACGGATCAGCGCGAAGGCGGCCAGAGCGGCCGAGGCCAGCGTGATCAGAAAAACGACGCCCGCAAAAGGTTTCCAAATCTTCTTTTTGAGCATGATTGCCTCTTTTTCCCCCGACGGGCGAAGACCCGTACGGGATGATGATCCGCGCCGGAACGGTGCGGCATTGCCGTATTATACGGGACAAATGTGAACAAATCAATTCTCCCGGCCGTGAAGAATTCTTAAACCGCGTCGCAGCGAGAGCAAAAAAAGCCGCCCGGAGCGGCTTTTTTCAAAGCCGTTCCGGGCGGAAAGCGGTGTGTTTTCGGGGAAAAGCCTCAGTACAGCACGACGCCGAGGATCTCCTTGCCGAGCGTCTTGAGCTGCTGCACCTCGCCGTCGATCTGATCGAGACGGGAGCTCTCTCTCTCCTCGACGAGAACGACGCTGTCGTAATCGGCGAGCGCCTTGACGGCCGCGGGATCGCGCAGGATATCGCCGCAGACGGCGAGCTTCCCGTTGAGATAGGGAGCGAACTCGTCCGCCATGCCGTTGCCGAGCGACGAGATCAGGCAGGCCTTCTTTCCGGCGGCCACGTCCAGAACGTTCTGCGCGGCGACGTACGCGGCGCTCTCGCGCTCCGTCTCGGGAT
>ONQJ01000074.1 GCA_900319935.1 uncultured Eubacteriales bacterium | reverse complement strand
AGATCCTGGTGGACTTGAAGAACATGAACACGCCGAAGGCGATCAGGATCGCGCCGATCAGCAGCAGCTTGTCTTTCTTGTTCAATTCGCTCGCTCCTTTTCAGTTGTTCTCCGGCTTCATGGTCGGGAAGAGCAGCACGTCGCGGATGGAGGGCGAGTCGGTCAGCAGCATGACCAGACGGTCGATGCCGTAGCCGATGCCGCCCGTGGGGGGCATGCCGATCTCAAGGGCGTTGAGAAAGTCCTCGTCGGTGTGGTTGGCCTCGGCGTCGCCCGCGGCCGCCAGCGCGTCCTGCGCGGCGAAGCGCGCGCGCTGGTCGATGGGGTCGTTGAGCTCGCTGTATGCGTTGCACATCTCCCAGCCGTTGATATACAGCTCAAAGCGCTCGACCTTGCAGGGGTCGTCCGGCTTTTTCTTCGTCAGCGGAGAGATCTCGATGGGGTGATCCATGATGAAGGTGGGCTGGATCATCTTGTCCTCGCAGAACTCGTCGAAGAACAGATTGACGATGTCGCCCTTCTTGTGCCGCTTCTCGTATTCGACGCCGCGCGCGTCGGCGACGGCCTTGGCTTCCTCGTCGCTGCTCACCGCGTCGAAGTCGATCCCCGTCTCCTCGCGGATGGCCTCGATCATCGTCAGACGGCGGAAGGGCTTGCCCATGTCGATCTCGCGCTCGCCGTAGCGGATCACGGCCGAGCCGCACACCGTTTCGGCCAGATGGCGGAACAGGGCCTCGGTCAGCTCCATCATGCCGTGGTAGTCCGTGTAGGCCTGATAGAGCTCCATGAGCGTGAACTCGGGGTTGTGCTTCGTGTCCAGGCCCTCGTTGCGGAACACGCGGCCGATCTCGTAGACGCGCTCGAGCCCGCCGACGATCAGACGCTTGAGATAGAGCTCGAGCGAGATGCGCAGCTTCACGTCCACGTCCAGCGCGTTGTAGTGCGTCTCGAAGGGGCGCGCCGCCGCGCCGCCGGCGTTCGAGACCAGCATCGGGGTCTCGACCTCCATAAAGCCGCGCGCGTCGAGGAAACGGCGGATCTCGCTGATGATCTGCGAGCGCTTGATGAAGGTGTCGCGCACGTCGGGATTGACGATCAGATCGACGTAGCGCTGGCGGTAGCGCAGGTCCGTGTCGGTCAGGCCGTGGAACTTCTCGGGCAGGGGCTTGAGAGACTTCGACAGCAGCGTCAGGGACGCGGCGTGGATCGTGGTCTCGCCGGTCTTCGTCCGGAAAACGAAGCCCTTCACGCCGACGATATCGCCGATATCCAGCTTCTTGAAGCCGGCGTACGCCTCCTCGCCGAGAGAGTCGCGCGAGACGTAGCACTGGATCAGGCCCTCGCGGTCCTGGAGCTTGCAGAACGAGGCCTTGCCCATGACGCGTTTGACCATCAGCCGTCCGGCGACGGACACGTCCTTGCCCTCGAGAGATTCAAAGCTCTCGAGCACGTCGCGGCTGTGGTGGCTGACATCGAATTTAGTGATCGCAAAGGGGTCCTTTCCCGCCTGCTGCAGCGCGGCGAGCTTGTCGCGGCGCACCTGCAGGATCTCGGAGAGCTCCTTTTCCGAAATGCTCGGCATCGTTTCTTCGTTCATGGCTTACCTCGTTAAAAATCCGGATAGATCAATCGTTCTTGATGGAAATGATCTCGTACCTGAAAATGCCCGCCGGCGCGTTGACCGTGACGGTCTCGCCCTTGCGGTGGCCCTTGATGGCCTGGAACAGCGGCGAATCGTCGGAGATGCGTCCCTCCCGGGGATTGGCCTCCTGCGAGCCGACGATCTCATACTCGTCCTCGAAGCCGTCCTCGAGGTCGCGCACGCGCACGACGCTGCCGAGCGTGACCGCGTCCTTCGGGACGTCGGTCTCGATATTGTCCACGATCACGGCGTTCTCGATCAGGATCTTCAGCTCCTCGATCTTGGAATAGAGCTTGCCCTGTTCGGTCTTGGCCTCGTCGTATTCGCTGTTTTCGGACAGATCGCCAAAGCTGCGCGCTTCCTTGATCAGCTCAGCGACTTCCTTTTCCCGGACCGTCTCGAGATAACGCAGCTCCTCCTTGATGGAGTCGAGACGCTCCTGGCTCATCTTGAATCTGTTGGAAATAGATTCCGGCATAACTGTTTCCTCCCTGAAAGTTGTGCGAAAGTCGATTTATTATAATGATTTGCCGCCGCGCTGTCAACCGTGAGCCGGCGCTTGTTTTTCCTCAGGCGGTGCTCTTGCTGAGGAAGGTCAGCGCCGCCATCAGCTGTTCGTCGCTCGAGACGCTGGCCGTGCCCTGCTCGCCGCCGGTGGTGCCCTGGGTGGTGCCGGCCGTGCTGGGATCGCTGTTGTAGAGGATCATGTCCGGCACGACGCCGCCCTGCGTGCTGATATCCACGCGGTTTGGCGTGAGATAGCTCTTGGTGGACAGGCGGATGGCGCTGCCGTCGGAAAGCTCGATGGTCTCCTGGTCGCGGGTGCTGCCGGTGGTCGTCTCGCCGAAGAGCGTGGCCCACTGGTATTCCTGCATGCAGGCGGCAAAGACCTCGGCCTCGGCGTAGGTCTCGCCGTTGATCAGCACGACCATGGGCAGCTGGATGCACATGCTGTCCGAACGGGCCTCTTCCTCGTTGCCTTTGCGGTCGGCGGTGTAGAAGAGCGTGCCCGCGGGCAGCAGGTAATCGAGCAGCTTCTGTGTCTCGCTCGCGAGACCGCCCGCGTTGCCGCGCAGGTCGATGCACAGCGCGACGATGTTCTGGTCGAGCAGCTTTTCGATCGCGGCGATGGCCTCGTCCGCGCTGCCCGCCTCAAAGTTGTAGATCTGCACGTAGCCCGCGTCCGTTTTTTCCTTGCGGTAGTTGACGGCGCTCTCGTGGGTGCGCGAGCAGTCGACCTCCAGCGGCGTGCCGCCGTTGACGCCGAGCGTGAACACGCCGTTGAGCCTGGAGCGGATCAGCGTCCTGGCCTGATCCTCGCTGAGATCGCGGATGCTCTCGCCGTCCACGTCCGTCAGGATCATGCCCGCGGATACGCCGGCGTTCGCCGCGGCGGAGCCGGGGTTGACGGAGATCACGCGGAAATAGCCGTTCTCCTCCTTGGAGATCGACATGCCTATGCCGGAATACTCGTTGGCCGAGGAGAGCTTGTAGCTCTTATACTCGTCGGGCGTCATGAAATAGCTCCACTTGTCGCCCAGGCCCGCGATCATCGCGGAGGCGGCGGACTGGCCCATCCTGCTGCGGTCGGCCTCGTCGATATAGTGTTCCTGCACGGCGTCCTTGATCTCGATGTAGCGCATCGCCTCATCGTAGTCCTCCTTGCCGCCGACCTTCTCGAGCATCTTCGAGCGGGTCAGCCAGAAGCTGCCGCCGCCGACGAGCAGGATAAGGATCAGAACGACCTTGAGCGGGATGCCGATATTGAACAGGCGCCAGAAGAACCTGCCGATCGAGGCGAGGAAACGCCCTAAAATCTTTTTCATCCGCTTTTCTCCTTTCGGGGATTTCAAAACGCACTTACCGGACAGACGCTTTCGCGTCTGTCCGGTCGTGCCGTATGCTTTGCGGTCTTTGTCTCAGGCGTCGGGAGCATAGGTCAGGAAGCTCTCGAAGCGCCAGTTGAAGTCGGTCGGGCCGGCGGAGTTCCGGATCTCAAAATGCAGATGCGGGCCGGTGGAAACGCCGGTCGAGCCGACATAGCCGACGATGTCGCCCTGGGAGACCGCCTGGCCGTAGCTGACGGCGATGGACGAAAGATGTCCGTAGAGCGTGTAGTAATGATCTCCGTTGACAAAGCCGTGATCGATCATGACGCAGTTGCCGTAGCCGCCGTTCACACCGGCGAGGACGACCGTCCCGCCGTCGGAGGCCCAGACGGCGTCGCCGTAACTGCAGCCGATGTCCATGCCGGAATGGTATTTGTACACGCCGGAGATCGGATGGATGCGGCCGCCGACGCGGCTGGTGATGTAGGTGCAGGAAACGGGCCAGGCGAAGTTGCCGCTGGAGAGCGATTCTCCGCCTCCGGCGCCGGCGTCGCCGGTCTCTCCGGCAGCCGCGGCGGCAGCTGCGGCCTCGGCGGCCCTGCGGGCCTCCTCCTCGCGGCGCTTCTGCTCCTCGAGCTCGGCGATCTTCTTCTCGATCAGCTCCTCGGCGTCTTTCTGCGCCTGCTCAAGCTCGGCCAGCTCCTCGGAATAGGTCTCGATATCGCCCTTGATCTTTTCGATCAGCTGCGCGGCCTCGTCGATCTCGGCCTCGATACGCACCTTCTCGGCGTTGAGCTCTTCCTTTTTCGCTTCGAGCGTGGTCTTGTACTGCTCGTAATCGGCCTTGACGCGCTCGGTGTTCTCGCGCGCGGCGATGTAGGCGTCCTCGAGCATCTTGTCGCTCTCCATGATCTCGCCGATGTCGTCGATCGCGGTCAGGAACTCGCCGAGACTGTTGGCGTTGAGCAGCATCGCCAGAAAGTCCGCCTGGCCGTTCTCCTCCATCGCGCGCACACGCCTGCGGTAACGTGCGAGTTGTTCGAGCTCCTTCGCCTTGGCGGCGTCGACCTCGCGCGCCTTCTGCGCGATCAGCTCGTTGTAAAGCGCGATCTGCTCGGCGTTGATGTTCAGCTGCTCGTAGAGATAGTCGTTGCGCTCGTCGAGCGCCTGCTTCTGCTCGAGCACGCTCGCGTGCTTTTCCTCGAGCTCGTCCACGACGGCCTGCTTCTCTTCCACCTTTTCCTCAATGGCTTCCTTTTTGCGCTCGAGCTCGTCGATCTCCGCCTGCGTGACGGCGAAGGCCGGCGCGGGCAGGGCTCCGAAAGCAAGCGCAAAAGCCAGCAGGACGGCGATCGCCGCGTGGAAAAGCTTTTTCTGTGTCTGTTTCATCATGTTTTCCTCTTGCGGACGCAGTCTCCGCCGCCGTCAGAGGCGGGCAGGGAGACCGCGGGATCCGATCGTTCAGCCTCCGACGTAGTCGGCCGGATTGACGTTCTGTCCGTCTACGAACACTTCGAGATGGCAGTGGGTGCCGGTCGCCATGCCGGTCGCGCCCAGATAGCCGATGGTCTCGCCCTGGCCGACCGTGCTGCCCTCGCTGACAGCCGTGCCGGACATATGGGCATACAGGGTCTGCATGCCGTTGCCGTGGTCGACGATGATGTAATTGCCGTAGCCGTTGTTGTAGCCCACGGTCGTCACGACGCCGCCGTCGCAGGCGACGATATCGCCGCCGTCGTGGCCGTAGCCGTCGATGTCCATGCCGTAATGCATCTTGCTCACCTCGCCCGTGATCGGGTGGGTGCGGGCGCCGTAATCGCTGCTGACGTTGTAGCAGCCCGGGACGGGCCAGCTCAGCGTGCCGCTGGCGCCGGTGTAGCTCGTGTAGCCGTCATCGCCGGCGTTATAGATCCCGCCGTCTTCGGTGTAGACGGTCTCGCCGTCCTCGGTGTAGACGCTCTCGCCGTCGCCGGCTCCGGTCTGGGCCGCGGCAGCCGCATTGGCGCGCTGCGCGGCCAGATAGGCAGCGTACAGCTCGGCGATCTTGGCGTCGATCGCCGCGTCGGCGGTCTGGATCGCGCCGATGGCCGCCTCATACTCGGCGGCGTTCTGTTCGATCTCCTCGGCGAGCTTTTTCATCAGCGCCTCGGTCTCCTTGATGGCGGCGTTCAGGCGCGTCTGTTCGCCCTCGAGCTCGGCCATCTTGGCCTCGCAGTTCTCTTTTTCGGCCTCATACTCGGCCCGGATGCGCTCATGCTCCTCGCGGGCGGCGATATACTGCTCCTCGAGGCGCTTATCGCTCTCCATGATATCGCGGATGTCGTCGATACCGGCCAGAAGCGTGCTGAGACTGTCGGCATGGAGAACGATGGACAGGACGTTGTAGCCGCCGTTCTCCTCCATGGCGCGCACGCGGGCGCGGTAGCGCTCAAGCTGCTGGTCCTCCAGCGCCTTGGCCGCTTCGACCTCTTCCTGCTTTTTTTCGATCATGCCGCGGTAGATCCCGAGCTGCTCGTCCGTCAGCTCGATCTGCTCGCGCAGATAGCTGTCGCGCTCGTCGTAGGCGGCCTTCTGTTCGATCAGCGCGGCCTGCCCGCTTTCGAGCTCCGCGATCGTGTTTTTGCTCTGCTCGGCTTTGGCGGCAAGCTCCTCCTTACGCGCCTGCAGCTCTTCGAGGCTGCCCTGCGTGTTGACGGAGAAGTCCTCCTCGCCGTCGGCGTAGACGCTCGCGGGCAGCATACTTACGACGAGCCCGATGAGCATCAGCACCGCGAGCAGGATCGCGATCGCTGAAATGATCTTCTTATTGTTCAAGGTATTGCCCTCCGTTTTTGGCGGCCGGCGCCGCCAATACGCTTGCACTCAATACAAGCGGCGAGCCATGCGGCGAGCGCGCATGGCTCCGTCCTTGCTTAAACGTCGAGATAATTGCGGATGGCGTTCACGCCGCCGAACACGCCGATGAAGACGCCGATCGCCATGTAGGCGACGAACATCGGCAGGGCGATCTGGTCGAAGGGCAAAATCGGCAGAAAGCTGCCCGCCATGGACCCGACGACCTTTTTCGTCAGGACCTCGTAGACGCCCCACTCGGCCAGGAAGCCCAGACCGCCGCCGAGGATGCCGAGGACGAGGCCCTCGACGATAAAGGGCAGGCGGATGAAGGCGTTGGACGCGCCGACCATCTTCATGATCGCGATCTCCTCGCGCCGGCCGAAGGTGGCCAGCTTGATGGTGTTGGACATGATGAAGATGGATACGAACACCAGCATCGCGATCAGCGCGAGGGAGACGACGCTCACCACGTTGCGGATCGTGATAAAGGTCTTGGCGTAGTCGAGATGCGCCTTGACCTTGGCGATGCCCTCGATGCTCTCGAGGGCGGACTTGGTCTCGGCCATTTGGGAGATGTCGGTGAGATGGATGACATAGCGGTCACGCAGGACCTCGGTGTCAAGTCCCTCGGCCAGATCGGAGGAATAGTTCTCCATGAAGGTGTCGAAGGCCTCGCCGCGGGTGATGAACTCCACCTCGCTGATGTTCTCGATCTCCTCGATCGAGCCCTGCAGCGCGCGGGCGGAATCCTCGGTGTAGTTCTCATCGACGAAGGCGACGACTTCGTTCTGGTTTTCCAGGCTCTTGATGTTGCTCAGCAGCGTCACGCTGCCCATGATGATCAGGCACGCCATGATGATCGTGACCGTTGCGAAGGACATGAAGCCATGCGTGCCGATGCTTCTGAAGCCCTCGCGGATCAGGTAGCCGCTTCTATTCAATCTCATAGCCGAAATACCCGCCTTCTTCCGTATCGCTGATCACACGGCCGTTGTCGATGGCGATGACGCGCTTGCCCAGCGCGTTGACCAGCTCCTTCTCATGCGTAACCACGAGGACCGTGGTGCCCATGTCGTTGATCTTCTCAAGGAGCAGCATCAGCTCGAGGCTGCGAACCGGGTCAAGGTTGCCGGTAGGCTCGTCCGCGACGACCATGCGCGGGTTGTTCACCAGCGCCCTGGCGATGGCGACGCGCTGCTGCTCGCCGCCGGAGAGCTCGTCCGGCATGCGCTTTTCGCGTCCCGAGAGCCCGACGAGGTCGAGCACGTAGGGCACGCGCTCGCGGATCTCTCTTCTTCTGGCGCCGACGACGCGCATGGCGAAGGCCACGTTGTCGTAGACGTTCATGTTTTCGATCAGCCGGTAATCCTGGAACACGATGCCGAGCGTCTTTCTGACCTTCGGCAGCTTGCGCCGCTTGATCTTGCGCATGTCGAAGTCGTTGACGATGATCTTGCCGCTCTTGGCGCGGATCTCGCCGGTGATGAGCTTCATCAGCGTGGTCTTGCCCGAGCCGGAGGGGCCGACAAGGAAGACGAATTCGCCGTCCTTGATGGAAAAGCTGACGCCGTCGAGCGCCTCGGTCCCGCTCTGGTAGACCATGGTCACGTTTTTCATTTCAACCATGTGGTTAATTCCTCCCGATGCGGTTGCTTGCCGTGAATGGACCGATCAATACCTGCCGGCGTTGATCGAGTCGAGGTATTTTTTGACCATCATCGCGACCTTGAAAACGATCGCGTGGTCGAATTCGCGCAGGTCGAGCCCGGTCAGCTTCTTGATCTTTTCCAGGCGGTAGACCAGCGTGTTGCGGTGGACGTAAAGCTTGCGCGAGGTCTCGGAGACGTTGAGGTTGTTCTCGAAGAACTTGTTGATCGTCTCAAGCGTGTCCTCGTCGAGCGTTTCGATGGGGTTCTTTTTGAACACCTCGTTGAGGAACATCTCGCACAGCGTCGTGGGAAGCTGGTAGATGATGCGTCCCAGGCCGAGGCTCTCGTAGCAGATGACGGTCTTGCCCTCTTCGAAGACTCTGCCCACGTCGATGGCGACCTGGGCCTCCTTGTAGCGGTCGGCCAGCTCGCGCAGATGGTGCGCGTTGGTGGAGATGCCGATCACGCATTTCACGCCGAGCTCGTCCCGCAGGGCTTTTTCGATGAGCTGGGCGGCCTTGCGCGCCTCCTCGCTGTCCTCCGCGTGGGGGACGGCCTTGATGACGGCGATGTCCGATTCGTTGATGTTGATGACGAAATCGTTCTGCTTGTCGGGGAAGAGACGCTGGACGACCTCGACCGCGGCGCCGTCGGTGTTCTCGTTCTG
>ONQJ01000073.1 GCA_900319935.1 uncultured Eubacteriales bacterium | reverse complement strand
TCATCGCAGTTAAACTATACCAAAAAAGAAGAGGTCTCTCAAGTTCTCACTTGGGATTCCTCTTCTTTTTCGCTTTGGGACTTTTTTCACAGCCCCTTTATTATCCGTTCACAGCCATTCGACGGCGCCGCTTCTGATATCATAAACGGCCGCCTCGATATGGACGTCTTTTATCTCCGGGTGCTCTTCAAACTCCCTCCGCAGCCTGTCTGCGGCGTGCAGAGCGTTGAGCCGGCAGGCTGCGTCCGGGTCGCGTTCTTCCCCCACGGCCTCCAGGATATCGTCCGTGATATATTGAATAAAGCCCTCTCCCCCGCCGGATAGCGCCGCGGTGACGGCGCCGCAGCCGGTGTGTCCGAGAACCAGGATGTGCGAGCAATGCAGATGCGCCGCCGCGTATTCGATACTGCCGAACTGGTGCTTGTCCAGCACGTTTCCGGCGACCCGGATCACGAACAGCTCGCCGAGCCCGGCCGAAAAGATCTTTTCGGGGATCACGCGGGAGTCCGAACAGCAGACGACGATCGCATAAGGGTGCTGTCCGTTTTCGGCCGTTTCGATCCGCCGCGCGTCGTCGAGCGCCCTGTATCGAGCATTCCCATTTTTGAGACGACCACGGATGTTCTGATTACTCTCTGTATTCATCTTGTGGTACTCCTTTGTTTTTGTTCTGCTCAGAGTATAGCATGTTCTGCCGCGTACGAAAAGAACATGTTTTTGGCCTTGGCTGCGGAAAGCCCGAAAAGGATTTGTATTTCCGCTTTCCGCGTGGTAAAATACAAAAAAAGATCGATAGAAAGCTGGAAGACCCATGAGCGAACCGATTCTTTGGATCATCGTCCCCTGTTATAACGAGGAAGCCGTCCTTCCGATCACGGCGCCGCTTTTCCTTCAGAAGCTGAGCGGCCTTATCGCCGAGAAAAAAGTGGCGGAGGAAAGCCGGATCCTTTTTGTCAACGACGGCTCGAAGGATAAAACCTGGGAGATCATCCGCGAGCTTGCGCGCGGCGACGAACACTTCCTCGGCATAGCGCAGAGCCGCAACCGCGGTCATCAGAACGCTCTGCTCGCCGGACTGATGGAGGCGAAGGACCGCTGCGAAATCACGATCACGATCGACTGCGACGGCCAGGACGACATGAACGCCATGGACGCGATGGTCGAGGAATACAAAAAGGGCTGTGATATCGTCTACGGCGTCCGCAGCAGCCGCAAGAGCGACAGCTTCTTCAAACGCTCGACCGCGCGAAGCTTTTATCGCCTGATGAGCAAGATGGGCGTGGAGATGGTCTACGACCACGCCGATTACCGTCTTGTGAGCGCAAAGGTCCTGCAGCACTTTGCGGATTTTCGTGAGGTCAACATTTTCCTGCGCGGCATGTTCCCGCTCGTGGGCTTCAAAAGCGGCTGCGTTTATTACGAGCGGCACGAGCGCATGGCGGGAGAGAGCCATTATCCGCTGAAAAAAATGATCGCCTTCGCCATCGAAGGCATCACAAGCCTGTCTGTCAAGCCGCTCACGCTGATCGTCGTTTTTGGCCTGATCACTTGTCTGCTCGGCTTCATCGGCATCATCTGGGCCATCGTCGAGGTGCTGCTCGGCAACGCGGTCACAGGCTGGGCTTCCACGGTCTGCATCATCCTGTTCCTCGGCGGCGTACAGCTTTTGAGCATCGGCGTGATCGGGCAATACGTCGGCAAGATCTACCTTGAGACCAAACAGCGCCCGCGCTATATCATCAGCGAGCGCACCTGGACGGACGCGGACTGATTTTCCTGCGTTCAAAACTGCGCATAGGGGCGAAAAAACACTTGAATTGTGTACGGCCCTATGTTATACTCTCTCATGCTGTAAAAAAGTAATACTCGAAAGGATTGAAATACATGTCGACTCTTCAGATCGTTCTCGCCGTTTTCCAGCTTCTCTCCGGCCTTGCCGTTACCGTTATCGTTCTCATGCAGAGCGGTAAGAGCGCCGGCCTCTCCGGCGCCATTTCCGGCGGCGCGGACAACTTCCTGTCCAAGGGCAAAGCCAAGACCTGGGACGCCAAGCTCGCCAAGCTCACGCCGATCTTCGCGCTGGTCTTCGTCGTGCTGACCTTTATCCTGAACATCATCTGATCTGAAAAATAAAAGCTCTCATTCCGACCGGAATGAGAGCTTTTTTATTATTCCCAGGTTTTCCAGGTCTCGGGGCAATAGCCGACGGTCGCCTGTTTCCCGTTGCGCACGATCGGGGTCTTGATGAGATACGCGTCCTCATACAGCTTGTCAAGCTTTGCTTCGTCCGAAGCGAGATACTGCACGAGCGGGTAGTCCTCGTCGTTTTTATCGATCATGGATTCAAGTCCCACGGCGTTTTTCACCGAGTTGAGTTCTCCCCTGCTCATGCCGTATTTGAGCACGTCGATATACTGATACTTGATCCGGCGCTCTTTGAAATAGCGCTCGGCTTTTTTCGTATCGAAGCATTTCGATTTGCCGAAGATCTGGATGTTCATGCCTTATACCTCCGAGATGACGGGCAGGATCATCGGGCTGCGGTTTACGTTCTTGAAAAGGTATCCGGAGACGCTGCTCTTGACCTTGCTCTTGATCGTGCTCCAGTCGGAGATCCGGGCCTCCTCGCAGCTTTGAACGGCCTCCATCGTGACGCGCTTGAGTTCTTCCATCAGTTCCTCGGCTTCCTTGACGTAGATGAACCCGCGCGTGACGATCTCGGGATCGCCGAGGATCCGATGGTCGTACGAGGAATAGGACATCACGATCACGATCATGCCGTCCTCCGCCAGCTTGTGGCGGTCACGCATCACGACGCTGCCGACCTCGCCCGTGCCGCTTGCATCGAGCAGAACGGCGCCGGCCTGTACGGAGTTCTCTTTGCTGATGCCCTTCTTGCCGATCTCGATCACATCGCCGTTTTCGGCCATCACGATGTTCTGCGGAGCGACGCCCATGAGTCTGCCAAGCTCCGCGTGCTTGACAAGCATCCTGTACTCGCCGTGCACGGGGATAAAGTACTTCGGCTTCGTCAGGGCAAGCATCATCTTATGCTCTTCCTGGCAGGCGTGGCCGGAAACGTGCAGGTCCGTATGGCGGTCATAAATGACCTCAGCGCCCTTGTGGAAGAGTGCGTCGATCACGCGGCTGATCGTGGTCTCGTTGCCGGGAATGGCCGAGGCGGAAATGATCACGCGGTCGCCCGGTCCGATCTTGACCTGTTTGTGCTCGGAAAAAGCCATGCGGTAGAGCGCGGACATGCTCTCGCCCTGGCTGCCGGTGGAGATGATGACGACCTGATCCTTGGGCAGCTTGTTGATCTGCTCGATATCGGTCATCACATTCTCCGGGATATCCATATAGCCAAGGATCATGGAGACGCGAATGATGTTTTCCATGCTGCGACCGGTGATCGCCACCTTGCGTCCGTGCCTGGCAGCAACGGAAATAATCTGCTGCAGACGGTGCACGTTTGAGGCGAAGGTCGTGATGATGATGCGCTTGTCGCAGCCGGTAAAGAGCTTGTCAAAGCTCTCGCCTACTTTACGTTCCGAGGCGGAATGCCCCGGATTCTCCGCGTTCGTGGAATCGCTCAGCAGCGCGAGCACGCCTTCCTTGCCGAGCTGGCCGAAGCGCGTGAGGTCGATCATGCCGCCGGAGATCGGCGTCAGGTCGATCTTGAAATCGCCCGTATGCACCACGGTGCCGAGCGGCGTTCCGATGGCAAGGGCCACCGAATCGGGGATACTGTGGTTGACGTGGATGAATTCTATCGTGAAGCTGCCGAGACGAAACGGCGAGCCGACCTTCCGAATAAAGATCTGCGTATTGTAGAGCAGATCGTGCTCTTCGAGCTTGAGTTCAACGAGCGCAGCCGTGAGGGGCAGCGTGTAGATGGGGACGTCCAGTTCCCTGAGCAGATACGGCACGGCGCCGATGTGATCCTCGTGCCCGTGAGTCAGGATCAGGCCGCGGATCCGGTCTGCGTTTGCTTTCAGGTATGCGAAATCAGGGAGGACGATGTCGACGCCGTACATGTCCTCGTCGGGAAATCCCATACCGCAGTCGACGATGATGATATCGCTTCCGAATTCGAATACGGTCATATTCTTGCCGACCTCGCCGAGGCCGCCAAGAGGGATGATTTTCAGTTTTGAGATCATAGATCCTCCGTTCAAAAGATAATCCGTAATGAACATATACGGAAAATATGTATCCCGTATATGATTGTTCCCGTGTTTGCGCCCGTTCTATACGGGCTTTTTTACATTTCCGTTCTGCCTTCGATGGCGCGGTTGAGCGTCGCGTCGTCGGCAAATTCCAGATTGGAGCCCACCGGGATGCCGTAAGCCAGGCGCGTGACCTTGACGTTGAAGGGTTTGAGAAGGCGCGAGATATACATGGCCGTCGCCTCCCCTTCCGTATCGGGATTGGTCGCCATGATGACCTCCTGCACCTCGCTGTCGGCCGCCCGGACGAGCAGCTCCTTGATGCGGATATCGTCCGGCCCGACGTGATTCATCGGAGAAAGCGCGCCGTGCAGGACGTGGTAGGTGCCGTTATACTCGCGGCCGCGCTCGATGCTCGCGACGTCGCGCGGCTCGGACACGACGCAGATAAGGCTCTTGTCGCGTCTGTCGCTGCGGCAGATCGCACAGATCTCGCCGTCGGTGAGATTCTGGCAGATCTTGCAGCAATGGACGCTGTTTTTCGCCTCGACGATCGCGTCTGCAAATGCTTTTGCCTCCTCGTCGGGCTGCGCGAGCAGATAAAAAGCCAGTCGCTGCGCGCTCTTCTTCCCGATACCGGGAAGCGAGGCAAAGGCGTCGATCAGGTTTTCAAGCGATGAAGGAAAAAAAGACATGGTTTTCTCTCCTGCTTTCAGGCGTTTCTGATGTCACGGATCGCGGCGGCCCTGTCGGCGGCCTTGAACACGGCGCTGCCCGCGACGAGCACGTTCGCGCCCGCTTCTTTTACGAGCGCCGACGTATGCGCGTCGATCCCTCCGTCCACTTCCAGTTCGCACAGAGGGTTTATCTTATCGATATATCCGCGGATGGCCGCGATCTTCGGGAGCATATCGTGCATAAAGCTCTGCCCCCCGAAGCCGGGCTCGACCGTCATAACTAGGATCAGATCGACCTTGTCGATAAAAGGCAGCGCAGCCTCCGCCGGCGTGCCGGGCTTGAGCGTGATCCCGGCCTTTTTTTCGAGGGTCTTGATCGTATCGATCGCGGCAAGGGTATTCTCCTCGCCGTCGGCCTCGACATGGACGTTTACAAGATCGGCCCCGGCTTGGCAGAAGGCCTCGGCGTATCGGATCGGCTCAACGATCATCAGATGCGCGTCGATAAACATATCGGTCGCTTTGCGGAGCGATTTCAATACGGGAATGCCGATGGAAATGTTGGGAACGAAGCGTCCGTCCATCACGTCGAAATGCACGTAATCGGCGCCGCCGAGACGGATATCCTCCACCTCTGCGCCGAGTTTGGAAAAATCTGCGGATAAGATCGAAGGTGCAACTTTGATCATGACAGTACTCCTTTTGATCCCGCCTGACGTACGGATCGAAGCCTCATTACAGCATTATATTTTATCACTTCATGATTTTTACGGCAATAGTGAAAATGCCTGAAAAACAGCGGTATTCGACCTATGAGCCCACCATCGGAGAAGAATTCATTTTTTGTTCATCTGCGCTTCATCGCGCGTTCATGCCGCACGGCGGCTTTTCTCTTGACGCAGGCGTGTTTTAGTACTAAAATATATTGAAAGATCTGACACGGAGGGTTACGAAATTGGGCAACAGAAGAAGGGGCGGACGGTCTCTTGCGCCGCTGTATGTTTTTGCGATCATATGGCTCTTTTCGTCCGTGGCGTTCCCTCTGTACGAGCTTTGGGGCATTCTGCTGACGTTGGGACTGTGTTCGATCGGCGCTTTTATCGCCGGTAAAGCATCGGCCAAGCGTGCCTTGAAGAAAGAAAAGGAGGCGGCCGAAGCCGCCGCGGCAAAGGCCGCAGAAGAAGCGGCGAAGCATCCGAAAAAGAAGAGCTACGGCCCGGAGGTCGATCCCATTCTCGAGGAAGGCAACCGCGCCCTGAGCGAAATGGGCCGTCTCTACATGTCGATCAAGGACCCTGAGATCCGCGGCAAGATCAACGAGATCATGCGCATCACCGACAAGATCACGCAGGACGCGATTGACGATCCGAAGGACATCCCGCAGATCAAAAAATTCATGAACTACTATCTGCCGACCACGCTCAAGCTCCTCAACTCCTACGACAGGATGAGCTCGCTCGGCATCGAGGGAGAAAACCTTGACCGCAGCATGAAGAACATCAACGAGATGCTCGACGCCGCGATCGAGGCATACAAAAAGCGTCTCGACTCCCTGTTTGAAAACCAAGCCCTCGACATCGAGACGGACATTGAAGTCATGAACACCATGCTTGCGCGCGAAGGTCTCGCCGGAGACGACGAGAACGATCTTTACGCACAGGCAAAGAAAAAACAACGTGAGCAGCAGGCGCAGGGGCAGGGTCAGCTCCAGCAGATGCCGCAGTAACAGAAAGGAACGGAAAACATGAGCGAAGAAGAAAAAAGCTACATCCCCAGCCTGACGCTTGAGCCGAACGCCCAGGCAGTCGCCGCCGTCGCCGAAGAGAAAAAGGAAGAGGAAAAAATCGAGGATATCCCCATCGAGCGTCTGGAGCTCAGCAAGCTCACCCCCGCCGAGCAGGCCGCCGTCACGGAATTCTCCAAGAAGATCGATATCCTCAACACCGAGCAGGTCCTCAACTACGGCAGCAACGCGCAGAAGAACATCTCTGAGTTTTCGGATTCCGCGCTCAACGCCGTCCGCACCAAGGATCTGGGCGAAGTGGGCAACATGCTCAGCGATCTTGTCGTCGAGCTAAAGGGGCTGAATTTCGATCCCGAACAGAGAAAAGGACTCCGCGGTCTTTTCAACAAAACGAGGCAGGACATCGCTTCCGTTATGGCTCAGTATGACAAGGCCGAAGTCAATGTCGACAAAATCGTCGAGGAACTGGAGCGTCACGAAGTGACTCTTCTCAAGGACATCAGCCTGATGGACCGCATGTACGAGAAGAATCAGGAGTATATGAAAGAGCTGACGATGTATATCATCGCCGGCAAGCTTCGCATTCAGGAGCTTCGCGATGTTGAGCTTCCCGCGATGCAGAAGAAGGCTCAGGAATCCGGTCTTCCCGAGGACGCGCAGGCCTGACGCGCACGATCTCCCTGCAGATGTCCCCGCAGATCCGCCTGATCCAGAACAACGATACCCTCATGTCCGAGAAGATCCGCTCCTCCATCGTCAACACCATTCCCCTTTGGAAGAGCCAGATGGTCCTCGGCCTGTCGATGTATCATTCCGAAGAGGCCATGAAGGCCCAGCGCGAGGTGACCGACGTGACCAACAAGCTTCTCGAGAGCAACGCCAAAAAGCTTCACCAGGGCAGCGTGAACGTTGCCAAGGAGTCCGAGCGCGGCATCGTCGATATCGAAACGCTCAAGAAGACAAATCTCGAGCTCATCGCCACCCTCGACGAAGTCCGCAAGATCAGCTCAAGCAGAAGCTGCTTGAAATGAAGGGCTGATCGTCGGATGAAGCTTTTCAAAAACCCTGTCTTCGCGATCGTCTTCTGCCTATTGCTCATCTTCTGCTCCACCTGTCTGAACGCCAGGGTGAAGATGGAGAAGCGCTACGACAAGCTCTGCGACCGTCTGTGCGACGAGGTGCTCGAATACGCCGAGGACAACCGGATCGACGAACTGAAAAGCCGGGCGCGGGACGCCTCGGCCACAGGCGATTATCGCGGTCTCATATCTTCCTTCGACGAATTGTCTGCCGGCCGCAAATTTGACGACACAGACGACGTGGACGACGCGATCCGGGATTTCAACAAGTTTCTGCGCAAGACCCAGCAATTCCCCGCCAAGGTCTTTGTCGACCTGCTCAATATCACGTTTTAAGAGGTACCCCATGTCCATAGAGAAAGGGCGCACTTACTTCCGTTCCCTCGGGATCGAAGATCGCGTCATCGAATTCACCGTTTCCTCCGCCACGGTCGAGCTGGCCGCGCAGGCGCTCGGCGTGGAGGGCGCGCGCATCGCCAAAACCCTCTCGTTCAAAACGCCCGACGGCTGCATGCTGATCCTCGCCGCCGGCGACGCGCGTATCGACAACCACAAGTTCAAGGACAAGTTCCATATGAAAGCGAAGATGCTCTCCGCCGACGAAGTACTCGAGCTGGTCGGCCACCCGGTCGGCGGCGTATGCCCTTTCGGGATCGATCCGGCCATCCCCGTGTATCTCGATGTGAGCATGAAGCGCTTCCATACCGTCTTCCCCGCCGTGGGCAGTGCCAGCAGCGCCATCGAGCTCGATCTCGACGAACTGTACCGCTACTCGAACGCGCTTGAATGGATCGACGTCTGTAAGCTTCCGGAGGAAAATGTCTGAACATTTTCGCTTTTTTGTGCAGCACAGCGAAAAAAGCTGTGCTGCACAATTATTTTTCGTGACTTTTCAACGGTCGTATGATAAAATTATAATGTATTGGAATGCACACCGATATTCCAAAGAGGGTAAAAATATTTTGAGAGGAGATCCATATGGCAAGAGAGATTCTATTTGATCTCGGCAAAATGATCACGGACCGCATCCCCTATAAACTCGGCCTCAAGCGTCTGACGGAGAACGACCCGGAATATACGATCCTGGACCGCGCCTGCTCCAATGACGAGATCGCCGAAGTCATGCTGAAAATGGGCCTGCGCAAGCCCAAGACCACCGCGGAGATCGCCAAGCTCACCGGCAAATCCGAAGAGCGCATCGTCGAGCTGCTGACCGACGCCGCCATGCACGGCATCGTCGAGTACAACTGGGAAAACGAGAAGCATGAGAAGCAGTGGTACGTCCAGCTTTTCGTTCCCGGCATCGCCGAGATGACGAACATGGTCCTCTGGCAGGTCGAAAAGTATCCCGAACTGGCGGATGCTTTCGACAAGATGACCTTCCTGCCCCTCGAAGGCAAGACCCATCTGATCCCTCCCGGCGGCGACGGCATCGGCATGCACGTCCTGCCCGTCGAAAAAGCCATCCCCGCCAAGAACGAGTCCATGGACATCGAGCATGTTTCTCACTGGCTCGATAAGTACGACGGTCATCTCTCCGTCGGCTACTGCTCCTGCCGCAACGCCCGCCGTCTGTTCAACCAGGGCTCCGGTGAGATCCAGGACGACTGCTGCATCGGCCTCGGCGACTTCGCCGATTACCTGGTCGAGACCGGCAAGGGCCGCCCGATCACCAAGGAGGAAGCCCTGCAGATCTGCAAGCGCGCCGAAGAGAACGGTTACGTCCACCAGACCACGAACATCGACGGCGAGGACAAGATCTTCGGTCTGTGCAACTGCGACGTCGGCGTCTGCTTCGCGCTGCGCACCTTTCAACACCCCCAACCTCTCCGCCTCCGCCTACCGCGCCCACGTCGACAAAGAGAACTGCGTCGCCTGCGGCAAGTGCGTCGAGGTCTGCCCGGCCGGCGCCGTCAAGCTCGGCCAGAAGCTCTGCACCAAGGACGGCGACGTCAAGTACCCGCAGCAGGAGCTGCCCTCCGGCCTGAAATGGGGCAAGGACAAATGGAACCCGAACTACGTCTTTGACAACCGCAAGAACTGCCACGAGTCCGGCACCGCTCCCTGCAAGACCGCCTGCCCCGCGCACATCGCGATCCAGGGCTACATCAAGCTGGCCAAGGAAGGCCGTTATCTCGACGCCCTCAAGCTCATCAAGCAGGACAACCCCTTCCCCTCCGTCTGCGGCTACGTCTGCAACCGCCGCTGCGAGGACGCCTGCACCCGCGGCTCTCTCGACAAGGCCGTCGCCATCGACGAGATCAAGAAGTTCATCGCCGAGCAGGACCTCAAGAGCGACGAGCGCTATATTCCCGAGCCTCTCTACCGCCGCCCCGTCGACATCCCCTACGAGCAGAAGGTCGCCATCATCGGCGCCGGCCCCGCCGGCCTGAGCTGCGCCTATTACCTCGCCCGCATGGGCTACGTCAACGTCACGGTGTTCGACCGCAATCCCGCCCCCGGCGGCATGCTGGTCATGGGTATCCCCAGCTACCGTCTTGACCGCAGCGCTCTCAAGGGCGAGATCGAAGTCCTCGAGAAGATGGGCGTCAAGTTCCGCATGAACACCGAGGTCGGCAAGGACGTCACGATCCAGCAGCTGCGTGACGAGGGCTACAAGGGCTTCTACGTTGCCATCGGCGCGCAGAAGAGCTCCAAGCTCCGCATCCCCGGCGAGGAGCTGCAGGGCGTCTACGGCGGCGTCGACTTCCTGCGCGAGGTCAATCTCGGCAACAAGCCCGAGCTCGGCAGGAAGTGCGCGGTCATCGGCGGCGGCAACGTCGCGATGGACGTGTGCCGCACGGCCGTCCGTCTCGGCGCGG
>ONQJ01000082.1 GCA_900319935.1 uncultured Eubacteriales bacterium | reverse complement strand
AAGGCCGCCGCCGAAAAGGGCGGCTTCGATATCGAGGGGCTGGAGATCCTCGACCCCGCGACCTATGAGCGCATGGACGAGATGGTCGACACGATGGTCGCGCTGCGCAAGGGCAAGATGACGCCGGAGGAATGCCGCGCCAGCCTGCAGAAGGGCAACTACTTCGGCACGATGCTCGTCAAGCTCGGCGTGGCCGACGCGCTGCTCGGCGGCGCCACCTATTCCACCGCCGACACCGTCCGCCCCGCGCTGCAGCTCGTCAAGACCCGCAAGGGCGCCAACCTCGTGAGCTCCTGCTTCATTCTGGTCAAGGAAGGCGCGCCGATGCTGTGCATGGGCGACTGCGCGATCAACATCGCCTATGAGGACCGTCTGGACAAGGAAGGCAACGTCGTCCTCTCCGCCGCGGCCCAGCTGGCCGAGGTCGCGATCGAAACCGCCAAGACCGCCAAGGTCTTCGGCATGGATCCGAAGGTCGCGATGCTGTCCTACTCCACCAAGGGCTCCGGCAAGGGCGCGAACGTCGACCTGGTCCGCAACGCCACCGCCATCGCCAAGGAGATGGCCCCCGAGCTCGATCTCGACGGCGAGATGCAGTTCGACGCCGCCGTCTCCCCGGTCGTCGGCCAGCTGAAGTTCCCCGGCAGCAAGGTCGCCGGCTACGCCAACACCTTCATCTTCCCCGAGATCCAGTCCGGCAACATCGGCTATAAGATCGCGCAGCGCCTCGGCGGCTACGCGGCCTACGGCCCGATCCTGCAGGGTCTCAACGCGCCGATCAACGACCTTTCCCGCGGCTGCGACGCGGAGGAGGTCTATCAGATGTCCATCATCACCGCGGCGCTGGCCTGATCGTAGTTTTTAGATTGTAGTTTTTAGTTTTTAGGATAAAGGGCGGCCTCCGGCCGCCCTTTTTGAGGTGTTATCATGGAGCACGAAGCATACATGCGCATGGCGCTGGAGCTGGCGCGCGAGGCCTCTTCCGAGGGCGAGGTGCCGGTCGGCTGCGTGATCGCGGACGCGGACGGAAAGGTGATCGGCCGCGGACGCAACCGCCGGGAAGAGAACGCCGACGCCACGGCTCACGCCGAGATCGAGGCTATCCGCGAGGCGGGCGAGGCGCTGGGGAGCTGGCGGCTCGACGGCTGCACGCTCTACGTCACGCTCGAGCCCTGCCCGATGTGCGCCGGCGCGATCATCAACGCGCGCGTCCCCATGCTCGTTTTCGGAGCGGCCGACGCCGTCAGCGGCTCCTGCGGGAGCGTGATCGACCTGTTTTTCGAGCGCTACGGCCATCAGCCCAAAGTCCTCGGCGGCGTGCTGGGCGAGGAATCCGCCGCGCTGCTGCGCGCGTTTTTCTCCTCTCTGCGCTGATCCATATGAAAGAGATATCGTTACGATAGGCAAAAAGAAAGACCGACGATCCGTTTGAAAAAACGCTTTGTCGGTTTTTCGCGTTTTTACCGGGTTTTTTCCGCCTATTTCAGCACATCGACGAAAGTTTCCGCAGCGTTTGACAAAGAAATAACAAGTGTGGTTTAATAAGGTTGTGAAACGGCTTCAGGCCGGGCTTTTCCCCGCTTCCTGCTCCGTCGGGAGCGGAGGCGGAAAGATCCGCGGACGGCGCGCTTTTTTTCTTGAAAGAAGAGCGTGTTTGCGGTAGAATATACTTATACTCAAAAACGCGAAGAACTGGAAAACTATTCCGAAAAAAGAGGGGGTGTGCCGATGTCATTCGAGGCGATATACAACATTTCGCAGGCCGAGACCGAGGGCAAAGCCGCTGTCGCGGCGGCCGAGCAGAAGGCCAGGGCGATGATCGCCGAAGCGGAGAGCGCCGGAAAGGCTTCCGTTGAGGCGGCGATCGCCAGGGCCGAGGAAGAGCTCGCCGAGCTGCGCGTGAAGGCCGAGGAGAAAGCAAGGGCCGAGGCGGACGCGCTCGCGGACGAGCTTGCGACCAAGAAAGCCGTTCTGCTTGCAAAAGCGGAGGCAAAGCTGGATAAAGCCGCATCTCTCGTAGTGGAAAGGATAGTGAACAACTGACATGGCCATTCTGAAAATGAAAAGGCTGCGGCTGATGATCGCCCGTTCCCAGAAGGACGATCTGCTCAGAGCGCTGATCCGGCTCGGCTGTGTCCAGTTTTCCGAACTGGAAGACGAGGTGCAGAGTCTTGAGAGCCTGCACCGCGCCGAGAGCGACGTGATGAAGCTCAAAAGCGACCACGCCTCGCTGCTGCGGGCCGTGGATCTGCTGGGGAAATACGCCCCCGAGAAGAAGCCCCTGCTCTCCGCCATGCCGGAGGTCGAGGGGGAGGAGCTGCTCGGCGCAGAGGGTCTCGACGAGATGCTCTCCCTCGCGGGAGAGATCATCGCCGCGGACGAACGCATCCGCCGCATCGGCTCGGAGGAGAGCCGCGAAAGGGCCGTGATCGAATCGCTCGTGCCCTGGCTGGGGCTCGACCTGCCGCTCGACGTCGACGGCACGGAGAGAAGCAGCGTCCTGCTCGGCTCGATCCCCGTCAAGGTCCCTCTGGACAAGGTGCGCGAGGCCATCGAGGCCGTGACCGAGGAGAGCGAGCTTTTCGAGGTCAGCGCCGACAAGAAGGCCTCCTACGTGATGATCGTCTGCGCGAAGGAAGCGTTCGGCGAGATTCAGGAGGCGCTGCGCGCCTTCGACTTCACAGCCCAGTCCTTCACCGGCATGAGCGCGCCCGCCAAGACCTGCAGCGCGCGCTGCCAGAGCGTGCTCGAAAAGCTTGCGAAGGAAAAGGCCGCCTGCGAGGCATCGATCGTCGAGAAGGCCGAAAAGCGCGACGAGCTCAAGCTCGCCGCCGACCGGATGGAGGCGCAGCTCGCCATGGCCGAGGCCGCCGATCTCTCGCTTTCGACGGACGACGTCGCGCTGATGCAGGGCTGGGTGCCCGCCGAGAAGGAAGCCGCGCTCGAGGAGATCCTCTCGCGCTACGACTGCGCCTGGGAGTGCGAGGATCCGCCCGAGGAGGATTATCCCGAGGTCCCCGTCAGCCTGAAAAACAACAAAATTACCAACGCGCTGAACATGGTCACCGAGATGTACTCGCTGCCGGCCTACGGCACGGTGGACCCGAACCCGCTGATGGCCCCCTTCTTCATCCTGTTCTACGGTCTGATGATGGCGGACATCGGCTACGGTCTGATCATGATCGCCGCGGCGCTCGTGGCGCTCAAAAAGCTCAAGCCGCGCGGCGGCTCGCTGGCCTTCTGCCAGCTGCTGCTCTACGGCGGCATCGCCACGGCGGCGATGGGCGTTCTGACCGGCGCCTTCTTCAGCGACGTCCCCTATCAGCTCGTCCACCTGTTCAACCCCAAGAGCACCTGGCCGGGTCTGTGGCATCTCTTCAGCCCCGAGACCGACAGCAATCTGGTCCTCTACGGCTCGCTGGTGCTGGGCATGCTGCACCTGAACACCGGCATGGTGGTCTCGGCCGTGCAGAAGGTCAAGAACGGCGACAAGGCCGGCGCGATCTTGGAAGAGGGCTCGCTGTGGATCATCCTCGTCGGAGGGCTGCTGCTCGCGGCGGACATGATGATCGTCAAGAACAGCGCGCTGCATTATGCGGGTCTCGCGGTGCTGATCGTCGGCGCGGTGATGCTGCTCTTCGGCGCGGGACGCAACGCCAAAGGCTTCGGCAAGGTGACGGCCGCCTTCGGCTGCATCTACAACACCGCGACCGGCTGGTTCGGCGACGTGCTGAGCTATTCGCGTATCATGGCGCTGATGCTCGCCGGCGGCGTGGTCGGCAAGGTGTTCAACACCGTCGCGGTCATGCCCGCGCAGTCGAGCGGCGTGAACGTGTTCACGATGCTCGCCTTCGTGATCATCTTCGTGCTCGGCCACGCGATCAACTTCGCGCTGAACATCCTGGGCTGCTATGTGCACGACCTGCGTCTGCAGTGCCTGGAGTTCTTCGGCAAGTTCTATTCCGACGGCGGCAAGCCGTTCCGGCCGCTGAAATTCGGCGGGAAATACGTAAGAGCAAAAGAAACTTAATCATAAAACAAAAACCATTTGTCAGGAGGAAATCAACATGAGTTTTCTGGAATCGTTCGGCGGCGGCGCTCTGGCGCTTCTCGGTGCGGCTCTGGCCGCGGCTCTGGCCTGTGTCGGCTCCGCCAAGGGCACCGGCATCGCCGGTGAGGCCGGCGCGGGTCTGGTAGCGGAGGACCCGGGCAAGTCCGGCAAGGCGCTGATCCTGCAGGTCATCCCCGGCACGCAGGGTCTGTACGGCTTCGTTATCTTCTTCGTCGCGTTCAGCAAGGTCAGCGGCGTCATCGGCGCGCTGACCGTCCAGCAGGGTCTGCAGATCCTCTCCGCCTGCCTTCCCATCGGCATCGGCGGTCTGCTCTCCGCCATCGCGCAGGGCAAGGTCGCAGCCGCGTCCATCAACATCCTGGCCAAGAAGCCCGACGACTGGACCAAGGGCATGATCATGTGCGTCATCGTCGAGTTCTACGCCATCCTCTGCCTGCTTGCCTCCTTCCTGATGCTCGGTGCCATCAACATCTGATCCTCAGAGGGGGAAGACGTTATGAAGGGCACTGAAAAAATCATCGCGCACATCCGCTCCGACGCCGAAGCGAAGTGCGGCGAGATCCTTGCCGCGGCGCAGGAGCAATGCGACGCGATCGGCAAGGACTATGCCGCGCAGGCCGCCGAGGCCTATGCCGAGCGGATCCGCGCCGGCGTAAAGAGCTGTGCCGACGAAGGAGACAGCGCCGCGCGTCTCGGCCGCATGGAGGCGAAGAAAACGCTGCTCGCCCTCAAGCAGGAGATGATCTCCCGCAGCTTCGACGAGGCCGCGAAAAAGCTCGTCTCTCTGCCGGAGGAGCAGTACGTCGCGCTGCTTGCCAAGCTCGCGGCGAACGCCGCCGTGACCGGCGAAGAGGAGATCGTCCTCAACGCCGCGGACCGCGCGCGCGTGGGCGAGGCCGTCGTCAAGGCCGCCAACGAAAAGCTCGGCGAAAAGGGCTCTCTCACGCTCTCCGCTTCGACGGGCGACTTCGACGGCGGACTGATCCTGCGGCGCGGCAATATCGAGGTCAACTGCACGAGTTCTCTGCTCGTCGAGCTGTGCCGCGGCGAAATGTCCGCCGCCATCGCCGGCGTGCTGTTTGACTGATCCCCGTAAGGGAGGGATTGTATTTTGTCAATGAACAAGGAAGCGTATCTCTGCCTCTCCGCGATGCTCCGCGCACGCGAGACCAGGATGCTCACCGCCGACAGGGCGGCGCGCATGCTGGAGGCCTCCGGCTTTGAGGAGAGCGTGAAGCTGCTCGCCGACTGCGGCTATGAGGATCTCAGCGGTCTGAACGCCGCGGGGATCGACGCCGCGCTGTCCGAGCGCCGCGCCGCGATCCTTTCCGAGCTGGAAAACCTCGTTCCCGACAAGGCGCTCGTGGAGCTGTTCCGGCTGAAATACGACTATCACAACGCCAAGGCCGTCCTCAAGGGCGAGGCGATGGGCGTCGACCCGCTGCGGCTGATGAGTTCCTCCGGACGCGTCGCGCCGGAAAAGCTCAAGGCAGCCTTCGACGAGGAGCGCGTGTCCGACCTGCCCCCCGTCCTCGGCGCGGCCATGGTCGAGGCGGGCAGCACGCTCGCCCGCACCGCCAACCCGCAGCTGGCGGACTTCGAGCTCGACCGGGCCTGCTTCGATGAAATGAAGACCATCGCCGCCGAGCTTGACAATCCTTTTCTCGCCGGCTATGTGAAGCTGCTCATCGACGCGGCCAATCTCAAGAGCGCCGTGCGTACCGCGCGCATGCGCAAGAGCGCGGACTTCCTCTCCTCCGTCCTGATCAAGGGCGGCGCGGACGTAGACCGCATCGCCGCCGCGGACGGAGACGGTCTTGCCGCGATCTTTGCGCACACGCCGCTGGAAAAGGCGGCCGCCGCGGGCGCCGAGGCGATCGCGGGCGGCTCGATGACTGTGTTCGAGCTGCTCTGCGACAACGCCGTGAACGACTACCTGCGCTCCGCGAAGCTCGTCTCCTACGGCCCGGAGGTCGTCGCGGCCTACGTCGCCGCCGTGGAGACGGAGATCACCGCCGTGCGCATGATCCTCACCGGCTCGCTCGCCGGCGTGGACGCGGAGACGATCAAGGAAAGGCTGCGTGATCTGTATGCTTAAGATAGCTGTTATCGGCGGGCGCGAGACCGTTATGGGCTTCAAGGCCCTCGGTCTGGAGGCCTTTGCCGTCGAGAACGCCCAGGAGGCGCTCGGCGTGCTGAAAAAGCTCGCCCGTGAGAGCGAGGATTACGCCATCATCTACATCGAGGAAAACCTTGCCCTTGAGCTGGAGCACGAGATCTCCCGCTACAAGGACAGCCCCACGCCGGCGATCATCCTGATTCCCGGCCGCGAGGGCAGCCTGGGACTCGGGCAGAACGCCCTGAAGGCCGCGGTCGAACGCGCCGTCGGCACGAATATCCTGGGCGATTAACGAAACCTCAAGCGATCCTTTGAAATCCATCTAAAGGAAGGTATGCAAATGAGCGGTATTATTACCAAGGTCTCCGGTCCGCTTGTCGTGGCGGAGGGCCTGGCGGACGCCAACGTCTCCGACGTCGTCCGCGTCGGCTCTCAGCACCTCATCGGCGAGATCCTGAATATGACCGGCGACAAAGCCTCCATCCAGGT
>ONQJ01000072.1 GCA_900319935.1 uncultured Eubacteriales bacterium | reverse complement strand
AGACGGAAAGGGCGGCCTGTCTCCCTCGTCTCTGCGGCAGTACAAAAATATTATCCTCCAAACCTTGAATGAGGCGGTGAAGAACGGCATGCTGCAAACGAATCCCTGTCAATTCGTCGAGCTTCCGAAGAAGCAGCGGTATGAATCCAGCTACTACAGCGCTGACCAGCTCAAAACCCTGTTTGACGCGATCCGGGACGATCCCATCTATCCCCTTGTGAAGATCACCGCCCTGTATGGCCTGCGCCGCAGCGAAGTCCTGGGTCTGAAATGGGACAGCGTAGATTTCACTGCCGGACGGCTCACGATCAAGCACACTGTCTCGAAGGTCACGACAACAGTCTGCAAGGACAAGACCAAGAACAGCTCCAGCCACCGATCTTTCCCCTTATCGCCCGAAGCAAGAGAAATCTTTATCCAAGCCAAAACCGAGGAAGCGATCAACCGAAAGCTCTGCGGTTCCGATTACGAGAAAAACGATTTTATCTTCAAGTGGCCCAACGGCACACCCTTTTCCCCGGATTACGTTTCTTCCCATTTCTCACTTCTCCTGAAAAACAACCACTTGCCGCATATCCGCTTTCATGAGCTTCGGCACAGCTGTGCCAGCCTGCTTTTGAACAACGGCTTTACGCTGAAAGATGTGCAGGAATACATGGGTCACGCCGATATTCAGATGACCGCAAACATTTACGGGCACCTGGATATGCAGAGAAAAGAGCTTCTGACTCAGAAAATGGCGTCCAGCCTTTTCTGACAAAGCGTTAGAAAAATGTTAGAAAAACGTTAGAAATCGGCCCTTTGTCGAAGGAAAGTGAGAAGCGGCGAAAAATGAACTTGCCTGAAAAGTTCTCGGAAATATAAAAATTGACCCCAAATCTTTCGATTTGAGGTCAAAATGTGGTGCGCGAGGCGGGACTTGAACCCGCACGTCCGGAGTGGACACTAGAACCTGAATCTAGCGAGTCTGCCAATTCCACCACTCGCGCATTTGGAAGCTTTGTTATCATAGCATTCCCGCCCCGGCTTGTCAAGAAAAAAATCGCCGCCGCCGCGGCTTTCGCACGGGGGCCTGATTCTTCACGGGGCGCGGCGTGTTTTCCCTCTTTACATCGCCTGCGGAAAAATGGTATAGTGTCATGCGGAAAGGGTGATAGACCATGTATACCTCGCGTCCTCTTCTGAAAAACAACGCCAAGATCATCGTGAAAACGGCCAGACCCTCGCTGCTGACCGCGGGGCTGATCTTTGTCGCCGTTTCGTTCGTGCTCAACATGCTCTCGAGCTCCGTGCTCGGCGTGAACATGACGGCAGACGACGTCCGGCAGTATATGAACTACTACGTGAACGGCGACTATCAGGCCATCCTGCGCCTGAGCGAGAGCATGCAGCCTCCCGGAACGGCCTATCTGCTCAACACGCTGATCCAGGCCGTGCTGTATATCGTCGGCGCGGGCTTCCTGATCTTCATCCTCAACACGGTCAAAAGCGCCGGCGCCGTCTACGGCAACCTGCTCGACGGCTTCGGCCGCGCGGCCAAGCTGCTCCTGCTCGCGCTGGCGGAAGGCCTGTTCATCTTCCTGTGGTCGCTGCTGTTCATCATCCCCGGCATCATCGCCGCCTACCGCTACCGCATGGCCAAGCTCTTCCTGCTCGACCATCCCGACGCAGGCGTGATGGACAGCATCCGCGCCAGCAAAGAGATGATGAAGGGCCACAAGTGGGAGTGCTTCGTGCTGGATCTGAGCTTCATCGGCTGGTGGCTTCTCGCCGCGATCCCCTACATCGGCTACGCGGTCTCGATCTGGGTGACGCCCTACATCAACACGACCTACGTGCTCTACTACATGGCTCTGGCGGGCAAGCCCGTGACCGTCGGCCCCGCGCCAAGCCAGAATCCGTATATGTAAAATAAAAGCAAGCCCCGGCCGGGGGCTTGCTTTTTTAATAGATCATCGAGAAGTGTTCCGGTTTCGGTTTATAGTGTACGCCTGAGACCAGTCCGACCGCGGCGAAGAGCGTGACCATCGACGAGCCTCCGTACGAGAAGAAGGGCAGCGGGATGCCGATAACGGGCGTGATGCCGATGCACATGCCGATGTTGATGAAGGTCTGGAAGGCAAGAGCGCCCGCGACGCCGAGGCAGATGAGCATGTCGTACATGCGTCCGGCGTGCAGCCCGACGTAAACGCAGCGGACGATGATGACCGTCAGCACGATCACGACCGCGATGCAGCCGATCATGCCGAGGTGCTCGCCGATGCTGGCGAAGATGAAGTCGGTATGCTTGCCGGTGAAGACCGTGGCGCGGTGTCCTTCCTCCGCGCCGGTCATGCGCCCGGCCATGAGGGAATAGCGGCTCTGCGTGGTCTGCCAGGTGATGCCCCAGCCGTCGGGGTCGATGCTCTTGTCGTAGGGCGCGATCAGACGCTTTTTCTGGTAGTCCTTGAGGAAGTAGTTCCACAGGATCGGGATGACGGCCGCGATGGCGGCGCCGCCGATGGCGAACCAGTACAGCTTCACGCCCGCCGCGAAAAACATCAGCAGAAAGACCGCCAGGATGATCGTCGCGCTGCCGAGGTCGTCGCCGACGACGACGATCAGACCGAAGATGGCGACGAAGTGCGCCGCGATCTGCACGACGGAGGGAAAGGCGTTGATGTCCTTGTGTTCCTTCAGATAGGTCATCTGCCGGGCCGCGACGATGATATACAGCACCTTCACGATCTCGGAGGGCTGCACGTTGATGCCCGCGAAGCGGATCCAGCTGCGGCTGCCGCTTTCGCCCTCGGTGCCGAAGATGACCAGCGCGATCATCAGAAGGACGTCGATCACGCACAGCCAGCGCCATTGTTCGCCCAGGATGTCCGCATCGATGATCGTGAAGAGCACAAAGGCGACCACGCCGATGAAGATCGAGAAGATCTGGACGATGACGCATCTGGTCGGGCTGATGATAACGCCGCCGGCCTGCATGCCGAGCGTGGCGATGTACACGGCGTACACGCTGAAGCACGCGCAGGCAAAGCAGATGGCGAAGAGGAACATGTCGGCCCGCTTGAAGAAATCTTTGATATAGAAAACGACCTTTTTGATCGCGCTCACTTTCCTTTCGTGAAAAAAAGCCGAAACGAAAACTACATACGGCGCTCATTTTAGCACAGATTTGCTCTTTACGCAAGCCGTAGCTCGGTGATATAATGGATCGGAAGCGCGAAGCGCTTATGACAGGATTTCAGGGATTGTTGATGCATGGCCGTTTTCCGTTCCAAAAGTGAATCCGAGACCGAGGCGATCGGCGAGGCCTTCGCGCGCGGGCTGCCCGATGGGGCGGTCGTGGCGATGTACGGCGAGCTCGGCGCGGGCAAGACGGCCTTCGTGCGCGGCATGGCCCGCGGGATGGGCATCGACTGCCGCGTCTCCAGCCCGACCTTCACGATCGTCAACGAGTACCCCGGCAAGCGCGAGCTGATCCACTTCGACATGTACCGTCTCTCCTCCGCTGACGAGCTTTTCGACATCGGCTGGGAGGATTATCTCGCCCGCGGCGCGGTCTGCGCCGTGGAATGGAGCGAAAACGTCTCCGACGCCTTCTTCGGCGACGAGATCCCCGTGCGCATCGAAAAATGCGGCGAGGGAGAACGCATCATCACGATCGGAGAAAAAACGTCATGCTGATCCTGGCCTTTGAATCCTCCGCCCGGCCCGCCTCCGTCGCCCTCGTGCGCGACGGGAAGCTGCTCGCACAGAGCACGCAGGTCAGCGCGCTGACGCACAGCCGCACGCTGCTGCCGATGGCCAAGGATCTGTTGAAAAATACAGCCGTCGCTCTGTCCGAGGTCGACGTGATCGCCGTGGCGCACGGACCCGGCTCCTTTACCGGCGTCCGCATCGGCGTGTCCACGGTCAAGGGCCTGTGCTGGGGCGCGGAAAAGCCCTGCATCGGCGTCTCGACGCTCGAGGCCATGGCCTGGCACGCTCTGGCCGTCGGCGGCCTTGTCTGTCCCGTGATGGACGCGCGGCGCGCGCAGGTCTACAACGCCCTCTTCCGCATCGAGGACGGACGGCCCATCCGCCTCTGCCCCGACCGGGCGATCTCGCTCGAGGAGCTGTCGGACGAGCTCCGCGCCCTGGGCGAGAGCGTCTTTCTCGTCGGCGACGGCGCGGTCCTCACGAAGGACTATCTCGACGCGCAGGGCATCCCCTGCCGTCTCGCGCCGGACGATCTCGTCTGGCAGGACGCCTGGGGCGTCGCGATGGCGGCGCAGGGGCGCGCTCCCGTTCCCGCGGCCGAGCTGCTGCCGGTCTATCTGCGGCTCTCGCAGGCCGAGCGCGAACGCCAGGAGCGGCTGGAGAAAGAGCAGGGCTGAAAAGCCCTCATCCGTCACGGCTTCGCCGAGACACCTTCCCCCAGGGGAAGGCTGTAAGGTAGTTTTTTATTTTAATAAAGGAGATCGAGATATGAGCAAAGTATGCGTATTCGACCACCCGCTGATCCAGCACAAGCTGTCCATCCTGCGCGACAAGAACACCAGCGTCAAGGAGTTCCGCGAGCTCGTCTCCGAGATCGCCATGCTGATGTGCTACGAGGCCACGCGCGACCTCCCGCTTGAGGAGATCGAGGTCGAGACCCCCGTCGCTCCGGCAAAGTGCCGCCGCATCGCCGGCAAGAAGCTGGCCGTCGTGCCCATCCTCCGCGCGGGTCTGGGCATGGTCGACGGCATGGTCAGCATGATGCCCAACGTCAAGGTCGGCCACATTGGCCTGTTCCGCGACCCCGAGACCAAGCTGCCCGTGAAGTACTACTTCAAGATGCCGCCCGACATCTCCGAGCGCGACGTCATCATCGTCGACCCGATGCTTGCCACCGGCGGCTCCGCCTCCGCGGCGGCCACTTTCCTCAAGGAAGTCGGCGTGAAGCATATCAAGCTCATGTCCATCATCGGCGCGCCCGAGGGCGTGAAGAAGATGCAGGAGGATCACCCGGACGTCGACATCTTCGTCGCCGCGCTGGACGACCACCTCAACGAGAACGCCTATATCGTCCCGGGTCTCGGCGACGCGGGCGACCGCATTTTCGGCACGAAGTAAGAAATGCCATAAAAAAAAAGAAGCTGTCCGACCGGACAGCTTCTTTTTTTGATTTTTCTCATTCAAAGCCCTGCTGCCTGCACCAGATATCCATGACCATGTCCACGGGCAGGTGCTTGACCAGCGCCACCTGGCGGCGCACCGGCGCGCCGAGGATCGACACGGTCTTTTTCTTTTCCAGGTCCTTCATCGCCTGCGCGGCAACTTCTTCGGGGCCGTACCAGCGGTCGACGTAGCGGATGTACTCGTCGTGCTTCGCGTGCTGCTGGAACTCCGTCTTGATCCAGCCGGGGCAGACGCACATCACGTGCACGCCGCGCGGGCGCAGCTCGCGCCCGATCGCGCGGGAGAGGGAGAGCACATAGCTCTTCGACGCGCCGTAGACCGCCTGGTAGGGCACGGGCTGCCAGGAGGAGTTCGAGCCCATGTTGATAATGGCGCTGCCGCTCTTCATACAGGGCAGGGAGAGGTGGCACATGGCCGTGAGCGAGAGGGCGTTGAGACGGGCGCTGTGCAGCAGCGCGTCGAGATCTTTTTCCTCAAAGGGGCCGAATACGCCGCAGCCCGCCGCGTTGACGAGCAGCGCGATCTCCGGCTTTTCCTTTTCGAGCAGCTCCGCATAGGCTTTCAGATCTGCGTCCGCGGCCAGGTCGAGCGCGACGGGACGGATCGTGTTGCGGCACTTCCCCTTCAGTTCCTCCAGCCGCTCGGCGCGGCGGGCGATCACCCAGATCTCGTCGAAGGAGTACTTTTTGTCCACGGCGTAGACGAACTCGCGCCCGATGCCGGAGGACGCGCCCGTGACGACGGCGATCTTCATGGCTTATCCCTCCCTTGTGCCGCGGGCGAAATCCCGGATCAGGCCCGCGATCTTCGTGCTGTGGACGATGTACGAGCCGTGGTTCTCGCCCTTGAGGATCTGCAGCTCCGCGCCGGGGATAGTGTCCGCGATGTGGCGCGTCTCCCTCTCCGGGATCAGGTCGCCGCTGCCGGCGAGCACGAGCGTCGCGGCGCGGATGCTTTTCAGCTCCTCGTCCGCGATGTTCGGCTCGTTGAGCATCAGACTGAGCTTCTTGTCCTTTGTGATGAGCTTTCCGGCCGCGATGAGCGGACGCAGCCACCACTTTACCGCTTTGGGGTTCGTGTTCGCGCCGCTGACGATCAGCGTCGTGATGCGCTCGCAGCGCGCGGCGGCCATCAGACCGATGATGCCGCCGTCGGAAAAGCCGTAGAAGATCACGTCGCGCAGATCGAGCGCCTTGAGGAAGGCGATCACGTCCGTGGCCATGTCGCGGTAGTGCAGCTCGCGCGTGTCCTCGCTTTGGCCGTGGCAGCGCGAATCCAGGCAGTAGCAGCAATACTCGTCCCTGAGCGCGCGCACCGCCTCGTCGAAGATCGTGTGATCCTCGCCGTTGCCGTGCACCATGACGAGCGGGCGGCCCTCGCCGCTCTTTTCGTAAAACAGTTTGACGCCGTTGACTTCCGCGATCATGTTCTGTCCTCCAATCCGTAATACCGCGGCGGGATGTGGCAGTAACCGCCCGGGTTCTTTTCCAGATATTTCTGGTGATACTCCTCGGCGGAGAAAAAGTTCTTCAGGGGCTCGCAGAGCACGGCGAGTTTGCGGCCCGCCTTTTCCTCCTCGCGCGCGAAGACCTTTCCGATCGCCGGCAGCTGCTTTTCGTCGGTGTAGAACACGCCCGTGCGGTACTGCACGCCCATGTCCATGCCCTGGCGGTTGTAGCTGAGCGGGTCGATGACCATGAAGTAGTAATCGAGCAGCTTTTCCAGATCGATCTTTTTCTCGTCGTACTCCACCAGCACGGTCTCGGCGTGGCCTGAGGAGGCGCAGACCTCCTGATAGCTCGGCGCTCTGTCCGGGCCGTTGGCGTAGCCGACCTCGGTGCGCTCCACGCCCGCGAACTGGTCGAAAAACTTTTGCAGGCCCCAAAAGCAGCCGCCCGCGAGATAAATGCGTTCCATGCAGTCTCCTCCGTTGACTTTGCGTTTTTTTCACGCTAAAATCATACCAAAGGACGACCCGCTTGTAAAGGAGGAACGACGATGGAAAACGTACTGGAGCTGATCCGCGAGCGCCGCAGCGTCCGCAGCTTTGACGGCAGCGAGCTGTCTGCCGCCGAAAAAAGGGCCCTGCGTCCTCTCCAGCCCCGTGATCCGCGGCGAGACGGCCTATCTCGGCGCGAAGACCGCCAAAGCGCCGCATGCCGAGGAGGCGCTCGGCTACTCCTTTGAGACGCTGATGCTCTACGCGCTGTCGATGGGGTTCGGCACGGTATGGCTCGGCGGGACGCTCGACCGCCGCGCCTTCGAGCGGGCGATGGATCTTGAGAGCGACGAGCTGATGCCCTGCGTCAGCCCCGTGGGGCGCCCGGCCGCGAAAATGAGCCTGCGCGAGACCGTGATGCGCCGCGGGACGACCGCGACCTCGCGCCAGAGCTTTTCCGAGCTCTTTTTTGACGGGGACTTCCGCCGTCCGCTGAGCGAGGAGACTGCGGGCGAGCTTTTGGAGCCGCTCAAGGCCGTGCAGCGCGCGCCCTCCGCCGTCAACCGCCAGCCCTGGCGCGTCGTGCGCTGCGGAAGGGCCGTGCATTTCTGCCTTAGGCGTTCCCTTCCCAGGGGCCTCGTCTCCGCGGGCGATCTGCAGAAGGTCGATCTCGGCATCGCGCTGTGCCACTTCGCCCTCGCCGCGGAGGCCGTGGGGCTTTCGCTGCGCTTTTCTCTTTCCGACCCGGGGATCAGGCTCCCCGCGGGCCACGAGTATATCGCAAGCTATTATCTCGAATAAGCTTCAGAACGAAAAGCCGCAGGCCGGAAACGGTCTGCGGCTTTTTGCCGCCGCGGCGGTCTTTCGGAGCCTGTCCCGCGCGAAGCCCGCGCGCGGCGCGGACGCCCCGCGCCGCGCGTCGAAAAAAGGCTTGAAAGGATTGCCGCAGAACGAGTTTGAGTCTTGACAAACGCTCCTGGGAGCGGTATTCTGAAAAGTGGGGCCGCGTCCCCGCATCATCAAAAAACAAGGAGGGAACGTCATGGACGACGGAAGCAGTACCGGCGCTTTGCCAGGCCGAAGTAGCATCCGGAAACGCACGCATGGCGTTTCCGTGCTCTGAAAGAATATCGGCCTGCGCGTCGGCCTTCCCGATCTGGACAAACCGATCCAAAGAAGGAGGTAAGCGATGGCTGTTCAAACCGCGACCTTTGAGAAGACCATCCGCACGCTGCTCGACGAGAAAAAATACCAGACCATCAAGGACGTTCTGGTGACGATGGAGCCGGCGGACATCGCCGCCGTGTTCGACGATTTCGGCGAGGAGCGCATGGCTCTTCTGTTCCGTCTGCTGCCCAAGGAGACGGCGGCGGAGACCTTTGCCGAGCTTGAGAGCGAGATCCAGGAGACGCTGATCCGCGGTTTCTCGGACCGTGAGCTGCACGAGCTCGTCAACGAGCTGTACGTAGACGACGCGGCGGATCTCGTAGACGAGATGCCCGCGAATGTCGTCAAGCGCATCCTGGCTCAGGCAGACCCGCAGATGCGCAAGGAGATCAACGAGATCCTGCGCTATCCCGAAAACTCCGCCGGCTCGATCATGACGACGGAGTACGTCTCGCTGCGGCCGAAGATGACCGTAGCGGAGGCGATCACACGCATCCGCAGAACGGGCGTAGACAAGGAGACCATCTACACCTGTTACGTCACGGAGGGGCGAAAGCTCCTCGGCGCGGTCTCCGTCAAGGACCTGCTTCTCGCCGTCGACGACGACGCGCCCGTCTCGTCGCTGATGGATGAGAACGTTATCTCCGTGGGCACCCTGACCGACCAGGAGGAGGTCGCGACGATGCTCTCGAAGTACAACTTCCTGGCGCTGCCCGTCGTGGACACGGACGGGCGCATGGTCGGTATCGTGACCTTCGACGACGCGATGGACGTCCTCGTCGAAGAGACCACGGAGGATATCGAGAAAATGGCCGGTATGCTCCCCTCGGAGAAGACCTATCTGCGCTCGACGCCCTGGGACCTGTTCAAGCACCGCATCCCCTGGCTGGCGCTGCTGATGATCTCGGCCACCTTCACGGGCCTGATCATCACGAATTTTGAAAACGCGCTGGCCGCGCAGGTCGTGCTGACGGCCTTTATCCCGATGCTGATGGACACGGGCGGCAACTCCGGCTCGCAGGCCTCGGTCACGATCATCCGCGCGCTGAGCCTGGGCGAGCTTGAATTCTCCGACGCGCCGAAGGTCGTCTGGAAAGAGATCCGCACCGCCGTGCTCTGCGGCTGCGCGCTCGCGGCGCTGTGCTTCGTCAAGATCATGCTCTTCGACCGGCTGCTGCTCGGCAACACGGACATCACGCTCATGACCGCCTTCGTGGTATGCTTCACGATGGCGCTGACCGTGCTGATCGCCAAGGTCGTCGGCTGCTCGCTGCCGATGGCGGCCAAGAAGATCGGCTTCGACCCGGCCGTGATGGCCAGCCCCTTCATCACGACGATCGTCGACGCGCTCTCGCTGCTGGTTTATTTCGGGATCGCCAGCGCCCTGCTGTTTTAGCGCAAAAAAAGGAAAAACGCCCTGCGGGACGCTTTTCCTTTTTTCTTCACAGAAAGTTTACCGTCCGGGGACTGGACGGGACGGGACGCTTGTGCTATGATGCGCAATCTGAAAGGAGGGATCTCATGCCCCGACTTCTTCACCGGGAGGACGACGAGCCCTGGGTGCTGCCGCACCTCGGCCAGCGCATCGTCAAAACGACCGTCGCAGTCTTCCTGTGTCTTCTGTTTTACTATCTGCGCGGCTATCGCGGGCAGGACATGCCCACCGAGGCCGCGATCACGGCCATCATCTGCATGCAGCCCTACGTGCGCGACACGGGCGCGTACGCCGTCAACCGCTTTGTCGGCACGCTGATCGGCGCCTTCTGGGGCTTGCTGCTCCTGCTGCTGCTCAACGACTTTCCCTCGCTGGGACAGAGCGTGCTGCTGCTCTACGCGATGATGGCGCTGGGCGTGCTGCTCTCACTCTACAGCGCGGTCCTCGTGCGCATGCCGGACGCGGCGGGCCT
>ONQJ01000081.1 GCA_900319935.1 uncultured Eubacteriales bacterium | reverse complement strand
TGCAGATCTCCTTTGCGCTGAGCTTACCAGCCGGTCGTGAGGGTGATCTCATAGTGCTCGCCGTCCGCGATGGGAGTCGTGTCGACGCCGGTCATGAGCATCTCGCCGCCCTTGGTGAAGCACCACCACTGCTGCAGCGCGTCGTCCGCCGTCTCGCCGTCCACGGCGGTGACGAACAGACCGTATTCGCTCTCGCTGCCCTCGATGAGCTGCTGCTCCTCGAGCGCGCCGCGCAGGAATTCCGCGTCGGTGGCGATCGCGAAGTCCTTGCTCGATCCGTCGCCGTGCACGACGGTGACGACGAGCTTCTTGCCGCCCTCCTGCACAGCGGGTTTGTTCAGCTGCCATACGAGCAGCGCGCCGATGACGAGTACAAGCAAAAGCGCCACGGCAAGGATGATCTTTGTTCTTTTTTTCGTGATCCATCTCTCCTTTCTTATGTTGTATCGAAGATCACACAAGGAAAAAAGAGAGAAGACGGGACATCTGACCACAGCCCCGTATTCGTCCGGAAGTCCGCGGATCCTTGTGCGACGCCGCATCCCTTTGAGATACGGCACGGGCAGGTCTTCTGACTTCGGTGTGCAGAATGCAGTCTGCACACGCTTCACAGTGACGGCCTCGCGCGGGGATCTCACCCGCATTCCCCTGTTGACCGCGGCCCGATCTCCGCCTGCGCGGATACGGCGCGGATCCCGTTTCGATCGCTTGCAGGGAAAGTATAGCATGACGCCCCCGGCCGCGCAAGGCCGGGGGCGTTTTTCTTTTTCCTTGTTTTTACAGATCGACCTTCTCGAAGAGTTTCTCCGCGCGGCGCGTGCCGAGCGCCGTCAGGGCCGCGAAGAGCGCCGCGCCGGCGATGAGCACGGTCAGCTTCGCGCCGAGGTGCTGCGGATCGGGGGTGTCGAGCACGTCCCGGAAGAAGGGCACGACAAAGCAGCAGACCTCGGCCGCGACGATGTACGCGAAGACCAGGAGCGTGACGACGAGGAAGGGCTTTCCGACCGCCGAGGGGTTTTTGTACAGCCGCGGCAGGAACAGAAGGTTGAACAGGCCCATCAGGATCAGCCCCAGGCCGAAGAACGCAAGGTTCGCGTCCATGCCCGCGGGGTTCGGCCCGATCTTCAGCGCCCCGCGCAGGATCGCGAAGACGGCGCAGACGAGGAGCTGCAGCAGCTCCATCAGCGCGAAATACAGCCCCCGCGCGCGCACCGCGTCGCGCTTGCGCACGGGCAGCAGCAGCGTGTAGTACAGATCGTTGTTCTCCCGCGCGGAGAGACAGGCGTAAAACAGGCCCAGCGTCACCCAGAACAGCGGGACGTACATCGGATAGCCCGGGATGAGCACCATCGCCCCGAAGGCGAGGAACATCCAGCTGGTCGGATGCGTGAAGAGCCGGAATTCCTTTTTCAGCAGCTTAGCCATCGTCTCTCGCCTCCTTGTCCAGATGCACCATGATCTCCTCGAGCCCCGCGGCCCGGCCGGGCAGCTCCTCCTCAAGCCCGCCGCGCTCGACGAGCGCGGTGAAGCCCTCCTTGGCGCGCTTGCAGCCGATGAGCTTGTCTGCGTACTTCTCCGCCTGTTCGGCCGTGACCGCGACCGCGCGGTATTTCTCCCGCAGCTCGCCGATCGGCAGGGAAAAGACGATCTCGCCGTTCCGGATGTAGGTCACGTCGTCGGCGCACTTGTCCAGGTCGTCGGTGATGTGCGTGGAAAAGAGGATGCTCACGCCCTCGTCCGCGAGAGAGAGAAACACGTCCACCAGCTCGTCGCGCGAGACCGGGTCGAGCCCGCTCGTCGGCTCGTCGAGGATCAGCAGCTCCGCCCCGTGGCTGAGCGCCAGGGCCAGCGCGTACTTGACCTGCATGCCCGCCGAGAGGGCCTTGGGCGTCTTGCTCTCGTCAAGATTGAAGAGCTTGAGATAGCGGCGGTAGGCCGCCTCGTCCCAATGCTCGTAGAAGCTGCGCGTCACGGCCGTGATCGCCGCGAGCTTTTTGTTCGGATAGTAGTTCGCCCCGCCGGAGACGAAGGCGATGCGGCGCTTGATCTCCAGCTCGTTCTCGGCGAAGTCCAGACCGAAATACTTCAGCTCGCCCGCCGCCGGGTGGACGATGTTCAGCGCGCTTTTGAGCGTGGTGGTCTTGCCCGCGCCGTTGCGGCCGATGAAGCCCATGATGCGCCCGCGCTCGAGCGAAAAGCTCACGTCCTTCAGATGAAAGGCGGGATAGTCCTTGCACAGGCCGCGGATCTCCAGCACCTTCTCAGCCATCGTCCTCACCGCCTTCCATCAGAGCGCTCACCTTGTCGATAAAAGAGTGGAGCGTGTCCTGCGGCGGGATCGCGATGCCGCGCTTTTTGTCCGCCAGCAGGATGATCGTGTCTCCCGGGCGGATGCCGAACATCTCGCGCATCTCCTTGGGGATGACGATCTGGCCCTTCTCGCCCACCTTGGCCGACGCGGCCAGCTTGTCCTTCAATGCCTTCATCCTTGCCTCCTTGCGTATGAAAAGTATGATTTGTTATACCGGTCATACTATAACGCGGGAATTAAGAATTGTCAAGAATTTCCCGGGAGCTTTTTCTCTTGCGCCGGAGGCCGTCGAATGATATGATATGGTGATGTATTATACCGTACAAGGACGTTCTATGAAGTATAAATGTCTCGTTTTCGATCACGACGACACCGTCGTGAACAGCACGGCGACGATCCACCACCCCTGCTTCCAGCTGTTTCTGGAAAAGCATTTCCCGGGGCGGAGCTGCTCGCTGGAGCACTATTTTCTGAAAAACTTCTCCCCCGGTTTTCTGGAGATGTGCCGGGAGGAGTACGGCATGGACGAGGCGATGATCGCCGAGGAGGGCCGCTTCTGGCTCGACTACGTCAAAAGCCACATCCCCGCCGCCTATCCCGGCGTCCGGGAGATCATGGAGCGGCAGAAGGCCGCGGGCGGGCTCGTCGCGGCGGTGTCGCACTCGCACATCACGAACATCCTGCGCGACTGGGCGGCGAACGCGCTGCCCGCCCCCGACGCCGTCTACGGCTGGGAGCGGCCGGAGCACGAGCGCAAGCCCGCGCCCTTCCCGCTCGAGGACATCATGCGCCGCTTTTCTCTCGAGCCGAAGGACCTGCTGGTGATCGACGATCTCAAGCCCGGCTACGACATGGCCCGCGCCGTCGGGGCGGACTTCGCCGCCGTCGGCTGGGCCAACGACATCCCCGAGATCGAGCGCTTCATGCGCTCCAACTGCGAGAACTATTTCAAGACCGTGGCGGAACTCGACGCTTATTTACGATAAAGCTCACTTTTTTCGGGTGGAAACATGAAAGTATTGAAAACAAGCCTCATCCTGCTCATCGTGCTGGCTCTGCTGCTGCCGCTCGCGCCGCGCGCGGCGGCCGAGGACGCAGAGCTTGACGACGAGCGCTTCGCGGGCAGGACCTGGCAGGAGATCGTGGACGAATTCCTCGACGAGCACGGCGCCAATCCCGCCAAGGTCGCCTGCGGCTGGTGCAACACCGTCACGGGCGAGGAGCAGTATCACAACGGCGATCAGTACATGGTCTCCGGCAGCATGTACAAGGTGCCGATGAACATGATCTTCGCCGAAAAGGTACATAAGGGCGAGATCAGCTGGGACACCTTCGTCGGCGGCTACCGCTACGAGTACGCGCTGCACGCGACGATCGTGGATTCGAACAACGACGTCGCCCGCGGCATGTGGGAATACCTCGGCGGCTATCAGCCCTACCGGCACATCCTGGCCCCCTACATGGGCGAGGATCCCGACACCGTGGACGAGAAGTTCTATGAAAACAACTTCTCCACGCCGCGGCAGATGATCTACGCCCTGAAGCTGCTGCAGACCGAGTCCGAGCGCTTCCCGCGCGTGATCGACGAGATGCTCCAGGCCGAGCCGAACAAGTATTTCAAGGTCCGCGACCACGAATACGACATCGCGCACAAGTACGGCTACTACACCGAGGGCGCGCATCTGTACCTCAACGACTGCGCCATCATCTACACCGAGGAGCCGATGGCCGTCGTCATCTTCACCGACACGGTGGTCGAGCCCTACAAGCTGCTGGCCGACTACTGCGACCTGATGATCGACTACACCGAATACTCCACCGCCGCGCGCCGCGAGGCCGAGCGCATCGCCGCCGAGGAGGCGGCCATCGCCGCGCTCAACAGCCCTTCGCCCGCGCCGGAGGAGACGGCTGCCCCCGCGTCCGCCGGCGAGCCGGGGACGAGCGTCGTCACGGCCGCGCCGCTACCGAGCGCCGAGCCGACGCGGGAGACGGGCGGCGCGTCCGTCTTCGGCCGCGTCGTGCTGCTGGGCCTGATCGCGGCCGCCGCCGCGTACTTTGCCTTCGCCGCCCTGGGGCGCGCGCGCAAAGGAAAGCTGCGGCTCTTCCCGGCGCTCTGCGCGATCCTGCTCGCCGCCGCGGCGCTGATCGTCTGCGTGCTGCCCTCGCCCGAGAGCGCGGAGAAACCCGCCGAGGACAAGCCCGTCGAGCTCAAGGGCGACCCGCAGGCGAGCGTGACGGAATTCTTCGACGCGCTGTGCGCGCGTGATTACTCCGCCGCCTATGAAAAGCTCTCCGGCGTGTCGACGCTGGGGTTGGAGAACGCCCCGCAGTCGGAGGACGCCGCCGCGATCTGGCGCGCGATGGAGGAAAACCGCGAATACCGGCTCTACGGCGACTGCGTCGCCGCTCCGGGCGGCGCGGTGCAGCAGCTCGTGTTCACGACGCTGGATCTGAAGGATTTGGGCGAGGCCGTGAAGGCCGCCACCGAGGCGAAGGTCGAGCAGCTCGCGGCCGAGCTGAGTCCCGACGAGATCTACAACGACGAGGGCGGCTACCTCGAGAGCTTCACCGCGCGCGCCTATTCCGAGGCGCTCGCCGAGACGCTTGAGCACGCCGCCGACTACCGCAGCACGGTGGGGCTGAACATCCGCCTCGTCCGCAGCGGCGGCGACTGGCTGATCGAGCCCGACGGCGCGCTCTACGGCGCTCTGACGGGCGGCGCGCTCAAGTGAAGGGAGGGAAGGTCTATGCGCTCTGACAAAGACGCACGGCCCGTGCGGGCCGCGCACGCCTCTTCCTCTCCCGCCCCGGCGCGCGAGACGGGCGAGCTCTCCCCCGTCTGGCGGCTGATCGGCGCCGCGCTGGCGCTGCTGTGCCTGCTGCTGCTCGTATGGACGGCGGGGCACGTCCATCCCGAGATCGCCTCGGTCTCCGCCGCGCCGCTGCCCTCGGCCGCGCCCGGCTCTCCCGCCTCCGCGCCCGCGGCGGCGCTCGCGCTCAACGAGCGCTTCTCGCAGGCCGTGGAGAACGAGGTGCACATCTCCGCGCTGGAGGACATCACCTTCATCCGCCGCAGCTACTCCATCCCGGAGAGCGCGCTCGTCGCGCCGCGGCCCGACCCCGCTCTCTTCGGCGAGACGGACGATCCGAACGTCGTCCAGGCGGTGGTCGACTCCGCCGCCGAGCTGCTCGAGGGGCAGACCCTGGCCTGGAACAAGGATATCGCCTTCATGCCCGGCAGCACGATCCGCTACTACTGCGACGAGACGATCCTCGCGATCGCGTGGAAGGAGGCGCTGGGCAACTCCGCGGTCTCCTTCGGCGAGATCAAGACGGCCGACGGCTCGCAGATCCGGCGCTACATCGCCAACAACAGCTACGGCTCGGACGTGCAGCTCTACGCCTCCGACATGGCGCGCGACGTCAACGCCGTCATCGCCCTCAACGGCGACTTCTACGCCTTCCGCAAGATCGGCGTGACGGTCTACGCCCGCCAGCTCTACCGCAACGAGGGCAAGAGCCTCGACACCTGCTTCATCACCGCGGACGGCGATCTGGTCTTCGCGCACCGCGGCGAGCTGCAGTCCGACGAGGACACGCGCCGCTTCATGGCCGAGCACAACGTGATCTTCTCGCTGTCCTTCGGCCCGATCCTGGTCGAGAACGGCGAGCTCAAGAGCGCCGAGAGCTACGGCAGCTATCCCATCGGCGAGATCAACAACATCTATTCGCGCTCCGGCATCGGCCAGCTCGGCCAGAGGCACTACCTGATCGCCACGCTCGGCGAGCAGGGGCCCTACAACACCCGCGCGCAGCTCTACACCTTCGCGGGCTACCTCGCGGACAAGGGCTGCGAGAAGGCCTACGCGCTCGACGGCGGGCAGACCGCCGTGATGGTCTTCGACGGCAAGCCCTTCAACCGCGTGGACTGGGACAGCGAGCGCACGATGAGCGACATCGTCTATTTCGCCACGGCGAAGGACGCCGGAGAGGGGGCGGGTGCATGAACGACGCCATACTGATGCTCGGCGGGATCGAGCTGTACAAGAGCGCGCTCGTCATCGCGCTCGGCGCGGCGGCCTGCTTCGTGCTGACGGCCGCGCTCTATCCGCGCGGGAATCTCGGCGCGGCGCCGTGGCTCTTCGCCTGCGCCGACATCGTCCTGAGCGTGCTGATCTGCCGCTTCCTGCATTACTACTGCCACAGCGAGCAGTACGCCTCCTTCTGGCGGGCGATGACGAGCTATTCCTCCGGCAGCTATGTGCTCGTCGGCGCGGTGCCCGCGGCGCTCGCGGCGGCGTGGATCACAAAGGCGGCGGGCCTGACGCAGAATCCCGCTCGCCTCTCGACTGCTTTGCGCCCGGCGCGGTGCTCGCCGCGGCCTTCATCCGCCTCTCGGCGCTGTTCAACAGCACCTGCCGCGGCAAGATCGCCGTGAAGACGCCGTGGCTGCGGCGTCTGCCCCTCGCCTCGCCGGTGCTCTCCTCCTCCGGCGCGGAGGACTGGCGTTTTGCGACCTTTTTTGTGGAGTTCCTGCTGCTTGCGGCCGTGTTCGTGATCGTGCTGCGCTTTTTCTTCCGCCGCCGCCGTCAGGCGATGAAGGCCGGGCAGAAACGCGACGGCAACGTCGCGCTCTTCGCGCTGCTGCTCTTCTCGGCGGTCGAGCTCCTGTGCGACAGCACGCGTTACGATTCGAGCTTTCTGCCCTTCAACGGCTTCGTCAGTCTCACGCAGATCGTCTGCGGCGTGTGCCTGCTCGTCCCGCTCGTCGTATGGTCCGTCCGCTCGATCCGCGCGAACGGGCGCGGCGTCTTCCACTGGGCGCTGTGGGTCGGCTGGTTCCTCGCGCTCGCCGGCGCGGGCGTGTGCGAATACCTCGTCCAGCGCCACGGCGACTGGTACCTGAGCTGCTATCTCGCGATGGCCCTGTGCTGCTATTTGATGGCGCGCCTGCCCTATGCGATGTACCGCAGCGTCTGCGCGAAGAAAAAGCGCGCGAAGAAAAGCGCATAAAAAAAAGCAAAACGCGGCCCCGGGTTTTTGACCCGGGGCTGCGTTTTCCGTATGATTCAAAAACTAACGCTGCTGCTCCCGCACGTCCAGCGTCAGGCGGCTGCGCTCGACCACGGCGTGCTCGACGTCGAGCACGTAATCGACGACCATGGTGCCGCCGCGCTCGTCGAAGTTGTGGCGGATGCGCTTGGTGGCCATGCCCATCGTCGCCATGCCGAAGGGCGTCTCGTACTGGAAGCGGTTCTTCTCGCCGCGGCGGAAGACCATGCGGCTGGTGACGCCTCCCCGGCGGTCGACCACGACCTCGTCGGGCCGGATCTCCATGCAGGTCTCCGTGCCGGGCAGGCCGGTGACCTCGCTTTCAAGATAGCTCAGATACCCCGTGCCGTCCTCGTAATGATAGAGCCCGTCGGTCGTGAACTCGATGCGGTCCTCGCCGTCCTCGCCGAGACCGTGGATGCTGCGGATGCTGATTACGACGTCCTTCATCCCGCTCAGGCCTCCATTTCCGGAACATGCTCCACCGCGCCGCGCGGGGCGCGGCCGAGGAAGACGGCCGAGAGACGGCTGAAGTCCTCCGCGCTGCCTGAGGTGCAGAAGCGCTCTTCCCCGCGGCCGCCGCACAGATCGGCGCTCTTGAGCCAGTCCCCCAGCTCGTGCGCGGCGCAGGCCGAGGCCTCGATCATGTGCGCCCTCTCGCCGAGGAAGCGGCGGATCGCCGCTTCGATCAGGCCGTAGTGCGTGCAGCCCAGGATCAGCGCCTCCACGCCCTTGTCGCGCAGCGGCGTGAGATACTCCGCCACGGCGGCGCGCAGCGCCTCGTCGTCCGGGTCGTAACGGCCGCTCTCGATCAGCGGGACGAAGGCCGGGCAGGCGATCGCGGTGACCTCGGCGTCCGGGCAGGCCGCCGCGAGCGCGCGCTGGAACGCGCCGCTCCGGATGCAGGCGGCCGTGGCGATCACGCCGATCGAACGCTCGGGGTGCTTCGCCGCCTCGCGCACGGTGGACGTGAGC
>ONQJ01000065.1 GCA_900319935.1 uncultured Eubacteriales bacterium | reverse complement strand
TAGGCACGCCGCCAGCGTTCATCCTGAGCCAGGATCAAACTCTCAATAAATCGTATCTTAAAACTTCCTTCCGGAAGCCTTAAAATCTGATCTCTTGATCTGCTTTCCAGCTCTCAAAAGAAATTGTCTGGAGAACATTTCTGCTCTCCTCAAAAACCCTTTTCTTGGTGCTTATTTTTGCATAAGCTGTTCTTACATTGTTCAATTTTCAAGGTACATCCCTGCGCAACCCCTGGAGGTGTGCAGCTTTTATAGTATAGCACGCGGAGGGACTGTTGTCAACAAAAAGTTTTCCGATTTCAGGAAAAACCTTTTGCCGCTCTTCCCTCCGCCGCTGCGTCTTTTTACAGGCGCCCGGCTAATATATCACCGAAGTCCGGCTTTGTCAACACCTTTCTCCGTCTTTTTTTCAAGTTTTTTCAAAGTCCCGCATATTGTTGCCGCGCAAGGGAATACTGCACAATATGTATGGTTCCGAAGATATGAAAAAGATCCCTTCTCCGCCCGGCGGAGAGGCTGCGCCGCCGCTGTGCGCCGCCTCGCTCGAGACGGCCTTTCGCCGCTGCGCGGATTTTCAGGCGCGGCGGCTGTCCGTCGGCGCGGAAACGGAGCTGTTTATCTGCTGGATCGACGGGCTGATCTCCTCCTTTGAGACCGCCGAGGAGCTGCTGCGGCCGCTGTGCGACCCCCGGCGTCTCGGCGGCGCGGACGCGGAGGGCGTTTTCGCCGCGCTGCTCGACGGCGCGGTGAGCGCCCCCTCGCTGGACGAAAGGAAAACGCTGAACGAGCTCTGCGAGGATCTCACGCACGGGCGCTGCGCGCTCGTGTGCGACGCGCTCGGCCGCGCGATCAGCTTCGATCTGCGCGGCGCGTCGGCGCGCGCCGTCGGCGAACCGACGCTGGAGAAATCCCTCAAGGGCAGCCGCGACAGCTTCGTCGAGACCCTGCGGGCCAACACGGCGCTCGTGCGGCGGCACCTGGCCACGCCGCAGCTCAAGCTGGCCGAGCGCACGCTGGGGCGGCGCTCGCATACGCGCGTGGCGCTGCTCTTTCTCGAGGGCGCGGCGAAGCCCGAGACCGTGAGCGCGCTGGCGCGGCGGCTCGAAAGCATCGATCCGGACGCCCTCGTTTCGCTCGGCGCGCTCGAGGAGGCGCTCTCGGAAAAGCCGCTCTCGCCCTTCCCGCAGCTGCTGCACACCGAAAAGCCGGACCGGCTCGCCCGCTGGCTGCTCGACGGGCGCGTGGCGCTGCTCGTCGACGGGCTGCCGATCGCGCTGGCCCTGCCGGTGAGCTTCGCGGAATTCATGAAGGTCACGGGCGACGGCAGCATGAACGGCCTTGTCGTGAGCCTGCTCACGGCGCTGCGCTATCTCGCGCTCGTGCTGGGGATGTACCTGCCCGCGCTCTACGCCGCCGTCGCCTCCTTCCATCCCGAAATGATCCCCACGCGGCTGCTGCTGTCGATCATCGAGGCGAAAAAGGACGTGCCCTTTTCGACGGCGGCGGAGCTCGTGGGCATGCTGGTGGCCTTCGCGCTGCTGCAGGAGGCCGGCCTGCGGCTGCCGAACCCGGTGGGCGACACGGTGTCGATCATCGGCGCGCTGATCGTCGGGCAGGCGGCGGTGGAGGCGCGGCTGGTCTCGCCGATCGCGATCATCGTCGTGGCCGTGTCGGGCATCGCCTGCTACACGATGCCCTCGCAGGACATGGGTTCGGCCGTGCGGCTCTGCCGGATCCTGCTGCTGCTCGCGGGGATCGCCGCGGGGCTCTACGGCGTGGCGCTCGTAAGCTGCCTCATCGCGGCGCACCTTTCCTCGATCGACAGCTTCGGGCAGAATTACACCGCGCCGCTGAGCGGCCGCGCGGGCGGGGGCGTTCTCAAGCTCCTCTTCCTGCCGCCGCGCCCCGGCGATCGGAGGCGGATATGAAGCGCTGTCTTACTATTATTACAATATGCGTTTTTTCGCTTTCCCTCGGCGGCTGCGCGCTCCTTCCCTCGGCTCTGCGCGGGATGGAGGCCCTGGCCGTCGTGCAGGCGCTCGGCGCGGACCGCGAGGGGGACGGCGTGCGCCTGTCGATGGTCACGGCCGCGGACAGCTCGCGCGGGGAAGGCCCGGTGCGCATGAGCGGAAGCGGCGCGACGATCGCCGCGGCGGCGGAGGACGCGGCCGCGCACGCGGCGGAGGAAAAGGTCTTCTGCGCGCACACGGGCTACGTCCTGCTCGGCGAGGAGAGCGCGAGAGAGGACGTGACGGCCCTGCTGCGCTGGGTCTGCCGCTCGCGCGAGATCCGTATGGACGTGCCGCTGCTGATCGTGCGCGGCGCGAGCGCCGAAAAGGCCCTGCTCGAGAGCGGCGGGGAGCGTGTCGGCGCGGCGGAGCTGCTCGACGCGCTCGCCTCCTCGGCCCCGGCGCGTCTCGGCGGCGAGTTGCCCTCCGTGGCCCGGATCGCCGGGCGGCTCGAGAGCGGCGGCTGCGCCTTCGCCGCGGCGGTGGCCTGCACGCCCTCCTCCGAGCTGGAGGACGGGGAACGCCCGCTGACGCTCGCTCCCGCGGGGCTGGCCGTGCTGAAGGAGGGAAAGCTCGCGGCCTTTCTCGATCCGGACGAAGCCGTCGGCGCGGACCTGCTCCTCGGCGCGCGGGGCGAGCACAGTTTCGTCGTGACCGATCACGCGGGGCAGCGCGTGACGCTGCAGACCGCCCCGGGCCGCACGGAGCTGCGCGTGACCCGCGGCGCGGACGGCTCTCCCGAGGCGATCGAGGCGACGATCTGCCTGTCCGCGGCGGTGGCAGAGCTCGACGGCAAAGGAAATCTCTCCGACGGCGACTACGCCGACGAGCTCGCCGCGCTGCTCGAGCGCGAGCTGCTGCGCCGCGCGGGGGCGGTGCTCCGGCTCGAGCATGCGCTGGGGGCGGATCTGCTTTCGCTCCCCTCGCGCGCCGGGCTGGACCGGGACGCGGCGCTGCCCGTGCGGCTCTCGGCCTCGGTGCGCGTGGACCACGCCAACGACGTGAGGGACGGCTGATGACGCAGGATCGGACTATCAGCGGCCAGCAGCTCTCCGCAACGGCCTTTGTGCTGATGCTCTCGCCCGCGCTGCGGCTCTTTCCCTCCGCCGCCGCGGCGAGCGCGGGACGTTCGGCGCCTCTGGCGGCGCTGCTCGCCTTTTTCCCGGCGGCGCTGTATCTGTACTTCGGCTGCCGCGCCGCGGCCTGGCGGCGCGAAGGCGAGGGTCTGTGCGCGCTGCTCGCGCGGGCCCTCCCCGGGCGGGTCGGGCGTCTGTGCCTGGGCGTGCTGTGCCTCTGGCTCGTGAGCTACGCGGGCTTCGTGCTGCGCTCCGGGGCCGACCGCTTCATCGTCGCGGTCTATCCTGGCGCGCCGACCGCTTTCTTCGCGCTGACGATGGCCGCCGCGGCGCTCGCCGCGGCCTTCGCGCCGTACCGGGACGCCTGCCGCACCGCGAAACTGGTCTTTCCCGCCGTGGGCGGGGTGCTCGCGCTCGTGCTCGTGTTCTCGCTGGGCAAGCTGCGCGCGGACAATCTGCTGCCGCTGCGGCCGGAGAGCCTCTCCGGCCTGCTGCGCGGCGCGCTGCCGGGGGTCGACGTGCTCGTCTGGACGCTCTTCGCCCCGCTCTTCGCGCTCGGCGAGATGAAAAAAGGCTCCTGCTCCTTCCCGCGGCTGCTTGCCGCGCTCGCGGCGGGCTGCGCGGTGCTCGCGCTGATGAGTCTCGCCGTCGTCGGCAGCTTCGGCGCGGCGCTGTCCTCCTCGCTGAGCTGGCCCTTTTTCTCGCTGGTGCGCAACCTCGTCTTTTTCCGCAGCATCGAGCGCGCCGAGGCGCTGGTCGTGGCGCTGTGGGTCTTTCCGGACTTTCTGATCGTCTCCCTTTTCCTGCGCGCGGCGGCCGAGGCCCTTTCCCTGTCCTTCGGGCGGCGGCTGCGCGTCTTTTCGGAGAAGCGCTGCGCTCTTCCGCTCTGCGCCGCGGCGGCGTCCGCCTTCGCGCTGCTCGCCGCGCCGGACGCGGCGGCGCTCGCCCTGCTTTCGCAGACGATTATCCCGGCGGCCAACCTGTTCTTTTCCCTCGTCTTTCTCCCCGCCGTCCTCCTGACGGGCAAGGCGAAGGGACGCTTATAACAAAAAAACCCTCCCCGGTCGGGGAGGGCTTTTTGTCTGTTTCTTAATTCAGATAATCCGTCAGGTCGAGGGCGAAGCCGTCGGCGAGCGTGAAGACGCTCTGCTCGATGCGGCTGTTCATCATGGCGTTGAACTGCTCGTTGGCGTAGAGGGCGCGCGCGTCGAGCGGCGTGCCGGCCTGGGAGTAATCCATCGTGATCTCCGCGCTCAGCGGCAGACGCATGATGACGTGATAGCCGTAGGCCGAAAGGATAGGCTCGGAGACCTCATACTCTCCCAGCGCCTTCGTGCCTTCCTCGAACTCGCTCACCATCGTGCCGGGGGTGAAGAGGTAGCCGTCGGGGTAGGCGGTCTTGCCCGTGTCCTCGCAGTACTGCTCCTTGAGCTCGGCAAAGCGGGCGACGCGCGCGTCGACGTCCTCGATCGCGCGCAGCTCTTCCGAGACGGCCTCGGCCTGCCGCAGCTTCTGCGCGGCCGCCGCCTCGTCCAGCGGCTCCATCGTATTGGGATCGATCGTCATAAAGAGGATGTGCGAGGCGCCGAGATAGTCGTTCTCCTCGAGATAGCGCAGCGCGGTCTCCTCGGGGACCTTGTCGCCGTTCTCGCCGTACAGGGCGTCGAAGCTGTTCTGGAACAGGTAGTTGGCGCGGCTGATGCGGTCGTACATGGCGCGCGAGACGAACTCCTGCTCGAGCAGGGCGTTGAATTCCTCCTCGCCCGCGCCCGCGCCGCAGTTGTTCTCGATCGCGGTCTTCAGCTCCTCGGCGAGCGCGGCCTCGTTTTCGGCCGTCAGCGCCGCGCCGCTCTCCTCGGCGACCGCCTCGACGACGACAAGCTGCTTCGTGCAGTCCTGCGCCAGCTCCACGACGTACTCGGCGAGCGTCTGCTCGCTGTCGTCGCTGAGCTTGTCGGTCCAGTCAAGGCTCTGCCCGTACATGGCGAGCGTCTGGATGTACTGCTCCGCCTGGAGGCCCATGTCGTGCAGCCAGTAGAAATACTCGTCCCAGCTCACGTCGCGTCCGTCCACCGTGCCGGCGATCTCGTCGGGCGCGTGCAGCGCGCGGATCGCCCCGTAGTCGAGACCGCGTACGGCGGTCGGCTCGCTCTCGGCGCTCTCATCGGGCGCGGTCTCCGCGTCCGGGGCGGGCGTTTCGGTCTCCGCCGCGGGGGCGGGCGCTTCGGTCTCCGCCGCGGCGGCGGGGACGTTTTCCGGGTCGTAGAGCGCGACCGGCTCGCCGGAGCCCTTCGCGCCGTCCTTCGAGACGGCGTAGCCGATGCCGCAGCCCAGCAGCAGGCAGACGGCCAGCAGGATGAGGATGAATTTTTTCATGTCGTGCGCGTCCTTTCGGATCTGTTTTCTTTTGGCACTATACCCCTTTTGCGCCGCGCGGGCAAGGGGGAGGCGCGATTATTTGCTTTTTATTCACCTTTTGCCCCCGCCCAGTCGCGCACGAAGGCGCGCGCCTCGTCGAGGACGCGGTTCTTCGCGCGGATCTTCAGGCTCAGCCGGGGCTTCGAGCCGGCCTCGACGCGCAGCCTGCCGCGGTATTCCTCGCGCGCGTAAAGCGCCGAGACCTTTTCCATGTCGAAGTCGCGGAGCGTGAAGCGGATCATGCCCTGCTTCTGGGAGATGTCCGTGACGCCCGCCTGCCCCGCCTCGCCGCGCAGCAGCGCGATATGGATCAGCGCGTTGACGCTCGGCGGCGGGTCGCCGAAGCGGTCGATCAGCTCGTCGGTGAGGTCGTCGGCCTCCTCCTCCGTGCGGATGAGGGCGATGCGGCGGTAGAGGTCCATGCGCTGCTCGCTCGAGGGGACGTAGCGATCGGGGATCGCGGCCGCGACGGCGAGATCGGCCGAGCACTCGGCCCGCTGCTCGACGGGCAGGCCCTTCGCCTCCAGCACGGCCTCCGAGAGCAGCTTCATATACATGTCGTAGCCCACGTCCACCATGTGGCCGGACTGCTCTGCGCCGAGCAGATTGCCCACGCCGCGGATCTCGAGGTCGCGCATCGCGATCTTGATGCCGGAGCCGAAGGCCGCGTAGTCGCGGATCGCCCGGAGACGCTTTTCGGCGATCTCGGTGAGCACCTTGTCGCGCCGGAAGGTCAGATAGGCCGAGGCGCGCCGCGTCGAGCGGCCCACGCGCCCGCGGATCTGGTGGAGCTGGGCCAGGCCCAGCTTGTCCGCGTCCTCGATGACGAGGGTGTTGACGTTGGGGATGTCGATGCCCGTTTCGATGATCGTCGTGCACACGAGCACCTGCGTCTGGCCGGAGACGACGTTTTCCATCACGGCGGCGAGCATGTTCTTGTCCATGCGCCCGTGCGCCGCGGCGATGGTCACGCCCTCGCCGAGCAGCTCGCGCAGCTTTCTGGTCGTGCGCTCGATGTCCTCGATGCGGTTGTGCAGATAATACACCTGCCCGCCGCGCTGCAGCTCGCGCCGGATCGCGTCGGCGATCACGCCCCAGTCGTGCTCGAGCACGAAGGTCTGCACCGGCAGGCGGTCCTCCGGCGGCTCGTCGATCATCGACATGTCGCGGATGCCGGACATGGCCATGTTCAGCGTGCGCGGGATCGGCGTGGCCGAGAGCGTCAGCACGTCGACGCCGCGCGAGAGGGCCTTGATATGCTCCTTATGCGCCACGCCGAAGCGCTGCTCCTCGTCCACGACGAGCAGGCCGAGGTCCTTGAAGCTCACGTCCTTCGACAGCAGGCGGTGCGTGCCGATCACAAGATCGCACCTGCCCGTGCGCAGGTCGGAGAGCGTCTTCGCGCTCTGCGCGCCGGAGGAGAGACGGCTGAGCACCGCGATGTTCACCGGAAAGCCGAAGAAGCGCTGCAGCGCGGTCTGATAGTGCTGCTGGGCCAGCACCGTCGTCGGCACCAGGATCGCGGCCTGTTTGCCGTCGAGCACGCACTTCATCACCGCGCGCAGGGCCACCTCGGTCTTGCCCACGCCCACGTCGCCGCAGAGCAGACGGTCCATCGGCACGGGGGCTTCCATGTCGCGCTTGATCTCCTCGGCGCATTTGAGCTGGTCCTCGGTCTCGGTATAGGCGAAGTTCTCCTCGAACTCGCGCTGCCACTCGCTGTCCGGCGAGAAGGCGAAGCCCGGCAGGCGCTGCCGCTCGGCGTAAAGGCGGATGAGCTCGCCCGCCATGCTCTTGGCGGCGCTGCGCGCGCGCGAGCGGGTGCGGGCCCACTCGGCCCCGCCCATCTTCGAGAGGCGCACCTCCCTGTCCTCGCCGCCGCCGGTGTACTTCGTCACCAGATCCAGCTGCGTGGCGGGGACGTAGAGACTGTCCGTCCCGGCGTAGCATATTTTGACGTAGTCCTTTTCAAAGCCGTCCACCGTCATCTTCACGATGCCGGCGAAGCGGCCGATGCCGTGGTTCTCGTGCACGACGTAGTCGCCCACGGAGAGGTCGGCGTAGCTTTCGATGCGCGCGCGGCCCGAGGGCAGCGCCTTGCGCGCGCGGCGCTTTTCCTTCCCGCGCAGCAGCTGCGCGTCGGAGAGCACGCACAGGCGGATGCCGGGGTAGTCCATGCCCGCGGAGATCGCGCCGACGGAGACGCGGCAGCGCCCCGGCTCGGGCAGCGCGGTCAGGGGAACCTGAAGCGGCGCGTCGATCCCGCGCTCGAAAAGGAAGTCCCGCAGCAGCTGCGCGCGGCGCTCGTCCCCCGCGAGGACGACGACGCGGTAGTCCTGCCGCAGATAGGCCGAGACGTCCTCGGCCGCGGCCTGCGCGTTGCCCGCGTAGCTCGTCAGCTGCCGGGCGGAGA
>ONQJ01000047.1 GCA_900319935.1 uncultured Eubacteriales bacterium | reverse complement strand
TCTACGCCCTCGACAAGATCGCCCCGGGCACGGCCAACGACGACACGCTGCTCTACGGCGTCGAGGTCAAGTTCTACAACATGGAGGTCGAGATCGACGAGAACCTCGAGACGATCCACAAGGGCCTCTACGTCATCGGCGACTGCTCGGGCGTGACGCACTCGCTCTCCCACGCCTCGGCCAGCGGCGTCTACGTCGCAAGGAAGATACTTGCGGAGAAGGCCGATTGAGCGTATAATCAACTAACAAGGCATTTTTCTCAGGCACGGCGAAGCAAGACCGGAGGAAACACATGGCAAAGAGCAGGAAGCAAAACTACATGCACGGCGCGGCGATCCTCACCGTGGGCGTGATCATCATGAAGGTGCTGGGCGCCATCTACAAGATACCCCTCGGCAACATTCTCGGCGACGAGGGCTATTCGATGTTCCTGGGCGCTTACAGCATCTACAACATCTTCTTCACGCTCGCGACGGCCGGTCTGCCCGTGGCGCTCTCGCGCATGGTGGCGGAGGCCGACGCGCACGGCCGCGTGCGGCAGGAGGAAAAGACCTTCCGCGTCGCGCTGGCGACCTTCGCCGTTATCGGCGTGCTTTTCTCCTTCGTGCTCTATGCTTTCCCCGAATGGCTGGCCGCCAACTACCTTGAAAATCCGGACGCCGCGTTGAGCATCCGCGCGATGGCCCCGGCGATCCTGCTGGTGTGCCTTGTCTCGGCCTACCGCGGCTACTGCCAGGGCAACGGCAACATGATCCCCACGACCGTCGACGAGGTGCTGGAGGTGCTCTTCAAGGTCATCTTCGGCCTGATCCTCGCCGCGATGCTGATCCGCGCGGGCAAGGGCCTGCCGACGGGCTCGGCGGGCGCGATCCTGGGCGTGTCGATCGGCTCGGTGGTGTCGCTGGGCTATATGATCTGGTACAGGCACCGTCATTACCGCGATCTGGCCGCGCCGTACACGGCCGGCGACGTCGAGCTCGACGAGCCCGGCGGAGAGGAAAGGACCGACTCCGCGCTGAAGATCGTCCGCGATCTGCTGACGATCGGCGTGCCGATCGCGCTCGGCGCCTGCATCATGGCGATCCTCAATTCCGTCGACTCCAAGCTGTGCATGAACCGGCTGCAGACGGCGGCGCATTTCTCCTATTTCGAGGCGAAGGTGCTCTACGGCGTCTACGGCAAGGCGCAGACCTTCTTCAATCTGCCCGCCGCCTTCATCACGCCGCTGACGATCTCGATCGTCCCGGCGATCTCCGCGGCCTTCGCCAGAGGCGACAAAGAGGACGCGGCCAAGATCTCCGAGGACTCGATGCGCATCGCCGCCGTGATCGCGATGCCGATGGGCGTGGGTCTGTCGGTGATGAGCGAGCCGATCATGCGGGGCTTTTACCCCGGCAGCCATCTTGCCGGACCGGGCCTGCTGGCCATTATGGGCGCCGCGGCCTTCTTCGTGTGCATGCTGCTGATGGAGAACGCCGTTCTTCAGGCCTCCGGCAAGGAGAAATACACGATGATCACGATGATCGTCGGCGGCCTTGTCAAGATCGCGGTCAACTGGGTGCTGGTCGCCCGCCGCCCGATCAACATCTACGGCGCGCCGATCGGCACGCTGACGAGCTATATCGCCATGTGCGCGATGAACCTGCTGTTTATGCGCTTCTCGCTCGAGAGGACGCCGCGACTGGGACGCATCCTGCCCAAGAGCGTGTTCTGCTGCACGGTCATGGGCTTTGCCGCCTGGGGCATCTACGCCCTTGCCCCGCGCCTGATCCATGTCCCGGGACAGCTGGGGATGCTGCTGCGTATGTTCCTGGCGATGGCCGCTGCCGTCGTGATCTATCTCGTCTGCGTCGTGGCGACGAGCGCCGTGACCAGGGAAGATTTGGAATTAATTCCCGGCGGATCGAAGATCGCGGCGTTTCTGCGCATGAAATAGGGAAAAAACAACAGGTTTTTTAAGGAAAAATTGCAAATACTACTTGATATACAATCAAAAGTATGGTAGCATATCCGCTGTGTCGAAGGAATATCGACAGACAAAAGAGCGGCCGCAGCCAATACTTTCGCGTCCGTTCATACTACAGGAGGAATAAACATGAATAAAGCAGAACTCTCGGCCGCTGTTGCGGAGAAGATCGGCGCTTCCAAGAAGGTCAGCGAGCAGGCTGTCAACGCCGTTTTCGAGACCATTACTGAGGCTCTTGCCAAGGGCGAGAAGGTCCAGCTCGTCGGCTTCGGCTCCTTCGAGGTCAAGGAGCGCGCCGCCCGCGTCGGCCGCAACCCCAGAACCAAGGAAGAGATCGCCATCCCCGCTTCCCGTGTCGCCTCTTTCAAGGTCGGCAAGGCGCTCAAGGATGACGTTGCGAAGTAAAGAATGACTTTGATATAAAGACAGCCGCCCCTTTCGGCGGCTGTCTTTATTCATACGGAGAAGGAAATGAGACTGGATAAATTCTTGAAGGTGTCGCGCATCATCAAGCGCCGCTCGGTCGCCAACGAGGCCTGCGACGGCGCGCGCGTGTCCGCCAACGGCCGCCCGGTCAAGGCGAGCTATCAGGTGAAGGAGGGCGACGTGCTGGAGATCGCCTTCGGCAACCGCAGTCTGAAGGTCGAGGTCGTCGACGTGCGCGAGAACGCGGGCAAGGCCGAGGCGGGCGCGATGTACCGGGAGCTGCCGTAAAGGCCGCCTTCGTCATCCGCCGCGCGGCGAGGTTTTTTTGCTTTTGCGCTTGAAAAGCGGCTTTTCGCCGCCTCGCTCCCCCCCCAAACGGCACGGATAAAAGCGCAAAAAAAGCCGCAGGGTCGGAATAGACCCTGCGGCTTTTTTGATGCTTCAGATAAAGCAGGCTTTGACGCGCTCGTCGGCTTCCTCGGCGTCGCCGGAGACGCTGATGATGAAATCGATGCCCTCTTTTTCGGAGAAGGTCTTCAGCCAGCTGACAAAGTCGCCGAGAGCGGCGGGGGATTTGTCGTCGACCATCTTGAGGAAGTTGTCGATGAAGAAATGCGTGATATCATAATTGCCGGCGTGCACGCCGCAGATCATGCCCTTGAGGAACTCATAGCTGCCGATGGGATACGAGCCCGCGTCCACCAGACGCGCCTGATACGGGATATCGTAGGTGAGCTTTTTTTCCTTTTCGAAGACGACCACGTCGCCGTTCGCCGTTGCAACCGCGTCCCTGACCAGATCGACCAGCTTCTTGGTCTTGCCGGAGCCCTTCAGCCCCATGATGATCTTAACCAAGATGACCACGCTCCTTTTCATGTTCAAAATATGAGGGAGATCATTACTACTGAATATAGCTTACCATTATTCCCGCCGCGGCGCAAGAGAGCAAAGCATACAAAAACGTTAATAAACGATTAAATCTTTCCGCCTGTTGACCTGCCTGCGCTTTCTGCGGTATGATAATGATAAGAAACAAAGAGAAGAGGGAAGAAAGATGAAATGGCTGATCGCCTCCGATATCCACGGCTCGGCGTACTACTGCCGCAAGGTCCTCGAGTGCTTTGCGCGCGAGGGCGCGGAGCGGCTGCTCCTGCTCGGCGACGTGCTCTATCACGGCCCGCGCAACGACCTGCCGCGCGACTACGCGCCCAAGGAGGTCGCCGCGCAGCTCAACGCGATGGCGGACCGGGTGCTCGGCGTGCGCGGCAACTGCGACGCGGAGATCGACCAGGCGGTGCTCGCTTTCCCGATCATGGCGGACTACGCCCTGCTCTGCGAGGGAGGAAGGACGGTCTTCGCCACGCACGGACATCTGTTCGATCCCGATCGTCTGCCGCCGCTGCACGCGGGGGAGATCCTGCTGCAGGGACACACGCACGTCCCGCTGTGTATGGAGCGAGCCGGGATCATGTGTCTCAATCCCGGCTCCGCCGCGATCCCCAAGGAGGGATCGCCCCACAGCTGTATGACGCTCGAAGGCGGCGTTTTTCGCTGGATCGACCTCGACAGCGGCGAGGAGTATCGGCGCTTTGCCTGAGAGGCGGCCTAATCCGCCGCCGTCTCCCGCGCGGGGAACAGAAGCAGGATCAGCCGGTCCGCGAGTGCGGCGTACAGGCCGCGCAGAGCGGGAAGCGCGGCGAGCGCATAGCAGATCTCGCTCAGCAGGACGCCGCCGATCACGTCCAGCAGCACGTGCTGGCGGATGGCCAGCGTGGAAAAGCAGACCGCGACGGCCATCACCAGCGCCGCGGCGCGCCACGGCAGCGGGACCTCTCTGTTTCCGCGGACGCCCAGCCAGCAGAGCCAGGCGATCAGACAATGCAGAGAGGGAAAGAGATTGTTCGGCTCGTCGATCCAATACATGAAGCGCAGACAGGCGTACCAGAAGCCCGTCCCGGTCAGCTCGGGGCGGGTCATTTTTGTCGGCAAAAAGATATAAAAGAGGAAGATGACCGCCTTGGCCAGGAGATTGGCGCCGAAAAAGCGGTCGGCTTTTTCGCGGGGCAGCTGCGCGACGAGACGGTAGAGCATAAACCAGAAGACGAAGCAGCCCAGGTAGACGCCGATCATCCAGGGCAGAAAGGGGACGAGAGAATCGACCGGCAGCGCCATGCTGTAATGAACGCGGTTGCGTACCAGCAGACGCGCTCCCTGGAAGGGGATCTGATTGCACAGCAGCGTCAGGATAAAGGAGACCCAGAAGTAGCGCTCGCCGCCTTTTGCGCGGCCCGCTTCGGAGATCCGCTCCCGCCCGCTTTCGTTTTTCGTTTTCGTGAGATCACCCCCAAGGCCGATCATGGCGCGGAATAATCCGGCCGGACGATCCGCCCTTTGATTTTACCATTTTCCCTCTGAAAAACAAAGCTTTTCCGCAAAAAAAAGCGCCCGGATCACGCTGTTGCTCCTTCCCGCGGCGCCGCGGGAAGCGCTTATTTTTCAGCCGCCGCATTTTCTTTACAAAAAAATACGCGCTGACATAAAAAACCTCTTTACAAACAGAGAAAGGTCGATTATAATACACGCCGTTATAAAAAGGGCGCAATATTTCCCAGCGCACCGCAGCCGCCGCGCTGAACATCAGCCAGGCGCTGCTGAGCCACTATGAAAACGGCGCCCGCGAGCCGGGGCTCGATTTCGTCCGCCGCGCCTGCGATTATTACGGCGTGACGGCCGATTATCTGCTCTGCCGCAGCGACAACCCCGACAGCACCGCCTCGGCGGCGTCCGCCGCGAGGGCCTTCCTGGCCAACCTGCGCGCGCTCACCGACAAGGCCGAGCTGGCGCTGGAGGCACTGGAGGAAGACAAGGCATGACCGACCGGGAGCATATCCGCAACTTCTCGATCATCGCGCATATCGACCACGGCAAGTCCACGCTTTCCGACCGTCTGATCGAAAAGTGCAACGCAGTGGAAATGCGCGTGATGGAGGACCAGATCCTTGACAACATGGATCTCGAGCGCGAACGCGGCATCACGATCAAGGCGCGCGCCGTGGGACTGAACTACCGCGCCGGAAACGGCGAGGACTATACGCTCAACCTCATCGACACGCCGGGCCATGTGGACTTCAACTATGAGGTCAACCGTTCGCTTGCAGCCTGCGAAGGCGCGATCCTGATCGTCGACGCCTCGCAGGGCGTCGAAGCGCAGACGCTCTCGAACACCTATCTGGCGCTTGACAACAATCTGGAGATCCTGCCGGTCATCAACAAGATCGACCTGCCCGCCGCCGACCCGCAGCGGGCCAAGGACGAGATCGAGGAGATCATCGGCATCCCCGCGCAGGACGCGCCGGAGATCAGCGCCAAGCTGGGGCTGAACATCGACGCGGTGCTGGACGATATCGTCAAAAATGTTCCCGCGCCGCAGGGAGACGCGCGAAAGCCGCTCAAGGCCCTGATCTTTGACAGCCAGTATGACAACTACCGCGGCGTCATCGTGCTCGTGCGCGTGTTCGACGGCGTGATCCGCAAGGACGCCGAGGTGCTGCTGATGTCCACCGGGGCGCGCTACAAGATCGTCGAGGTCGGGCATCTGCGCCCGATCGGGCTCGATCCCTGCGCGGAGCTCGGCGCGGGCGACGTGGGCTATTTCACGGCCAGCATCAAGAACGTGGGCGACACGCAGGTGGGCGACACCGTGACCGACGCGGAAAGCCCCGCGGCGGAGGCGCTGCCCGGCTACCGTCCCGCGCGGCCGATGGTCTACTGCGGCATTTACACCGAGGACGGCTCGAAATACCCCGATCTGCGCGACGCGCTCGAAAAGCTCAAGCTCAACGACGCCTCGCTGTCCTTCGAGCCCGAAAGCTCCGTGGCGCTCGGCTTCGGCTTTCGCTGCGGCTTTCTGGGGATGCTGCACATGGAGATCATCCAGGAGCGGCTCGAGCGGGAGTTCAACCTCGAGCTCGTCACGACCCTGCCCTCCGTCATTTATAAAGTCACGAAGACCGACGGGAGCGTCGTCATGGTCGACAACCCGCACAACTATCCGGATCCGGCGGCCATCGCGACGGCGGAGGAGCCCTATGTCAAGGTCTCGATCATCACGCCGGAGGAGTACGTCGGCAACATCATGCCCCTGTGCCAGGACCGGCGCGGCGAGTACAAGAACATGCAGTATCTCGACAGCCGCCTTGTGGAGATGCATTACGAGATGCCGCTCAACGAGATCATCTACGACTTTTTCGACACGCTCAAGGCCCGCACGAAGGGCTACGCCTCGCTTGACTATGAGCTGTCAAGCTACCAGGAGAGCGAGCTCGTCAAGGTCGACATGCTGCTCAACGGCGAAAAGGTCGACGCGCTGAGCTTCATCGCCCACCGCGACAAGGCATATCCGCGGGCGCGCAAGCTGTGCGAAAAGCTCAAGGACAACATCCCGCGCCAGCTATTCGAGGTGCCGATCCAGGCCGCCATCGGCGGCAAGATCATCGCGCGCGAGACCGTCAAGGCCATGCGCAAGGACGTGCTGGCCAAGTGCTACGGCGGCGACATCACGCGCAAGAAGAAGCTGCTGGAAAAGCAGAAGGAAGGCAAAAAGAAGATGCGGCAGCTCGGCACCGTCCAGATCCCGACGGAAGCTTTTCTGGCGGTCCTCAAGCTGGATGAGTGATCTTCTTGCCTTCCTGCGAGCGCAAGCGAGCCGCCGCTGTGCGGCGAGAAATACAATTATCGCCCGAAGGGCTTGTCAAGCGAAGCATGACAAGGCAAAAAGAAAATGCGTCAGCTCGGGACCGTTCAGATCCCGACCGAGGCCTTTCTGGCCGTCCTCAAGCTGGATGAATAAAAGAAAAAGCTGTGCTTTCAAGCACAGCTTTTTCTTTTACGCCGCCCGCTCGACCTCTACGGAGAGCTCGCGGCCGTATTCGGCGTCGACCGTGACGCGGACCTGCCTCTCGCCGTCGGCGCAGAGGAACTCATAACAGGGCTTTCCCTGATATACGATCCGCCGCGAGGAGCTCGGCGTGAGCGTGTCCGGCAGCGCGGCCTGCGCCGCCGAAGGATCGAGCGGCCAGCTCAGCTTCCCCTCCGGCATGCCGGTCGGCGCGCGGTAGGCATAGACCGCGCAGTTGTCCAGCGCCACACCGACCTCGGCGCAGCAGTCCGGACACAGCGCGCCGTCCATCGAAGCGGTGAAGCGCAGGTACAGCACGTTGCCGCCGCGTCTCCGGTCTGTTTCCTTCATGTCCGGATAGCCCGCGGCGGAAAGAAAATCCCGGGCCTTTTCCGCGGCGCGCTTGTCGCTGACGCTGCTCTCGCCGACGAGGCGCGAGTCGGACAGACTGATCACCCCGTTCGCGTCCGCGCGCACGAAGACGCTGCCGCGGCTGTACGCGTACGAGCCGTCGGCATAGCCGTACTCGTCGCGCAGAACGTCCTCCGATACGCCCAGCAGCTTTGCCGCGGCCGCGCGGCCCGGCGCGGGATCGACATACTGCGCCGGCGCGGCCGCATCAGCGCGCGCAAGGCTTTTGAGCTCGCCCGGGGCGGGAAAGCCCTGCTCGGCGTCGCCGAAAGCGGCGCTCAGCAGGCGCGCGCCGTTCGCGGGCAGGACGTTCTGAAGCTTTTTCTCACGGCAGTCCATCTCCAGATCGCCGCAGCCGAGCGAGGAGCGCATCTCCTGCACCAAAGCGCCGTAAGCCGCGGCCGTGTCGGAAAGCGAGCGGATATCGCCCCGCTCGTCGTCGGTGAATTCGCCGCTGCGCGCGCACAGGCCGTGCATAAGCTCGCCTGCCGCGCCGAGGAAGCTCTTGGTCTGCTCCATCTCCACGGTGGAAAAAGGCAGCGTCGAGAGCGCGGATTTCGCCGCGCAGGCCTCCGCGTAGGCCTCGGAGGCCAGACCGTGGCAGAGCTCGCCTGTGGCGTAGCGGCACTTTTCCAGCGTGCCGGAGAGCGCGTCGATCGCCGCGGCGGTCTGCTCGAAGCTCAGTTCATAGGAGTGCCGCGCTTCGCTGCGGAGACCGCGCAGATGCGCGTAGAAGAGCGACGCAAGGATCGCAAGCACCGCAAAAGCGCTCACGGCGCAGATACCGAGCACGCGCCGGAGCTTTCGTTGTTTTTTATCTGTCAAAACGATCACCTCCCTCTTATTTTGCCCGCGTCAAGGCGTATAATTCAGCGCTTTTCGGGCGGATACTCTTCTGTAAAAAGGAGAGCGTCTCATGCTTGAAAAACTGAAAAACCTGCTGAAAAAATACGGCGCCGCCGAAACGGCCCGTCAGCTTGCGCGATTTGCCTTCTATACCGCGGAGATGTACCGCGGGCCGGGCGGAAGGGAACGGGAAGAGCTCGATGCGCTGCTCGGCGAGATCCGCGCGGGAGATCACGAACGTCTCGTCCTGCGCCGCGGCAGCTTCGGCTGGCACACGCCGCTTTTCCAGCGCGCCCAGCAGCTCGCCCGCGCGATGGGACGCAGAGGCTGTCTCGTGCTCTACGAGGCCGCGCCCCCGCACGACCGCCTGCGCGGCGCGGAAAAGCTCGGCGAGGGGCTGTGGCTCGTCAATCTCCGTTCGCCGCGCCTGCGCCGTGCGCTCGAGCGCGCCGCCGTCGGGAGCGGCCGGCCGCGCTATGTGATGCTCGCCTCGCCGGAGAGCCGTCTTTCGCCCCGCCTGCCGGCATATTATGCCAAAAGGGGATGGACGATCCTCTACGACTATATCGACGCGATCAGCCCGGAGATCGGCGGGGGAGAGCGCGTGCCCCGCCGGACGCGCGCGCTCTGCCGCCGGGCGATGGAAAGGAAGGACGTGATCGTGACGGCCTCCTCGAGAGCGCTGCTGCGCGACGCGGAGAAAAAGGGAAAGCAGGCGATCCTCGTCGAAAACGGCGTGGATTGCGCGCGTTTTTTCGCGCCGTCGCCGCCGCCGGAGGACGCGCGCTTCCGCGCTCTGCTGGAGCAGGGAAAACCGCTCCTGTGCTATTACGGCGCGCTCGCGCGCTGGCTCGACTACGGGGCGCTCCGCCGTCTCGCCGCGGACGGCCGCTTTACGCTTTTGCTCATCGGCGCGAAGTACGACGGCTCCTTTGATCGGGAGCTTGCCGGACGGGACAACGTCGTCTTTCTCGGAGCGCGGCCCTATGCGTCGCTGCCGGGCTACGCCTCGCGCTGCGACGTGCTGCTGGTGCCCTTCCGAAAGGGAGAGGTCTCCGACGCGGCGAGTCCTGTCAAGCTCTTCGAATACATGGCGCTCGGCAGGCCCGTCGTCGCCGCCGACACCGCGGAATGCCGCCGTTATCGCTGCGTGCTGATCGCCTCCGACGCGGAGGACTATGTCCGCCGCGTCGAGCAGGCGCTCGCGCTGCGGGACGACGCGGCGCGGCGGGAAGAGGAGAAAAAGGAAGCGCTCGCCGCCGACTGGCTGCGCCGCGCCGAGACGGTAACGGCTGCGCTCCGGAAGCGGGAAAGACAGAGAAAAGAGGCGTGATTTAACATTTTTTTAACCTTTGCTCTTCCGCTCGCGATATAATCGTACTATAATCAATCCGGTATGCATCAGAATTGCGGGAGGTACGAAAACATGAGCAAAAGAGCACTGATCGTGGAGGATGACGGCAATATCGCCGAGCTGCTGCGCCTGTATCTGGGCAAGGACGGCTTCGAGGTCATGATCGCGCCCGACGGCGGCAAGGCGGAGAGCAGCTTTGATCTCTTCCAGCCCGACGTGGTGCTGCTGGATATCATGCTGCCGATCAAGGACGGCTGGCAGATCTGCCGGGACATCCGCAAAAAGTCCTCCGTGCCGATCATCATGCTCACCGCCAAGGGCGAGACGAACGACAAGGTCAGCGGTCTGGAAATGGGCGCGGACGACTACGTCACGAAGCCCTTCGAGGTCAAGGAGCTGATCGCACGCATACACGCCGTGATGCGCCGCAAGGACGGCGAGACGGCGATGGAGAAAAAGCTCGAGTTCGACAAGCTCACGATCAATCTCGATTCCTACGAGCTGATCGTCGACGGCAGGAAGATCGACACCCCGCCTAAGGAAATGGAGCTGCTGTTCCACCTCGCGTCCTCGCCCAACCGCGTTTTCACGCGCAACCAGCTGCTCGACGAGGTCTGGGGCTTTGACTATTTCGGCGACTCGCGCACGGTGGACGTGCACGTCAAGCGCCTGCGCGAAAAGCTCGAGGGCGCGTCGGACAAGTGGTGTCTCAAGACCGTGTGGGGCGTGGGCTACAAGTTTGAAGTAAGCGAGTAATGAAAAGCGTTTATCTGCGGAACTTTGTGGCCACGGCCACGCTGGTCACCGTCAGCTTCCTGCTCACGACGCTTGCTTTTATCGGCATCGCGCGCAGCTATGTCATCAACGACTATCAGACGACGATGGAGTCGAGCGCGGGCGAGGTCGCGCGTCTGGCCTCCGCCGTCGCGGACTACGACGGGCTGCACTCCTGGTCGCTGAGCATGAACCTCAGCACGATCGCCAACAGCACGGGCAACCATATCTTCATCACCGACGAGAGCGGCGAGATCGTCTGCTGCTCCGACGGACGGCCCGTCTGCGACCACATCGGCCGGCAGCTGCCCGAGAACGTGACGGCGATGCTCTCCGAAAACGGAACGCTGCGGCTGCTCTCTTCGCTCGGGACGCTCTACGGAGAGAAGCGTTACGTCGTGGCCCAGCCGATCAGCGGCCGCGGCGGCGGCCTGATCGGCTACGCCTTCGTCACCTGCGCCTCCGCCAACATGTTCGGCGCGTGGGAGATCTTCCTGGGCGTGGCGGTGCTGGTCGCGATCGTGGTGTTCGCGCTTGCGCTCGTCATCAGCCTGTTCTACTCCAAGCGCATGGCGCGGCCGCTCGACGAGATGGCCTCCGCCTCGCGCAAGTTCGCCCGCGGCGATTTCTCCGTACGCGTGAAGCAGGTGGAGGATCCCACCGACGAGATGGGCGCGCTGATCGAGTCCTTCAACAAGATGGCCGACTCGCTGGAGAAGGCCGAGGAACGGCGCAGCGAGTTCATCGCCAATATCTCGCATGAGCTGCGCACCCCCATGACCACGATCTCCGGCTTTGCCGACGGTATCCTGGACGGCACGATCCCGCCGGAGGAGGAAAAGAAGTATCTGCGCTCCATCAGCGACGAGACCAAGCGTCTTTCACGCCTGGTGCGCGAGATGCTGGACGTCTCGCAGATGCGCAACCGCGCCGCCGATCCGGCCAAGCGCACGGTCTTCGACCTCACGGAGCTGATCCTTCAGACCATGCTGAGCTTCGAGAGCCGCGCGACAAAGAAAAACCTGGACGTCGATCCGCAGCTGCCGGAGCAGCACATCCTGGTCCGCGCGGACCGCGACGGGATCACCCAGGTGATCTACAACCTCATCGACAATGCCGTGAAGTTTGCCGAGAAGGGCAGCTGCATCACGATCCGCCTGTACAAGGACGACGGAAAGGCCTACGTCTCCGTCCGCGACAGGGGAGAGACGATCCCGCCGGACGACCTGCCCTTTATCTTCGACCGCTTCCATAAATCCGACCGCTCGCGCTCGCTGGACAAATCGGGCGTCGGGCTGGGCCTGTATCTCGTCAAGACCATCATCAACAGCCACGACGAGGATATCGCCGTCAAGAGCGAAAACGGCGTGACGGAATTCGTCTTCACGCTGCCGCTCGCGGAATGAGACAGATGAAAAAGAAGGTTATGCTATGAGCAACTGGTACGCCACAGACAACGACGGCTGGTACGCCCCGCTGCAGGGCGGCGAGCCGGCGCAGGAAAAACCCGCAAGGAAAAACCGCTCCTGGCTCAAGGCCGTGATCGCGGTGCTGGTCGTGATCGGGCTGATCACCAGCTCGGCCCTGCTGTTCCCGAACAAGAACGCGAAGCCGGAGATCGTCAAGCCGAGCCAGAAGGAGGACTCGAACGATTCCAACTTCGGCCAGTTCATCATCCCCCGGGACGATGACGACGACACGATGCCCGACGATTTCCGCGATTTTTTCGAGGATTTCTATACGGTGACCGAGGACAGCCGCACGACCATCAACATCGAAAAGACCACGCTGCCGAAAGACTTTGAATGCAGCGTCGTCCCCGGCGGCGAGGAGCTGAGTCTGCAGGAGCTGTACCGCCGCTGCTCGCAGAGCATCGTCGCGATCTCCGGCTATATGGACGGCAAGAGCGGCTATAACTGGGGCACCGGCATCATCCTCTCGGAGGACGGCCTCATCCTGACGAACACCCACGTGATCGCGGACTGCGACCGCGCGACCGTGACGCTTCCGGACGACAGAGTCTGCGAGGCGAAGCTCGTCGGCGCGGATTCCATCAGCGACATCGCCGTGCTGAAGATCGAAGCGAAGGGTCTCACGCCCGCCGTCTTCGGCGACAGCTCCGCGCTGGAGGTCGGCGACAGCGTGGCCGCTATCGGCAACCCGCTGGGTGAGGAATTCCGCCTCACGCTGACCCGCGGCATCATCTCCGCCATCGAGCGCGGCATCAACTACAAGGGCCACAGCATGAACCTGCTGCAGACGGACACCGCCATCAACGAAGGCAACTCCGGCGGCCCGCTGCTGAACATGTACGGCCAGGTGATCGGCATCACCAATATGAAGATGATGTCCTCCTACTCCAGCATCGAGGGCATCGGCTTCGCGATCCCCTCCGCCACGGTGGTGAAAATCATCAACATCATCGTCAAGGAAGGCGTCGTCGTCGGACGGACCTCCATCGGCATCACGGTCGGCGTGATCCCGGACGAGGCGCGCGAGAAGTGGCCTGACAAGATGCCCGAGGACGGCGGACTGTATATCTCCGCCGTGGCCGAGGGCTCGGACGCGCTGGCCAAGGGCATCCGCCCCGGCGACATCATCCTGGAGGTCAACGGCACGGTCGTCCACGAGACGGCGGAGCTCTCCGCCATAAAGGACGCGCTTTCCGTCGGCGACGTCCTGCACTTCAAGCTCCTGCGGGACGGAGAAGTCCTGGAGCTCGACGTCGCGCTGGTCGACACCAACGACGTCTACGGCTGATCGGCATAAACAAAAACGCCCGGTTCTCCTGAACCGGGCGTTTTTTCTGCGCGGCGCTCTCAGGCGTCCGTAAAGCGCTCCCGCGCGTGGAAGCTGCGGCAGATCGTGGCGTAGTCTCCGAACACGGTCAGCTTGTCGCCGACGTGGAAGACCGTGTCCGCGCCGGCCGCCTCGGCCTTTCCGTTTCCGGAATCGACCAGCATGACCAGGATCCCTGTTTCGGCGCGCAGCCCCATCTCGGAGAGCGGAACGTTCTGATACTCCTCCGGGATGCTGTTGAGCGTGACGAGCGCGATCGAATCCTTCCCGATATAGTCGAGCAGCATCACCGTGTTGCCGCCCTCGCCGCGGATCAGACGGTCGGCAAAGCCCTCGAGCAGACGCTCGACCGCGGCGCGGACGACGGGGACGCGCATGAAGACGAAAATGATCACGATGACGGTCAGCGGGATCAGTACGCCCAGCACATAATGCTCCACCTGCGTCACCTTCAGCGAGAAAAACACATTGACGAAAGCAGATACGATCGTGATATTGAACACGTAGCCGAAGAGCATCGTGATCCGCGCCAGACGCCTGCGCGAGCGGTTGGAGAGCATCATCTCGCTCTCCTTCGTGGTAAAGCCGCAGCCGGTCAGCAGCGAGATCACCTGAAAGCGCGCCCGCTCGTCCGGCAGGCCCGTGAAGCGGAAAAAGATCGTGAAGAGCTCGGTGATCACCCAGTAAAGCAGGATGATCAGCGAAAACAGGGAGAAGGCAAGAAAAACGTTCATCTGTCTGTACTCCTTTTGCGTGGGTTCGGGGGGATGAGAACAGTATATCACAGAGAGACCGCTCTGCAAAGCACAAAGCGCTCGCGCGCCCGGAACGCGGGGGACGAAAAAAAGAGGATGCTTGCGCATCCTCTTTTTCGGTGATCGGGAAAAACCGCTTACTCTTCGGTCGGCTCGTCCTTGATGTCCTCGACGGTGGCGTCGACGACCTCGTCGAAGGTGAACTTTTCCTTGACCTCGCTGACGGCGTCGGTAGCCTTGCTGACGACCTCGTCGAGGTTGAGCTTCTCCTTGACGTCCTCCACGATCTCGGTGGCCTTGGCGCGGGCCTTGTCGGCCTGCTCCTTGCCGAAAACGTCGGTGATCTCGCCGTCTTCCTTGACGACCTGCACCGAGCAGCCGAAGCCGACGGTTGCGAGCACGGCGGCGATCACGACCCACTTCGCGGCGGCCAGACCCACGACGCCGCCGACGATGCCGACGTTGACGGGGATGTTGACCAGCTCTTTGTCATCCTTGGCGATGACGATGCGGGAGACGTTGCCCTTCTTGACGAGGGACTTGAGGTTTTCCATGATGTCGTTGACACTCTTCTTATCCATGTTCGTTTCTCCTTTTATCTGAATTTAGTATCTGCCTTGGTGAGCCTATTATAACAGACTGCCCCGGAAAGCAATGGATAAACTGTGAATAAATGTATGTGGAATTGTGAATTCCGCGTCAGAAGATCTTCTTGAGATCCTCGACGCCGTAGTCCTTTTTGAAGGTCTCGAGATCCTTCGGCGTTTTGATGAGCGTCACCTCGCGGAAATGGCCGGTGCGCCGGTCGCGGAAGCCCGCCACCTGTTCGCCCGTGCAGATGCTGCAGCGTATCGCAGGCTCCTCCGCCGCGGGATCGAAGGGAGGAGCGGAGACCTTTTTCGCGGGTTTGAAAGAGAACAGAGCCATCGTTTTTTCTCCTTTCGGCCAAGTGCGCGCGTTCTTCGGCACGGGAAAGCCCGGGGCGGCTTTCGCTTTCGGACCCGGCGCGCGGGGCGGCGTCCCCCCGGGTTTCTTCCATATTACACCGCTCTTCCGGCAAATGCAAGACGGGACGGAACAGCTCGTTTTTTCGCTGCGCCTTCGCCGCGAAAATTTCCTCTTGAAATGCGGGAAAGGATATGGTATCATAAACGGGCTTTGGAGGGTTAGCTCAGCTGGTTAGAGCGTCCGCCTCACACGCGGAAGGTCGACGGTTCGAGTCCGCCACTCTCCACCAAA
>ONQJ01000101.1 GCA_900319935.1 uncultured Eubacteriales bacterium | reverse complement strand
TTCTTCGCGCCGAGAGGAGCGTCAGTTCCTCAGCACGAGCAGCTCGGATTTCGGGGCTTTGGTGATGACCTCGGCGCCGTTTTCGCGGATGATCATCACATCCTCGATGCGCACGCCGAACCTGCCGGGCAGGTAGATGCCGGGCTCTGCCGAGCAGACGTCGTTCACGGCCATGGGAGCCTCGCCGCGAGGGCCGGCCATCGGCGGCTCGTGGATGTCGAGACCCAGACTGTGGCCGAAGCCGTGGCCGAAATACGCCCCGTAGCCGGCCTTCTCGATCACGTCGCGCGCGGCCTTGTCGATCAGCTTGCCCGGCACGCCGGAGCGCGCCGCGGCGATGCCCGCGAGCTGCGCCTCGAGCACGACGCCGTAGACCGCGCGCATCTCCTCGGTCGCATAGCCCACGGCGACGGTGCGCGTCATGTCCGAGCAGTAGCCGCCCGAGAGGCAGCCGAAGTCCATCGTCACGAAGTCGCCCTCGCGGATCACGACGTCGCCGGGAACGCCGTGCGGCATCGAGGTCTTCGCGCCGGTGACGACGATGGGATCGAAGGAGTTGCCCTCGCTGCCGTTTTTGAGCATGTGATACACCAGCTCCGCCATGACCTCGTTTTCGGTCATGCCGGGGCGGATGATCCCCAGCACCGCCTCGAGCGCCTTTTCGCTGATGCGCTGGGCGCGGATCATGCAGGCGATCTCCTCCTCGCTCTTCGAGGCGCGCAGCTGCGCCATCAGATCGCCGGAGGGCAGCAGCGACAGGCCGAGAGCCTTCTCCGCGGCGCGCCAGCGCGCGAAGCTGAGCTTTTCGTCCTCCGCGGCGAGTTTTTCGGCCCCGCATTCCTTCAGCGCGGCGCGCAGCAGGTCGTTAAGGCTCCTTTCGCGGTCGAACATCTGCACCGCGCAGCAGCCGCCCGCGGTCTTTTCCGCCGCCTCGATGTAGCGCGAGTCGGTCAGCAGCCAGGCCTTTTCCCGCCCGACCAGGACCGCCCCGTCGGTAAAGGGGAAGCCCGTCGCATAGCGCTGATTCTTCTCGTCGGTGAGGAGGATCGCGTCGAGACCTTTGCGGCAGAGCGCCTCCTGGATGCGTTGGATGTTGTTCATATGCCTGTTTCCTCCGATGTCGGCCGCGGAGCACCGCGTCGTGCACGATGCTCAGTCCCAGGCCGCTGCCGCCCGAGGCGCGCGAGCGGGCCTTGTCCACCCGGTAAAAGCGGGCGAAGATGTTCAGTCTGTCCTCCTCGGGGATGCCGATGCCGGTGTCCGACACGCTGAGCACGACCCTGTCGTCCTCCAGCGCCGTCTTCACCAGCACCGAGCCGTCGGGAACGTTGTATTTCACGGCGTTTTCCATGAGGTTGAACACGATGTGGAACATGTCGTCCGTGTTCGCCATCACGACGCAGCCGTCCTCGAGCTCGCAGCGGATCTTTACGCCCTTTTCCTCGGCGAGCGGGCGCAGCACGGCCAGCGCGTCCACCGCCGTCTGCTTGATGTCCACCGGTTCGTCGATGATCTGCACGTCGTCGTCGAGACGCGAGAGGTCGAGCAGCTTTTCCGTCGTGCGCTGCAGCCGCTCGGCCTCGTGGCCGATGTCGGCGGCGAACTCGCGCATCGTCGGGGCGTCCATGCCGCCGTTCTGTACGATGCTGTCCGAGAGCAGACGGATCGAGGCGAGGGGGGTCTTGAGCTCGTGCGAGGCGTCGGAGACGAAGCGGCGGCGCTGCTTTTCCGTGTCCTCGAGACGCTCGGTGAGCTGGTTGAACTCGTCGCCGAGCTCGGTGATCTCGTCGCGTCCGCGCGTGGCGAGACGGTGGGAATAGTCCCCGCCGGCGACGATGCGGATCGAGCGGACCAGCTCGCGCATGCGGGCGAGCAGCACCGTGGAAAACAGCGCCGCGAACAGCAGCGCCACCGCGCCGATGAGCGCGGAGAAGCGCAGCAGACGCGACTGGATGTCGGAAATGACGGCGGCGCGCTCGGTGTCCTCCTCGCAGAGGTAGACCGCGCCGATCGTAGCGCCGCGGCTCGAGACGGGCATCGCGTAGGAGCTGGAAAAGGCCCGGTCGGTAAAGTGAGAGCGGAAAACGCATTTCCCGTCCAGCGAGGCGAGAATGTCCGCGTTGTCGGTCGCGCCGCCGCTCGGCGCCGTGTCGTCGTAGAGCACCGTGCCGTCGGCCCCGGCGACCACCGTGTGCGAATAGCCGCCCAGATCGAGCAGCTGCAGCACCTCGCGCACGCTCTCGGGCGCGAGACGGTCAAGGCCGGAGAGCGACGAGGCCACGACCGAGGCCTGGCCGGCGAGCGCGCTGCGCTTTTCCTCGAAGATCAGATCGCGCGAGGAGGTGATCGGGTAGATGTTCAGGATGACCAGGAAGATCAGCAGCACGGCCGTGATGAAGCTGAGCAGCTGGATGCGGATACTGTGCATGGCAATAATCCTTCCTTGCCGCCTTCCCCCCGGGGGAAGGCGGCACGGCGCAGCCGTGCCGGATGAGGGGTCGCTGCGCGCCGTGAGTTCTTATCGGTCAGCCTTGAGGCTGAAAGCTTTCCCCCTTCCGGGAAAGTCATGGGCTCCGTCTCAGTCGGCAAAGTAGTAGCCGACGCCCCACTTGGTGATGATATACTCCGGCTGCGCCGGGTTGAGCTCCAGCTTTTCGCGCAGACGGCGGATGTGCACGTCCACCGTGCGCGTGTCGCCCTGATAGTCGTAGCCCCAGACGAGGTTGAGCAGGTTTTCGCGGCTGTACACGCGGCCGGGGTTCTTCATCAGGAATTCGATGAGGTCGAACTCCTTCATCGTCAGCTCGACGCTCTTGCCGTCCTTGAAGGCGCTGCGGCGCTCGGAGTCGATCGTGATGTGGCCGCGCTGCAGCACCGCCGGGGGCTCGCTCGGCTGCACGCTGATCGAGGCGCGGCGCAGCAGGGCGCGCACGCGGGCCTTGAGCTCCAGGATATCGAAGGGCTTGGTCACGTAATCGTCCGCGCCGGACTCGAAGCCCATCAGCAGGTCGGCGCTTTCGCTGCGCGCCGTGAGCATGATCACGGGCACGGTCGAAAAGCTGCGGATCTCCTGGCAGGCCTGCAGCCCGTCCTTCTTCGGCATCATCAGATCCAGGATGATCAGATCATAGGCGTTTTCGCGCGCCATGGCGACGGCGGCCTCGCCGTCGTAGCAGCAGTCCACGCTGTAACCCTCGCTTTCGAGGTTGAACTTGATGCCCTTGACCAGCAGCACCTCGTCGTCGACGACCAGGATCTTCATGCGCAGCCCTCCTCAGCTGAATTAAAAGTTGCAATTTGCCTCGGCAAAACGTATAATAACAATACTGTATCACAGATCGTTCTCTATCACTATACCACATTCCGTGAAAAACGGGAGAGCAAAATGAAAAAAAACAAGATCCTTCCCTTTTTGATATCGATCTGCCTGCTCTTTTCGCTCTTCGCGCCCGCCGCTTCCGCCTTGGACGATCCTCCGCTGCACAGCGCGAAGGCCGTCGTGCTGGCGGATATGGACAGCGGAAGGCTGCTCTTTGAGATGAACAAGGACGAGCAGCGCTCCCCGGCGAGCCTGACGAAGATCATGACCGTGCTGCTCGCCGTCGAGGCGCTCGAGCGCGGAGAGGTCAGTCTCGACGAGATGGTCACCGCGCAGGCGGACTGCCTCGCGGGGCTCAACACCGACAGCAGCACCTCCGGCATCCAGCCCGGCGAGATCATCAGCTATCAGGACCTGCTCTACTGCGCGATGGTCCACAGCGCCAACGAAGCCTGCAACATCCTGGCCCACCGCGTGTCGGGCAGCGTGCCGGCCTTTGTCGAGCTGATGAACCGCCGCGCCGCGGAGCTCGGCTGCACGAACACGCATTTTTCCGATCCCAACGGCCTGTCCAACGAAAACCACTACACCACGGCCTATGAGATGTATCTCATCACGCGCGAGGCGCTGGAGCATCCCCTCTTCGCCGAGATCTGCAACACGCGCGGCTACGACATGGCCGCCACGAACCTTTCGCAGGCGCGCTCCTTTGCCAACTCCAACGCGCTGATCACGGCCGATTCGGAGTACGGCAGCTCCTACGTCTACCCGGCGGCCGCCGGCGTCAAGACCGGCTTTACCCAGCTGGCGGGCTACTGCCTGGTCTCCACGGCGGAAAAGGACGGCGTGCGGCTGCTCGCCGTGGTCATGGGCTGCGACGGCTGGCTCAACGCCGGCATCGACGAGTACGAGAACTTCACCGACTCGATCAGACTGTACAACTGGGCCTTCGAGAACTTCAGCTACCGCCAGGCGGTCTCCTCGCTGAGCACGGTCACGCGCGTCGAGGTGGAAAACGCCGTCGAGACCGACGCCTACGCCTCCCTCCGGCCGCAGAACGACGTGACGCTGCTGCTGCCGAAGGACCTCAACCTCGGATCGGTCGAGCTTTCGCCGACGATCTACACCGAAAAGCTCGTCGCGCCGATCGAGGCGGGCACGGTGCTCGGGCGCGCGGAGATCCTCATCGACGGCCGGAGCTACGGCAGCGTCGATCTGGTCAACGCCCTGAAGGTCGAGCTCTCGCGCAGGGAGTTCGTGACGCAACGCGTCCACCAGACCTTCTCCAGCCCCTGGATCATCGTGCTGATCGTCGTGCTGGCGATCCTGGCGATCGGCTATCTGACGCTGGTGCTGCGCTACCGCGCGCAGAGAAGAAAATACCTGCGCCGCAAGCGAGAGCTGGCCGCCCGCCGCGCCGCGCGCGAGCGCAGCGCGGACCCGCCGCTCTCCGTCGAGAGCACGCGGCGGCTCGCCGTCTTCGTCGACGAGGAGCTGCAGAAGCGCGAGCACAAGGAGTGAACGCGACAAAAAAAGCTGTGAGCCTTTCGGCTCACAGCTTTTTGTTTTTCCGGACGCCTCATCCCATGCGGACGAGGACGGACACGCGCGCGCCCGCGGGCTGCACGGGCAGGACGTTCCCTTCGAGCTCACGGCCGTCCGCCGTGACGGAGCGCACGCCCTTTTCCACGCCCTCCGGGTTCTCCACCGTAATCTCGTAGAGCGCGCCGCGATAGCGGCGGCTGATCGTGAAGCGGCGCAGGGAGGAGGGGACGCAGGGGTCGATCTTCAGGCCGTCGAGCGTGGGCTGCACGCCCAGGATCGCCTGCGAGACGCTCAGGAAGGTCCAGGCGGCCGTGCCGGTGAGCCAGCTGTTCTTGCCCTCGCCGAAGCCGGGCGCGTCCTTTCCGGCGATCATCTGGCTGTACACATAGGGCTCGGTGCGGTGGATCTCGCTGATGTCCTCGATGTAGGCGGGGGCGGTGCGGCGGTAGACCTCAAAGGCGCGCTCACCGTGGCCGAGCTCCGCCTCGGCGCAGACGATCCAGGGATTGTTGTGGCAGAAGATGCCGGCGTTCTCCTTGTAGCCGGGGGGATAGCTCGAGATCTCGCCCAGCTCGAGCCGGTAGCGGGTGTAGGCGGGCTGCAGCAGCACGATGCCGTATTTGGTGTCGAGCCGCTCCTTCACGCTTTGGAGCGCCTTTTCCGCCTCCCCCGTTTCCCGGCCGATGCCGGCCATGACGCACATGCCCTGGGGCTCGATGAAGATCTGGCCTTCCTCGCATTCCCGTCCGCCGACGACCCTGCCGAAGGCGTCGAAGGCGCGGCGGAACCACGCGCCGTCCCAGCCCGCGTCGAGCGCGGCCTTCTCGACGGCGGCGATCGCCTCGTCGCCCGCCGCGGCCTCGTCGTCAAGGCCGACGTGGCGGCAGATCGCCGTCCAGGCCCGGCCGTACTTGACGAACATGCCGGCGATGAACACGCTCTCGGCCACGGGGCCCTCGCTCGGGCCGGTGATCTGGAAGCTCTCGCCCGGATGCTCGGAGAAGCAGTTGAGGTTCAGGCAGTCGTTCCAGTCCGCGCGGCCGATCAGCGGCAGACCGTGCGGCCCGAGATGCGTGCGGGTATAGTTGAAGCTGCGCCGCAGATGCTCCAGCAGCGGCTGCGCCAGGCCCGGATCGTTGTCGAAGTCCACGCTCTCGTCGAGGATGCTCCAGTCGCCGGTCTCGCGCAGGTAGGCGTCCGTGCCCGCGATCAGCCACAGCGGATCGTCGTTGAAGCCGCTGCCCACGGCGAGATTGCCCTTTTTGGTCAGGGGCTGGTACTGGTGATAGGCGCTGCCGTCCGGGAACTGTGTGGCGGCGATGTCGAGGATGCGCTCGCGCGCCCGTTCGGGGATCATGTGCACGAAGCCCAGCAGATCCTGGCAGGAGTCGCGGAAGCCCATGCCGCGGCCCATGCCGGACTCGAAGTAGCTGGCCGAGCGGCTC
>ONQJ01000064.1:2693-11470 GCA_900319935.1 uncultured Eubacteriales bacterium | reverse complement strand
CGCGCTCGCGATCTTCGGCGTGAACATGCTCCTGCGCTGGAGCGGTCTGCACCCCAAGGCCAACTACTTCTTCTCGGTCGAGACCGAGGGCAACTTCCTTCTCGAGATCTTCTACAGGTGGATCCCCGTGCCCTTCCTGTATCTGATCCCGGCCCTGCTGATCCTCGTGCCCTACATGGCGCTCGTCACGACGCCCTTCGCGATCGCCGACCGCGTGCGGGCAAAGCGGGCGGAAAAGCTCGGCGAAAACAGGTTGAGGATGTAACAAGAAAAACGGGGCGGGGATCGCGTCGAAGCGGTCCCCGCCCTTGAAAATTCTATCCCCCCGGGGGGCTTGCGGGCGAAAAAAGGCGGCCGTATACTGATGACGACACAAAAGCGAAGGAGTGTTGTTCATGCATATGGCAGACGCCCTGCTGGCACCCGCCGTCGCCGCGACGATGTACGTGGCCTCCGGCGCCGCGGCCGGCGTATCGATCCACAAGCTCAAAAAGGATGACGAGCCGCAGAAACTGCCCGTCATGGCGGTCACGGCCGCGCTGGTCTTCGCGGGCCAGATGATCAACTACACGATCCCCGGCACGGGCTCCTCGGGCCACATGTGCGGCGGCATGCTGCTCTCCGCGCTGCTAGGGCCCTATGCGGGCTTCCTGTCGATGATCGTGATCCTGGCGATCCAATGTCTCTTCTTTGCCGACGGCGGCCTGATGGCTTTGGGCGCGAACGTCTGGAACATGGCGTTTTACGGCTGCTTCGTCGGTTACTTCCTGATCTGGCGCCCGATCATGCGCAGCAAGCTCTTCGGCGAGGGCAAGAGCGCGCAGCGCGGCCGCATCGTCGCCGCGTCGATCCTCGGCTGCAGCTCGGCGCCTTCTCCGTCGTGCTGGAGACCAGCCTCTCCGGCATCACCGAGCTGCCCTTCGGCGCCTTCGTCGCGCTGATGCAGCCCATCCATCTGGCCATCGGCCTGGTCGAGGGCCTGATCACCTCCGCCGTGCTGCTCTTCGTCTATGAGTCCCGGCCCGAGCTGCTCCAGGGCCTCGAGCCCGCCGAGGGCGAGAGCTCGAAGCGCTCGCTCAAAGCGGTCGTCGCGATCCTGGCGGTCGTGGTGCTCGTCGTCGGCGGCGGGCTGAGCCTGCTGGCCAGCTCCAACCCGGACGGTCTCGAGTGGGCGCTCTTCGGCAACGCCGAGGAGGGCTACGCCGAGAACATGGGCCTCGACGAGGAGACCTACGGCGTCGAGAGCGCCGCGGCCGACACGGCCGGCGCGATCCAGGACAAGACCGCCTTCCTGCCGGATTACGCCTTCTCGGACAACGACACGCCCGTGGGCACCACGGTCTCGGGCATCGTCGGCTCCGCGATGGTCGCGGGCGCGGCGATCCTCGTGTGTCTCGCCGGCGGCTTCTTCCGGAAAAAGAAAACGACTTGAGTCCTTGGCTTATCTAATCATAAGGAAAGGGGCGTCTGACGACGCCCCTTATCCGTCTGTTTGAAGGAACTGCCATGAACAAGATGCAAAAGGCGCTGCACGAGCTTGCCGAGATGGACGAGCTCGCCGCGCGCTCCTCGCCGATCCACGCGCTGCACCCCGCGGCGAAGCTGATCGCCACAATCGCATACATCCTTGTCACGCTCTCCTTCGACAAGTACGACCTGGGCGGCCTCGTTCCGATGCTGCTCTGGCCGGTCCTGCTCTTCCAGCTGAGCGGGATCGAGGTCCGCAGCTGCTTTTACAAGCTGCGCATCGTGCTGCCGCTGGTCATGGCGGTGGGCCTGTTCAACCCCTTCTTCGACAAGACGGTCGTGCTGCGCCTCGGCGCGCTCGCGGTCACGGGCGGCGTGGTGTCGATGCTCACGCTGATGCTCAAGGGCCTCTACTGCCTGATGGCCTCCTTCCTGCTGATGGCGACCACGCCGATCGACCTTCTGTGCGCCGCGCTGCGTCAGCTGCACGTGCCGAAGCTGCTCGTCACGCTCCTGCTGCTGACCTATCGCTATGTCGGCGTGATGACCGAGGAGCTCGCGATCATGACCGACGCCTACCATCTGCGCGCGCCGGGACAGAAGGGGATCCACATCTCGGCCTGGGGCTCCTTCCTCGGCCAGCTGCTGCTGCGCAGCATGGACCGCGCGCAGGAGCTCTACGCCAGCATGCTGCTGCGCGGCTACCACCAGCATTTCCACTACGCGGACGTCAAGCCCTTCCGGGCGCGGGACGCGCTGTATATGCTCGGCTGCATCCTCGTTTTCCTGCTGCTGCGCTTCGTGCCCGTGGCGCAGCTGCTCGGCTCCGCGATCGTGAGGTGAGAGAGATGATCGAATTTCAGAATGTGAGCTTTGCCTACGAAAAGGGCCGCCCGGTATTGCGGGATCTGAGTTTCCGCATAGAAGACGGCGAGGCCGTGGGCCTCATCGGCGCGAACGGCGCGGGCAAATCCACGGTAATGAAGCTGCTGCTGGGGCTGCTGCAGGGCGAGGGAAAGATCCTCGTCGACGGCGTCGAGGTCAAACGCGACACGCTCGGCGAGATCAGAAAAAAGCTCGGCTTCGTGCTGCAGAACTCCGACAACCAGATGTTCATGCCCACGGTCTACGAGGACATGATCTTCGCGCCGCTGAACTACATGCTCTCGCGCGAGGAGGCCGACGCGCGCGTGGACGCCGTGCTTGCAAGGCTTCATCTGGAGGATCTCAAGCACCGCTACAACCACAAGATCTCCGGCGGCGAAAAGCGCATGGCGGCCATCGCCACGATCCTGGCCATGGAGCCCGAGGCGATCCTGATGGACGAGCCGAGCTCCGCGCTCGACCCGTATAACCGCCGTCTCGTCATCAACACGATCCGGGAGCTGAGCCAGACCAAGCTCATCACCTCGCACGACCTCGATCTGATCCTCGACACCTGCGGGCGCGTGATCCTGCTGTCGAACGGGCGCATCGCCGCCGACGGCCCGGCGAAGGAGCTCCTGCGCGACCGCGCGCTGCTGGAGGCGAACCGCATGGAGCTCCCGCTCTCGCTGACGGGGCGGTAACGGCAAATAAAAAAGGCAGGCCCGACAGGGCCTGCCTTTTGCTGTATCAGTTTTTTCAGTGATCCACGCCGACCATGACGGAGGTGGCCTTGACGATGGCGTAGGCCTCCTTGCCGACCTCGAGACCGAGCTCGCGGATCGCGTTCATCGAGATCGTGGCGCTCATGACGTTGCCGCCGCCGATGTCGATCTTGACGATGCCGTTGACGGCGCCCTCCTGGATGCCGACGATCTTGCCCTTGAACTGATTTCTCGCGCTGATTTTCATATTTTTAAATCTCCTTTCATTATAGCCTTCCCCCTTGGGGGAAGGTGTCAGCCGAACGGCTGACGGATGAGGGGCGTACGTCCCTTCGAGCGGTTGCCGAACGGCTGACGGATGAGGGGCGTACGTCCCTTCGAGCGGTTGCCGAACGGCTGACGGATGAGGGACCTTTGTTCATTCGTAAAGCAATAAGATGTTTACCGCGGCGACGCCGAGCTCCTTCGGAAACTCCTGCGGCCGCTTGTCCTTCCCGAGCCGCCACCAGATCGCGGGGCTCTGGTCGCTCTGCGCGGCATAGCGGAACTGGATGATCGTCTCGAAGGGCTCCTCCATCTCCTCGACGAAGCGGACCGCAAAGCGGTTCTGCGCCGCGGAGGGATTGAAATAGTGCGCGCGGATGCCGACGGCGCAGAGGCCCTCCTCCACGCGCTGCTTCGTTTCGAGGCGGACGCCCCATCCGGGGACCTCCACCGTGTGCTCGCCGACGCGCCTGGCCGCGGCGATGTTCTTGCAGCCGGTAAGGATCGCGGCCTGCACGCTGCCCGGATCGGCAAAGAGCGCCTTCGTGGGCTTGACGGCGAGCAGCCGCCCCCTGTCCATCACGGCGATCTCGCGGCTCATATTGTAGGCCTCGTTGCGGTCGTGCGTGACCATCAGCACTTCGCGCCCGAAGCGCTCCAGAAGATCGCGCATCTCCACCTTCAGCGAGTCGCGCAGGTGTCCGTCGAGCGCCGAGAAGGGCTCGTCGAGCAGCAGGATCTGCGGGTCGCTGACGAGGATGCGCGCGAGCGCGACGCGCTGCTGCTGCCCGCCGGAGAGCTGGGCGGGTTTTCTTTCTTCCAGCCCCTCGAGCTGCATCATGCGCAGGATCTCGCGCAGCCGCCGCTCCTTTGCCGAGCGGTCCTTTTCCCGGTTGAGGCCGCAGAGGATGTTCTGAGCTACCGTCATGTTGGGGAAGAGCGCGTAGTTCTGGAACAGATAGCCCACGCGCCGCGCCTGCGGCGGCAGATTGATCTTTTTCTCCGAATCGAAGAGCACCCGCCCGTCGAGCGTGATGCGCCCCTCGTCGGGCTTTTCAATGCCCGCGATGCACTTCAAGGTCATGCTCTTGCCACAGCCCGAAGCGCCGAGCAGGGAGGTGATCCCCCTCTCGGCCGTGAAGCTCACGTCCAGCGTGAAGCTGCCGAGCCGCTTGCGGATGTCGACGCTCAGACTCATGCCTTCACCGCCTTCTTCTGCCGGGCCTCGAGCATGTTCACGCTCAGCAGCACGACCGTGCTGATCGCGAGGTTGATCAGCACCCAGAACATCGCGCCCTTCTCGTCGTTCGTGCGCCAGAGCTGATAGACCGTCGTCGAGATCGTGGCGGTCTTGCCGGGCGTATAGCCGATGAGCATGCTCGTCGCGCCGTACTCGCCGAGCGCGCGGGCAAAGGCCAGCACCGTTCCGGCCAGGATGCCCTGCCGGCAGGCGGGCATGCGGATGCGCCAGAAGATATAGGTGTTGGAAAGCCCCAGCGTCTGGCCGGAGTAGGCAAGGGTCTTGTCGAAGCTCTCAAAGGCGCCGCGGGCCGTGCGGTACATCAGCGGGAAGGCCACGACCGCCGCGGCGAGCACGCCGCCGTACCAGGTCATGACGAACTTGATCCCGAACTGCAGCAGAAAGATGCCCAGCGGGCGCTTCACGCCGAAGACGAGCAGCAGGAAATAACCGCAGACCGTCGGCGGCAGCACCATCGGCAGCGTGAGGATCACGTCCAGCACGCCCTTGACCGTGCGCGGCAGCCGCGCCGCGTAGTAGGCGAAAAAGATCCCCGTGAAGAACACCAGCACGCAGCTGATCGCCGCGATGCGCAGCGAGTTCCACAGCGGATACCAGTCGAAACTCATAGATGACACTCCCGGGTGTGCGGACGGCGCGTAAAAAGCGCCGTCCGCTTCAGGTTACGGATATGCTCAGGCGGCCGGGGAGAAGCCGACGCTTTCGAAGACGGCGGCGGCTTCGGGGCCTCTGAGGTAATCGAGGAAGGCCTGGGCGGCCTCGGGATGCTTGCTGACGTTCAGCACGGCGGCGGGATAGATGACCTGGCCGCACATGTCCTTCGTGGCGGTGTCCACGATCGTGAGGCCCGCGCTGAAGGCGTCGGTGGCGTATACGACGCCGCAGTCCACGCTGGCCTCGGAGACCTGGGTGGTGACCTCCTTGACGTTGGTGCCGTAGGTGATGAGACCCTTGGCGGCCAGCTCCTCCTCCTTCAGCTCGTAGAAGGCGAGGATCTTCTGCGTGTACTGGCCGACGGGCACGTCGCTGTTGCCCATGGCGAAGAGGATGTCGCCGGCCTTGAGCGCCTCGATCAGCTGGTCAAAGCTCTCGATGCCCTTGGGATTGCCCTCGGGGACGACCAGGGCGACCTTGTTCTCCAGCAGATTCACGCGGCTGCCCTGCAGCACGAAGTCGAGCCCGTCGGGGTTCTTCTCCGCGTCGCAGGATACGTCGAGCGCGTTCATCTGCTTGGGAGCGGCGGAAATGAACAGATCGCATTCCGCACCCTCCTGGATCTGGGTCTTCAGCGTGCCGGAGGAGTCGAAGTTGTAAGTGATGGTCACGCCGGGATTGGCGGCCTCGTACATGGCCTTGATCTCCGTCATCGTCTCGGTCATCGAGGCGGCGGCGAAGACGACGAGCTCGACCTCTTCCGGCGCGGGCGCGGGCTCTTCGGCGGGAGCCGGCTCTCCGGCTGCGGTCTGCTCTGCCGGCTGTTCGGCCGCCGGAGCGGGTGTTGCGGGCGCGGCCTGTTGGCCGCAGGCTGCCAGCGCAAAGATCATGCAGAGCGCCAGCAGCAATGCTGGGATTTTTTTCATTTCTTCTGTCTCCTTTTCCCGTTTTTCAGGGAAATGTATTTATACAAACACGGCTTTACGTGTTCATATACAGATGAAAAGAAAGGGGGAGTTCAGAGGGGTCGCCCCTCTGATTTTCGTCCGCAGACGAAAACACATCCGATCGTTTTTCGCGGGGGCGTGTACCTCGCGAAAAACACTTCTCGGCCTGCAAGTGTGCGAGCGTCTCACGCAAGCGAGCGCGCGCGGTCAGGCCGCAGCTATTGCTTTCAAAGCTCTCTGAGCTTTGAAAGCAGTCATGTCCCCTTGCCGAAGCCGCAGTTCGGGAAGTGGCAGACCTTGCAGTTCAGGCACAGTCCGCCGTGGCCGAGCGCGGCGAGGTGCTCGCGCGTGATCGGCGTGTCCGTCACGAGATAGGGCAGCAGCAGATCGAAGATCGTGCGCCGCGCGTACATCACGCAGCCGGGCAGGCCGCACACGGGCCGCCCGTCGGGCATATAGGAGACGAGGAACATCGCGCCGGGCAGCACCGGCGAGCCGTAGGAGACGATGTTCGCGCCGGTGTTCTTGATCGCCAGCGGCGTGCGGTCGTCGGGGTCCACGCTCATGCCGCCGCTGCACACGACCATCTCGCAGCCCTTTGAGAGCATTTCGAGGATCGCGGCGGTGATCTTCTCGTGGTCGTCGTTCAAAGTCACGTGCTCCGTCATCACGCTGCCGCCGAACTCTTTGAGCTTCTCGACGATGACGGGCGTGAAGGTGTCCTGAATGCGGCCGTAGAAGACCTCGTTGCCGGTCGTGACGACGCCGACCTTCTTGGCCTTGAGCGGCACGAGCTTCAAAAGCGGCTCGCCGCCCACGGCCTCTTTGGCGCGCTCCATCTTTTCCTTTTCGATGATCAGCGGGATCACGCGCATGGCGGCGAGCTTCTCGCCCTTTCGCACCACGAAGCCCGAGGCGCGCGTGGCGATCATCATCTCGCCGAGCGAGTTGATCGTGCGCAGGCGCTCCACGTCGACGAGCAGCAGCCCGTCGATGTCGGCGATAAGCTCGATCTTGCCCTCCTTCGGCTCGGAGGCGTGCATGTGCTCGTTCTGGCAGAGCGAGCGCAGCACCTCGGCCGCGTCGTCCTCATGCAGCATGTTCTCGTTGTTTTCCCAGATGTAGATATGGTCCTTGCCCACGCTCAGCAGCACGGGCACGTCCTCCTCGCGGATGATGTGTCCCTTGCGGAACACGGGGCCTTTTTTTTCGTCCTTGATGATCTGCGTGATGTCGTGGCAGAGCATATGCCCCACCGCGTCCTGGGTGCGCATCAGTTTCATGGTCTGACCTCTCTCTTCCTCTGTTATCGGATCAGCTCCGCTCCGCAGAGCCTGTTGATCTCGTCTCTCCATTTCTTCGCCGCGGCGTATCTGCGCGCGTGTGCCTCGATCGCCTCCGGCGTCGTGCACTTCGCGGCGGACGCGGCAAAGCGCTCGTCGATCGGAACGCGCCGCGCGCCGCGCACGGCCTTGTCCGCGAGGTATACGACGGCGGCCTCGTCGAGGGCCGCGCTCTCAAGTTCGTGGTGCTGCCGGACGATCTCCGCGATCCCCGGATAGCCGAGCGCGCCGAGCCGCCGCGCGCCGCGCGCGGCGTGGTCGGGTTCTCCACGCGCGATGTCGTGCAGCAGCGCGGCTGCGTGCAGCGCGTCCGCGTCGAGCGGCGCGCCCTTTTCCCGCAGCGCCTCGCCGAGCTCGTCCGCGAGCGCGGCCACGGCGCGGCAGTGAGCGCGCAGCGCCTCGTCCGCTCCGGCGGCGGAGAGCAGCGCCTCGCAGACCTCGTCCGTGAGCGCGGGCCGCGGCGCGCCGAGCAGCTCGAAGGACAGTAGCCTTTCGCCTTCAAAGCGCAGTCTCGTCAGCGAGGTGTATTCCAGCCCTTCCCGGCTCCCGAGCAGGCTCGCGATCGCGCCCTTGTGGCTGACGGCGGCGAGCTCTCCTTCGCTCTCGGCGAGGATGCGCCGCAGCGCCGTCTCCATGCGCGCGCGGACCTCCGATTCGTTTTCCGCCCCGGCGGGCATCAGCGTGGGGTCTTTTTCCCGCGCGGTGTAGAGCGCGGGGAACTTTTCCCTGATCGCGGCGAAGGACAGTCCGTCCCACTCGCCCATGTCCTGCTCTTCGAGGCCCGGCACGACCGTCGGCGCGGCGCAGAGGGCTGCGGCGGTCTGCCTCGCGCGGGTGAGCGCGCTGCAGTACACCGCCGTCACGTCCCGCAGCTCCGGCGCGAAGGGCAGCAGCGCGGCCTGCAGCCGGCCGATCGCCCCCAGGGGAAAATCGCTCCTTCCGCCGACGCACCAGCGCTCGCCCAAAGGGATGTCCGGCATCGCGTGGCGGATGAGATACAGCGTCCTCATCACAGCTCGTCGCGGAAGTACTGCTCAAACAGAGCGGAAGCCTGCTGCCGCAGCTCCTCGGAAAAACGCTCGTAGCAGCCCAACAGCCGCTTGCCCTTTTCCGTCAGACGGCTCTCGCCGCCGCTCGCGCCGCCCTGGCTGCGTTCGAGCAGCGGGAAGTGCAGCTGGCTCTCGAGCGCGCGGATGATGTTCCAGCCCGTCGAATAGGAGATCTGCATGCGCTGGCAGGCGCTGCGCACCGA
>ONQJ01000064.1:0-2619 GCA_900319935.1 uncultured Eubacteriales bacterium | reverse complement strand
GGGATCTGCAGCATCTCGGCGCCGCAGCGCGCGATCGCGCCCTGCAGCCCGCCTTCGCCGGAATCGGCGAGGATCGCGTCCACCAGGGACGAGGCGATCAGCAGGGGATGCCCGGTCCTGCCCTCGCACACGGGGCAGCACAGCTCCGCGCCGGACTCGATCAGCTCCGTGACCGTCATGGCCGTAAAGAGCGGGATGTCCACGGGAGTAAAGAGGATCCGCTCGCACTTGTCGCGCAGATACGCAAGGCCGATCTTGGCCGAGTCGAACATCTGCGTGCTCGCGTAATCCTCGTTGCGCAGAAAGACCAGACCGCTGTTGGCCAGGTGCCGCTCGAGCAGGGGGGCGTTGTAGCCCGTGACCACGGCGATCTTCGTCACACCCGCCTGGTGGAAGGTGGCGACGATCCGCTGCGCGATAGAGATGGATCCGATATTCAGCATGGGTTTGAAATCACCCATCCGCGACGACATGCCCGCCGCGACGATCACCGCGCCGATCTGCATAGTTTCACGCTCCCTTGCCTACGAATTACATCCGAAAACGAGTTGCAAAAAAATAATTATCGAATATCTGAAGTATAAACGCTTTCGGCGCAAAAGTAAAGAGCGTCTTTACTTTTGGCCTTTTTTGACATACTATTGAACAAAAGAACGCCGGGAGGGGAGAGAAACATGAAGCTCTATATCTGGGGCACGGGCTGCGGCGCGGGCGATCTGATCGACCGCGGGCTCGACGCGTCCCTTGTCGCCGCCTTTATCGACAGCGAGCCGCATTCCGAAAGCTTCCTCGGCCGCCCGGTGCTCCGCCCGGAGGAGCTCGCGGGGCGGGAGATCGACCTCATCGTCGTCGCGAGCCGCCGCGCGGAGGAGATCGCCGCGCGCTGCACCGCGCTGGGGATCGGGGAAGACAAGCTCTTTTTCGCGCGCGGCAACTGGCGCCTTGAAGACCGCAACCGCGGCTATTCCTCCGTCGAAGGCCTCCTCGACGCGGAGCTCCTCGCCGCGCTGCGCGCGCCGCAGCGCGCCGTGCGCGACCCGCTGTGGGCGGGGGACGGCGCGCTGGAGGAAAAGGATCTGGAAAACGACTATGTGCGCGTGCGCACGCTCGAGGCGATCTGCCGCCGCCTCGGCCCGGTCGGCGGCGCGGCGGCGGAGCTCGGCGTCTACCGCGGCGCCTTCGCCCGCTGCATCAACGCCCTGCTTCCAGATCGGACGCTCTACCTCTTCGACACCTTCGCGGGCTTTGATGAGGCGGAGGCGGCCGGAGAGGGCGAGGGCTTCACGGCGGCGCACAGGAACACGAGCGCCGCGCGGGTGCTCTCCCTGCTTCCGCACCCCGGGCGGGCCGTTTTGCGCCCCGGGCTTTTCCCGGCCACGGCCGCCGGCCTGGAGGACGAGCGCTTCGCTCTCGTCTCGCTCGACGCGGACCTTGAGGAGAGCACGCTCGCGGGGCTGCGCTTCTTCTATCCGCGGCTTTCGCCGGGCGGCTTCCTGCTGCTGCACGACTGGGCCTCGCCGCGCCTGCCGGGCGTCGCGCGCGCCCTGGAGCGCTATGAGGCCGAGCTCGGCCGCGCTCTTCCCGCCGTGCCGCTGTGCGATCTGAACGGCACGCTGGTCATTCCCAGATAATGCCGGTTTATAGACGGAAACGTAAAAAAAGCCCTTCAAATTTTGTGAGCTTTTGCCAAAAAGCAATTCGCAATTTCTGCGAGTTGCTTTTTTTTATAAATTGAAAGGAGGCGGGCCGCGGGGGTACAATATGATCGGATAGAAGTGTAGAAGGGAAAGTGTTTCATGGACGAAAAAGACGAAGTATTCGAACTGATGGCCGACAGCGTGATCGTCGAGATCACGGACAGGCAGAGCGGTGAGGTCTACCGCCGCGAGCTGCCGATCGATTATTATGAAAACGCCAACTTCCTGCGTCTGCGCGGCGAGAACATGGACGGCAGCATCTCCCAGCTCGTGTTCCTTTCGGCGCGCGGCATCGAGCGCATGAAGGATCTCACGGGCAAGGGCCCGGACCACGACCCCTGCGGCGGCCACAGTCATTGATCTGCGCGCAAATCCCTTAAGGCGCGCAAATCCCTTAAGAGGGCACATATAAAATATTTTTATATCAGGAGGAAAACACATGATCAAGAAAACGCTTGTCATCAACGGCGTTACCCGGAATCTGGTCCTCTGCAAGGACGAGACCCTGGCGACCGTGCTGCGCGAGCACCTGCTGCTGACCGGCTGCAAGATCGGCTGCGGCGAGGGCCACTGCGGCGCCTGCAACGTCATCGTGAACGGCAAGGTCACCAAGGCCTGTATCTTCAAGATGAGCAAGATCCCCGATAACGCCGAGATCACCACGATCGAAGGCGTCGGCACCCTGACCGATATGCACCCGCTGCAGGTCGCGTGGATGGCCTTCGGCTGCGCGCAGTGCGGCTTCTGCACGCCCGGCTTCATCATCAGCGCGAAAGTCCTTCTTGAGAACAACCCGAACCCGACCCGCGAGGAGGTCCGCGACTGGTTCAACAAGCAGCGCAACCTCTGCCGCTGCACCGGCTACAAGCCCCTCATCGACGCCACCATGGCCGCCGCTGCCGTTCTGCGCGGCGAGATGAGC
>ONQJ01000063.1 GCA_900319935.1 uncultured Eubacteriales bacterium | reverse complement strand
GACACAAGAGGGGGAAGATTTCGATTTCTTCCCCCTCTTGACTCCCCTAATTGAAACGATGAAAGAGGGGCTTATCCCCTCTTTCAAATCTCCCCTCCGCTGTGCTGGGTTGAAAGCTTTCTGCCTCTGAATATCGTTTCTCGCAGGGGCTGCAGACGCAGCCCCTGATCACGTAATCAAACACTGTACGTATGTAGGGGACGGCGCCCTCGACGTTCCGCCCTCAACGGAAAAACTGGGACGGCAGCCACAGAAGGCGCGATCCGTCCGTCTTCACATGCAGGTGATAGCGTCTTCGCTCTCCCGTCCCCCCGCGGGGAAAACAGGTGCGGCGACTGCCGCACCTGCGGAAATGTCCTTCTTTGGCGTGTATCTCTCAAATCAGCACAATGTCGGGGTGAATCAAAGGAGGGGAGAAGTCCCCTCCTTTGCCGTTTCAGATTCCAAAGGGGGGAAGAAATCGGAATCTTCCCCCCTTTGGCGTGCTTTCTCTTTTTGTCCACTTTCTCTTTGCACGAGCAAAGAGAAAATGGACACCTCCCAGGGCAAATAGAAGTGTTTCCTCCCGTCCTTTGCGCGGGCAAAGAGAAAACGAACGTCGACCGGGCCGGTCAGCTACCAGCTTTTTCATCATATGGCGCGGGGCGTGCTCCCTGCGGCCGTGTTTTTCTCTCCAGCGTCATCCGTATCTCCTCGGCGGCGAGGTTCGCGTGATACTCCTCCGTCCCGTCGGGGCGGAAGCCGCACTTTTCATAAAAACGGATGGCCCGCTTATTCTCCTTCAGTACCCACAGGCAGACCGTCGGATAGTCCCGCAGCCGCTCGAGCCCGGCGTCCATCAGCCGCTGCGCGACGCCCGTGCCGTAGTACTCGCTCGCGACGTACAGCGCGAAGATCTCCCCGATCCCGGGGACCTCCTCGCCGCGATCGCCCCAGGCGACAAAGCCGAGCACGCGCTCGCCGTCCTTTGCCACGACCGTGTTGTCCGGCCAGCTGAAGGCCATCTTCTCACAGCGCTCGAGCGTCAGCTTGTCGAGAAAGTCCTGCGAGACCAGCCCCGCGTAGGCTTCGTGCCACGCGCGCCAGTGTACGAGGGCTTTGCCGCGTATCTCCGCGTCGGTCTCCATCTTTTTGATCGTGACGCTCATCTTCATCCTCACAGCTCCTTGATCATACAGCGCGGCGCGATCTCGCGGTAGCCGTGCTTGGGATAAAAGGCGTAGCTCTCGAACCACTGCTCCCTCGGCTCGCCGAGATGCAGCCTCGAGAGCGTGATCCCCTTGCGGCGCATGCCTTCCTCCGCCGTTTGGAGCAGCGCCGTGCCGACGCCCCTATGCTTCAGTGACGCCTTGACGTACAGCCGATGGACGACAGCCTCCTTAGTCTCGGGGACGCGCGAATAGCCCACCGAGCCGATCACGCGCCCGTCCTCGTCGAGGGCAAGCCAGAATTCATCCCCGCGCTCGAGGTAGTTGGCGCGGATATCCAACAGATCCTCGTTGAGCCGCGGCACTCTGCCCAGCGCGTCCTTGGCCTGCAGGATCATAAAGATCATATCGTCGCGGTATTTCTCATCGTAAGGAACGATCGTCATGGCTTTCTCCTATCGGTGGATATACAGCCTCGTCGGGTGGTCCTCGCCGTCGCCCTGCGCGAGGCAGAAGAACTCCCAGCCGTAGCGCTCGTAAAAGCCCGTGTGGTCCGTGACGAGATAGACCGGGCTGACGCCGTGCGCGCGCTGATCCTCCACCGCGAGGTCCAGCAGCCGCCCCGCGACGCCGCGGCCGCGGTACGCCTCCTCGGTATAGACGGCGCAGACGTTGGGAAAGAGGTCCTTGCGGTCGTGGAAGTCGTTTTCGATCACGCCCAGACCGCCGACGATCTCCCCGCCGTCAAGGCAGAGATACCAGCCGTATTCCGTCTCGCCGGAGAGGTAGGCTTCCATGCACTCAAGGTACGCCTCCTCCGGCACGCCCCATTTGCCGCTGAACCAGGCCGCGGCCTTTTCTTTCAGCTCCGGGCATTCCCGGAGCGTGAAAAAGCGCAGCGCCCGGAGCTTTTTCATCCGCGCGAGGGCTTCACGGTGACTGTCGGACTCTTCGTAAAAGGACAGCATCATCTCACAGGGGAAGACGACGCACTGTCCGCAGCAGTCGATCTTTTTCTTTTTGCAGCATTCCACGGGCGTGCAGGCGCATCCTTCCTCCCAGATCGTCCGGCGGCAGTCGGGGCATTTCCCGTCCAGATAATCGGGGCACGCGGAGCAGTCCACCCCGCAGAAGCCGAGTTTTTTGATTTCCTTCATCTTCTTCTCCTTACCATGTCAGCGTTCGCGCATCCAGCGGCTCTTCCCCCGCGAGGATGCGCCGCAGCGCCTCGCGGCAGACCGGCGTCGCGTCGTTGAGATATTCTTCCAGCAGCGCCTCGGTCATATAGTGCGTCGTCCCCTTGGGATCCTCGGAAAAGTCGCCGCGCATCTCGTCGAGGAAGTCCCTGAGCAGAAAGGGATAGATCCGGTTGATCGGCTCGCGCTCGAAATGATCGGGGAAAACGATCTCGTCGCGCAGGCCGCGGCTGCGGACGATATAGGCGTTGAGCAGGTGGTAGTCGTTGTGCAGCACCGCGACCTTTTCGCGCGTCATCTGCCGGTCGGCGAAGCCGATCTTCTTCCAGAACATGCGGTAGCAGGCGTCCTCGACAAGGTGCAGATAATAGCCCAGGTACAGCCCGTCGGTCTCGACGAGCGGGGCGAATTCGCGGCGGAAGCGCTCGAAATCGGAAAAGCGCGCGCTCCCTCCGTCGATCGGCACGTCGACCTGATAGTGCGTCAGCGGGCGATAGATCAGATCCTCGATCGCGTCGGGCAGCAGATTGCCGACGCGGAAGCGGTCGACGTCGCGCACGCCCATGCCGATGAGCTCCTCGCCGATGAGATAGTGTATCGTTCGCTGGGCCATAAGAACACCTCTTTCCTCACGGATCCCCCTGCGCAGGGGCGGGTCCTCGTCCCCCGTCCCCTGAAAACTAAACCCTAAAAACTAAAAACTATTTTCCCGTCCCGTACAGGCCCAGCACGCCGCGGGCCATCTCCGCCATCCCTTCGCGCACCTTCGCGGGCGAGAGGATCTCCGCCTCCGCGCCGAAGCCGAAGACCCAGGCGTAGAACTGCGGGCTGACCACGGCCTCGATCGAGACGGAGAAGTGCTCGTCGTCCTCGCGGATGAGCATCACGTCGCGGCCGAAGCGGTCGATCACCGCGCCGGCGAGATGATTGGAAAAGCGCAGGCGGACGGTCTCGGCCTCGCCGGCGAACATGCCGAAGACCTTCTTCGAATAGGCCGACATGTCCACCTTCCGGAAGGCCTCCTTGCCGTCGCGGAAGCTCTCGAGCGTCGAGATCTGCGCCATCTTGTCCACGCGGTAGTGGCGGATCGACGCGGTCGCGGCGTCGTAGGCGAGCATGTAGTAGTTCTCGTCGTCCCACATCAGCGCGTAGGGGCTTACTTCGTAAAAGGCGCCGTCGTGGCGGTAGCGCCGCTCCTTCTTCACCGTGTACTCGAAGTACAGAAAGCGGATCTTCCTGTCCGCCGTGATGGCCGAGGAGATCTCGTCGACGTTGTAGTAGACGCTCTCGTTCATGCTCTTGACGCGGTTGCGGACGTAGACCTGCCGCTGCAGGGCAGCCGCGTCATGCACGCTGGCCAGACTCTCGATCTTGCGGATGAGCGCGAGGGTCTTGCGCTGGGTGATGAACTTGGAGGACTGCACGCTGTCGACGAGCAGCTTGAGCTCGGGCAGCTCGAAGTCCCGCGTGCCGACGTAATAGCCCACGGTCTTGCCGCGCGCCTGCACGATATCCAGCCCGAACTCCCGCAGCGCCTCGAGATCGGCGTAAAGGCTCTTGCGCTCGGCGAGGATGCCTCTCTCGGCGAGCATCTCCACCATCTGCGCGATGCCGACGGGGTGCGCCTCGTCGGAGTGCTGCGTGAGATACTGCATCAGATACAGCAGCTTGAGCTTCTGCTTCTGGGATCTGGCCATGTTCGTCGCCTCTTTTCTCCCGTTTTCGCGTTGTTATGCGTGTTCCCGCGTCCATTATAGCAAAATCATTGTCCTATTAAAAGGACTTTGTTTTGTAACCGCCGCGAAAAAAGATCCAGCTCTCCGCTCAGATCGGAAAGCCGGATCTTTTTTCGTTTGTACGCCTTCGGGTTTTCCCCGCGTCGCGTGACGGGGCTCATGCCGCCCCAGCCGCCGCGGCGCGCACGGTTGAGCTCTCGCTTCTTCTTTTTCGAGAGCTTGCCGTAGGGGACGAATTTCATTTTCCTCTCCTCCTCTTTCTTTTCCCTTCGGGAAGTGATATACTTGATCGAAAACCTTTTCAAGGATGGTTTATCTGCCATGACTGTCAACGAGATCTGCCTTCTCATGTGCCAAGCCGAGCGCCGGGCCGCCGCCCTGATGCTGCAGGCGCACGATATCCTCACCGAAAACAAGACCGGGGCGCGCGACGTCGTGACCGAATACGACCGCCGCGTGCAGGAGCAGCTCATCGGCGAGCTGCGCGCCGCCGTGCCGGAGGCGCACTTCTTCTGCGAGGAGCTCGGCGAGCAGGAAAAGCTCGAGAGCGAGCACGTCTTCATCATCGACCCGATCGACGGGACGATGAACTTCGTGCGCGGCTTCTCCCACAGCTGCATCGCCGTGGCCTACGCCTCGTACGGAAAGACGCTGGCCGCCGCGGTCTACAACCCCTATCTCGACGAGCTGTTCCACGCCGTGCGCGGCGGGGGCGCTTTTCTCAACGGCCGCCCCATTCGCACGGCGGCAGACGATTTGGAAAACTCCGTGGTCTGCTTCGGCACCTCGCCCTACCGCGTCGATCTGGCCGAAAAAACCTTTTCGCTGGCGAGGAAGGTGTTTGAGCACAGCCTCGACCTGCGGCGCGAGGGCACGGCGGAGCTGGATCTGTGCAGCGTCGCCGCCGGACGCGCGGGCCTGAGCTTCGAGCTGTGGCTCTCGCTGTGGGACTATGCCGCGGGCGCGCTCCTCGTCGAGGAGGCGGGCGGCGTGTGTCTCACGGCCGAGGGCAGGCCCCTGCCCTGCAGCGGCGAGAAGAGCAGCGTCGTCGCGGCCGCCTCGCCGGCGGTGATGGACGCGTTCATGACGCTCGCGGGAGAGCTGCTGTGAGCGCTGCGCGCTTTGACCGCGCCGCGCCTCTTCTCCGGGAGGAGAGCGTCGATTCGACCAACCTGTATCTGCGCCGCCTCTCGCAGAGCGCCGCGGACGGCACGGCCGTCGTCGCCGCTTCCCAGACGGCGGGGCGCGGGCGCTCGGGCCGCGGCTTCCTCTCGCCCGAGGGCGGGCTGTACCTGTCCGTGCTGCGCCGCCCGGAGGTCGAGCCGGAACGCCTGCCGACGCTCACACCCGTGGCCGCGGTCGCGGTCTGCCGCGCGGTCGAGGCCGTCTGCGGTCTCTCCTGCGGCGTGAAGTGGCCCAACGACGTGCTGCTGGACGGAAAGAAGATCTGCGGCATCCTCGTCGAGAGCGTGCTCGGCACGGAAAGGCCCTGCGTGATCGTGGGGATCGGCGTCAACGCCAACACGCCCTCCTTTCCGGAGGAGCTGCGCCCCGTCGCCGGCTCGATCTTCACTCAGACGGGTAAGACGGTCGATCTCGACGCCCTGGCCGCGGAGCTGCTGGCGCAGCTCGACGCGCTGTACGCGGGCTGGCTCGCCGACGGCGGGAGCGCGGTGCTCGCGGAATACCGCCGTCTGTGTCTGAACCCCGGGCGCGAAGTGCTCGTCGGCGGCCGCCGCGGCCGCGCGCTTTCGGTCGGGGACGACTATTCCCTGCTCGTGCGCTGGGAAGACGGCGCGGAGGAGGCCCTGCGCTTCGGCGAGGTCTCCGTCCGGGGCCTGTATTAGACGCTCGCGCGTCCGGATTCCCAAAAGCAAAAAAACCAAGTAAACGATGAATAAATGCCGCGAAAGCGATTTGCGAGGATTTTTTCGTCACAATGAAGACGAAAAAACGCAGGAATACTTTGTGTATTTCAAGTTTTTGAGGCAAAATCGCGGCGGAAAAAGACCGCAAAGCGCCGAAGCGGTATTTATTCAGCGTTTACCTAAAACTAAAAAAACGCCCTTCCTCCACGGAAGGGCGTTTTGCGTACCGAAGTTCAGTCAAGAACGTAAGGCAGGAGAGCGATCTGGCGGGAACGCTTGATCGCCTCGGTCAGCTCGCGCTGGTGCATCGCGCAGGTACCGGTCGTGCGGCGGGGCAGGATCTTGCCGCGCTCGGACAGGTAGTGGCGGAGCTTCGCGGTGTCCTTGTAGTCGATAAAGGTGGCCTTGTCGACACAGAACTGGCAGACTTTTCTGCGCTTATGGGTCTTGGGGTTGTTTTTATCGAAAGCCATTTTAGCTCGTATCCTCCTTCTGTTAATTAGAACGGCAGTTCGCCGTCGTCGCCGCCGAGATCCTCGAAGGGAGAAGCGGCCGGCTTGGGGCTGCTCTTCGGGGCTTCGTAGTCTCTCGTATAGCTGCCTCTCTCACCGGAATCTCCGCCGTCGCGGCGGCTCTCGCCGAAGTAGACGTTGTCGGCGACGACTTCCCAGCTGGTCCGCTTGTTGCCGTCACGGTCTTCCCATTTACGGCTCTGCAGGCGTCCGGAGACGACTGCCATGCGGCCCTTGGCGAAGTACTTGCCGACGAACTCGGCGGTCTGACGCCACGCGACGCAGTCGATGAAATCGGTCTGCTTCTCACCGCCGTCGCGGCCGCCGAAATCGCGGTCGACAGCGAGGGTGAAGGACGCGACCTGCGTCTGGGACTGCGTCATGCGCAGCTCCGGATCGCGGGTGAGACGGCCCATGATCGTGATGTGGTTGAGCATGTCCTTCTCCTTATTCCGCGCGCATGGTGATCAGACGGCGCAGGATGCCGTCGGTGATCCCGAGGATACGGTCCAGCTCCGCGGGGAATTCCGGGGCGCTGGTGAACTTCATCAGCACATAGTAGCCTTCGGAAATGTAGTTGATCTCGTAAGCGAGCTTGCGCTTACCCATCTCCTCGATCTCGTCCAGCGTACCATTAGCCTCAACAAGTGCCTTGAACTTCTCAACAACCGCCGCGGTCTCCTCCTCGGAGAGATTGGGGTTGATGATGTACATTACCTCGTACTTTTCGCTTGCTTTTGCCATGGTTGCACCTCCTTCTGGTCATTTGGCCCCCGCTCTGCGGCGGGAGCAAGGATATTTGCCCGTACTGACAGGCCATATTATTATATCGGGATTTCACGGAATGTCAAGGCTTTTTTGCCCGTTTCGCGCAAAAAAGTTTCAAATCGTTACCGTCGCCGTCGCGACCCGTTCGCAGAAGGCGCGGTCGTGCTCGACGAAGAGCAGCGTCGGCGCGCACCGCAGGATCAGGTCCTCGAGCTGCATGCGCGAATACAGGTCGATGTAGTTCATCGGCTCGTCCCAGACGTGCAGGTGCGCCTTTTCGCACAGGCTCGCCGCGATGAGCACCTTTTTCTTCTGTCCCGCGCTGAAATCCGCCATGTCCTTTTCAAACTGCACGCGCGAAAAGTCCAGCTTGCGCAGGATCGCCTTGAACAGGCTCTCGTCGATGTCCCGCTCCCGCGCGAAGTCCTTCAGGTCTCCGCGGAGGAAGGAGCCGTCCTGCGGCACATAGGAGATCTTCAGCCGGCTCGCCGTCTCGGCCAGGCCCGTGTGCGGGATCTCCTCCCCGCAGACGAGCTTCAGGACGCTCGATTTGCCGCAGCCGTTGGGCCCGATGAGCGCGACGCGCTCGCCCGTCCGCAGCGTGAGCGAGAGCGGGGAAAAGAGCGGCCCCGGGCCGTAATCGACGGAGAGCTCGCGCAGTTCGACGAGGCGCCCGGTGTAAAAGGGAAGCTGCGCGAGCTTGAGCGCCTCGGTCTCCTCGCGGTTTTTCAGCAGGCCCTCCTTCTCCTCGATCGCGCTCTCGAGACGGCCCTCGATGGCCTTGGCGCGGGCCATCTGCTTTTTGGACTTGGCCCCCTGCAGCGGCGCCCAGCCCTTGACGTTGTCGGCCTTCGCCTTCTCCGCGCCCTTCTTGCGGCGCTCGGCCGTGTCGGACCACTGCGCCTTTTCGCGCGCGGTCTCCTTCAGGCGGCGGATGTCCTTTTTCAGGCGTTCGTTTTCGGCCAGCTCGTACGCGTCCCGCCGCTGCCGGTTCTCCCACCAGCTCGAGAAGTTCCCGCGCTGCACCTCGATGTCCGCGCGGTTGATCGAGAGGATGTGGTCGACGCAGCCGTCGAGAAAGGCGCGGTCGTGGCTGACGAGGATGAAGCCCTTCTTGCCGCTGAGGTAGCGGCTGACCAGCTCGCGCCCCCGGACGTCGAGGTGATTGGTCGGCTCG
>ONQJ01000060.1 GCA_900319935.1 uncultured Eubacteriales bacterium | reverse complement strand
CGCACGAAAGGGAACGCTCGGATATGGCCTTTAACAGCTTTGGCTTCCTGTTTCTGTTTTTCCCGATCTTCTTCATACTGTATCGGCTGCTGCCGCGGAAATACTGCGCGCTCGCGCTGTGCGTCGGCGGTCTGGTCTTTTACGCCCTCGGCGTGCACGGCGCGGTGCGGCAGGTCCTGCCGCTCGTCGGCATGACGGCCTTCTGCGCGGCCGGCTGCCTGCTTTTCCAAAACAAGCGGATGCGCCGTAAGCGGCTGCTGGCCCTGTGGCTGACGGTCACGGCCCTGCCGCTCGCCGCGGTGAAGCTCTCGGGGCTCCTGCCGGGGAAAACGCTCCCGCTGCCCCTGGGGCTGAGCTTTTACACCTTTCAGGCGATCGCCCTGCTCGTCTACGCCTGGAGAGGCGGGGAGACCACGGCTCTCGGCGTGAGCGCGGGCATGCTGATGTTTCCCAAGCTGCTCTCCGGACCGCTGGCGGAGCCGGAGGAGCTTCTGGGCGAGGTCGCCGCCCCGAGGCGGAACGGGACAAGGCTGGACGCGGGCCTGGAGGAATTCATCCTCGGCCTTGCCTGCAAAGTGATCGTCGCAGACCACCTCGCGGGCATACTCGGCCAGATCCGCGTGCGCGGCGTGCAGGCGGTCTCCGTTCCGCTGGCGTGGCTGGGCGTGCTCGGCTACGCGCTGCGACTGTACTTCGATTTCTGGGGCTATTCCCGCATGGCCGTCGGTCTCGGAAAGATGCTGGGCATGCGCCTGCCGGAAAACTTCAACCACCCCTACTGCTCGACGAGCATCTCCGAATTCTGGCGGCGCTGGCACATCACGCTGGGCCGCTGGTTCAAGACCTACGTCTATATCCCGCTGGGCGGCAGCCGGAACGGCTTCGGCCGGATGCTGCTCTCGACGCTCACGGTCTGGCTGCTCACCGGCGTCTGGCACGGGGCGGGCTGGAACTACGTTCTCTGGGGCCTGTGGATGTTCCTGCTCATCATGGGCGAGCGGCTGCTGTACGGCGGTGCGCTCGAGAGGATGCCCGCGCTGGGGCATCTCTATGTGCCTCTTGCCGTCGGCCTGTCCTGGGTCTTTTTCATCACCGACGGGCCGCAGGGCGCCGCGGCGTATTTCGCGCGGCTTTTCGGCGGCGGGGGAGCGAATGTGAATCCGGGCGACTGGCTGGACGTTCTGCGCGCCTGCTGGCCCTATCTCGCGCTCGGCCTTGTCGGCAGCACGCCGCTGCCTTCGCGGCTGTGGAAGAAGATCTCCGGCGGCGGAGCGGCCTGGGCGCTGCTCTTCTGCCTGTTCTGGCTCTGCGTCTATTTCATGGCCACCGCGGCGGGCGACCCGTTCCTGTACTTCAGCTTTTAAGACGGGGAGGGGACAGGATTGAGAAAACAAAAAAAGAAAAAATTCTATGCCGTTCCCTGCATGCTGGCCATCCTTGCGCTGGCGGGGCTGCTGACGGCGGCGGGGATGACCCTGCGCCGGACGCTGCTGCGCGAGCTGCCCCAGTACGCGGATGCGCCGGACATCGCGATCCCGCTGATGCTGCTGCGGGATCCCGGCCCGCTGCGCGAGGCGCGGGAGCGCGCGGAATGGGAGGCGCGGCAGGCCGCTCTCGCGGCGGCGGCGACGCCCGAGCCGACGCCGGAGGCAACGCCCGAGGCGATGGATGTAAACGTGGTCGTTCTGCCGGAGGAGACGTGCGAGCCCACGCCCGGGCCGACTCCCGCACCCACGCCGGAGCCCACGCCCGAGCCGACGCCCGAGCCTACGCCGGAGCCGACCCCCGAGCCCACGCCCGTCCCGGAGAGCTGTTTCGACCACACGCTCTTCATCGGCGATTCCCGGACCGACGAGATGCGCAAGGTCGTGCGCATCGGGCAGGCCGTGTATTTCTGCGACACCGGCTTCAGCGTATACAATATCTTCGACAAGAGCGCTTCGGACGATTCCTTCCGCAGCGCGAAGCTCGAATGGGTGCTGCGCCGGTACAGCTTCGATCAGATCTACATCATCCTCGGCTACAACGAGTGCGGCTATCCCTACGGCGGACTGATGGATCAGTTCGACTACGTCGTGCGGCGCGTGCACGACATGCAGCCGGACGCCCGCATCATTATCCATGCGGTGATGCACGCGGCCGAGCGCGTCAGTTGGGGCGATCTGTCCCTGGAAAACCTTGAACGCGTGAACGGCGGTCTGCTCGAGCTGACGGAGCGTTACGATTATCTCTACTATGTGGACTGCAACGAGCCCTTCTGCGACGAAAACGGTTATCTTCTGAGCTATGTCGCCGCGGACGGCGAGCATCTGCTGCCCGACTACTCGGTGCAGTGGGCCGAGGAGATCCGAAAGCGCGCGATCACGGATTGAATCGATATGAAACAGCGGCTGACCCGATCGGGTCAGCCGCTGTTTTTTCGTATGTTCATTCCTCGGGATGGCGCTTCTCCCAGCGCCCGTGAAAGGCCAGCTGCAGCGCGTTACAGCGGGCGAGATAATCGGGATCGTTCCCCGGGCCGCCGCGCCGCCAGCTTCGGAACAGGGCCAGGGTGCGGAAAAAACCGTCCGTGTCCGTCTCCCACGGGCTTGCGCCCTCGTCCTCCAGCGCGTCGAGCATAGACTGCCAGAAGCTGCCAAAGGCCTCCTTTGAGAGCGCGGCCTCGTCCGCGAACAAAAGCGCGCCGCGCTCGATGCGCGCCGCGGTATCCGCAGCGATGAGCAGCTCCTTTTCCGCTTCGAGAAAAGCGCGCAGCTCGTGCAGGAGAAGCGGCTCGGCATGCCCGTCCTCCGGCGGCTCCGAAAGGGAGAGCTGGTGCGCGGCGACATGGGCGAGAGAGGGCGCGAGCGCGTCGGCGTGCCGGGGGACGAGCGCGTACAGGGCTTTTTTCAGATCGCCCCACGCCTCCGGAAGATCGACATGACAGACAAAGCGCAGCGGGACGCGCGCGGGCTTCGCTTCGGCGGGGAGCGGGCCGCTGTCGAGACACCAGCCGCACTCCCAGAGGTCTCCCCGGACCATGACGGGACTGCCGCAGCGGGGACAGTTCATGTCATTTCACCTCGCTGTTCAAAGAATACGCCGGGGCCAGCGGCCCCGGCGTTCGTTTCTTTCGCTCAGATATACTGATTGTGCTCGAGATGGTCGTACCACTTCTCCAGCCAGGGGGCGATGAGAGCCATCATCTTCATATCCAGGTTGAAGATATACATCGTAAAGGTCACGACGAAGAAGCCCAGCGCGACGGCCAACAGCTTGAGCAGCAGCTTGCCGAGGACTTTTGCGATCTTGCAGCCGCATTTGCACTTACACATATTCCAAATCTCCTTTTAGTAAGCCTCGTTGTCGGGGATGATCTCCAGCGACGGGTCGAGCGGCTCCTCGCGGAAGACCGTGCGCATATACTTGTTGACCTGGTCGCGGATGGCCTGACGGGTGAACACGCGCGGATCGCAGAGGTCGTGGCTGACCCACATGACGTGGATGCCGCGCTCGCGGCCCTGCTCCTCGAACATGCCGTGCATGCCGGTGAGAGCCTTGCAGGACATGTGCTCCCACATCATGACGAGGTCGGCGTTCATCTGCTCGCAGAGCTCCCAGAGGTCGTCGAGCAGCACCTTGTAGCCGCCGTGGGTGTGGTTGCGCATGATCATCTCCATGTTCAGCATCGCCATGTCGCGGTAGGCCTGCTCGCGGTTCTCGGGCGTGTCGTCCTCGGCGATCATGTCGGTGTTGATGACGGAGAGCATGTCGGTCAGCGGCACGATGCCCCAGCACTGGAGCAGCCAGTAGAGCTGGTCGATGACGTACTGCGGCTGCACGCCCCAGATGATCGCGCGGTGGCGGTACTCGCTGGCGTACATGCGCTTGGCCTTGTAGCCGCGCTCGGCCAGCTCGAGCAGCTTGCGGTCGATCTTGATGAATTCGGGATCGCGGCCGGAGTTGCCCATGTAGTTGGTGTCGTTGTAAAGCGAGAAGGCGGCGCCGAAGAACTGCGGATACGGGGTGGAGTTGATCTCCATCTGCGCGATGCGGCACTTCGTGGCGTAGTTCACGCGCTTGGCGGCGGCGAAGTACATATCCCAGTCCCACTTTTCACCGGTGTGCTCCTCGACGAAGGCGATGGCCTTCTTGATCTCGGTGGCGGCGTACTCGAGCACGTCGGGCTCCTTGTGGCGCAGCGGCGTGGCCAGCTGGAAGGTGGGGATGCCGTACTCGCGCTCGAGGCGCTTGGCGATGATGCCGTTGCCCATCAGCGAGCCGTCGCAGGTGGTGTTGTTCTGCACCGCGCAGCAGCCGAGCACGCAGAAATCGTCGTCGATGGAGATGCCGGCCTCGGCCTCGGGCATCGGGCAGACGTCGCCGGAAATGCCGTACTCCTGGGCCACGTCGAGATAGTGCATGACGTTGAACTGGTGGAAGATGTTCGAGGCGAACATCGTGGGGACCTCGCGCAGGATCGTGTGGACCTTCTCCTTGTCGAAGCCCATCATGAAGGTGACCATCGAGTTCTCGTCGGTGATGACGCACTTGTCGGAGTAGGCCTTGTCGTTGCCGACGCGGCGGTCGCCGCGGAAGCAGTTGGCGATGGCCTGGGTGACGTCGGCGATGACGAAGTTGAAGGAGGTGTGGGCCAGACGCAGCGCCTCGTCGCGCAGACCGATCGTGAACTTGTCCATGCCGTGCGGGACGAAGAGATAGCTCATCATCCAGCGGTAGCGGAGGAAGCCCTTGACGTTGCGCGGGACCATGATGAAGCGGCCGAGAACGGACAGCAGGTAAAGCCAGCGGGTGTAATCGTAGAGGGTGTCCTTCACGCCGCGCCACTCGCGGCGGGCGCGGACCTTGAGCTTGTCGCTGTAAATCTTGCCGGGCGACTGCTCGCCGACGCGCTTGTTGGGATTATAGAGGGTCTCTACCGTTTTCATGCCTTTCCACCTCCCTGGATCTTCTTGATCTCGACGCTCTCGACGAAGGCCTGCACGCGGGTGCGCAGCTGGCCGACGGAGGAGGCGACGTTGTAGGGCCTGTCGATGGACAGGACCGGATAGCCGAAGTCCCTGTGAAGCATCGACGAGCCGAGCGTCCGCTCATAGGCCCAGGGGTCGCAGAACTTGACCTGATTGTAGATCACGCCGTCGGCGCGGTACTCCTTCGCCAGATCCGCGACGTACTGCTTGCGGCCGTAAACCTTTTCCATGTTCATCATGCGCGGGCAGTGGCAATTCCGGATGTAGTGGCGGCAGACCTGACGCAGCGCGTCCTCGTCGTCGTTGAGCTCGATCGGCACGCGCCCCGGGTAGGAGCCGAAGCAGAAACGGTCGCAGCAGACGAAGGCGCCCTGCTCCTCGATGAGCTTGATGAAGCCGGAGTCGTCCGTCTCGGAGCCGACGACCAGCACGCGGGCGCGCCATTTTTTGTCGTCGGGCTCGCGGCTGCGGATCTCCTCGAGCGTTTCCTCAAGCTTGTCGATGATGAGATACTTCGGGCACACGTAGGTCGCCAGGCAGAGCACATGGAACTCGTAGCCCGTGATGCGCGGATGCTCCTCCTTGCGGAATTCGCTGATCGCGCGGATCACGCGGCAGACGCGGTTGTGCTCCTCGACGGCCCTGCGGATCGCGGCGTCGGAGACGTCGATGCCGTATTTCTCCTTCAGGGGCGTCAGCACGTGGTTCGTGCACTGCAGCACGGACAGGTCCACGTCGCTGTCGGTATCCTTGAACGCGATCTCCATATACTCGTGGAAGAAGTTCGGGTTGTCCTTGCCCATGGACTGGAGCAGCTCCATGTTCTCAACGCAGCGGTTCATCATCGTGCAGCCGTCGGGCGTGATGACGCAGTCGGCGAAGTTGAAGCCGCCCTCGATGGCGCGCTCGAGCAGGGCGCGGCTGGGCTCGCAGAGAAGGTTGGTCATGTAATAGGTCGCGATGTCGATCGAGCCGGTATTCGGCGCGCTCAGGCGGATCGAAACGGCCCGGTCAAGGTTCAGCAGGGGCTCCGGCACGTTTTCGCAGGTGTAGGCGACCATGACTTTTCCGTCCGCCCTGGCCTGCTCGACGAGCGCGTTGTCGGCCTGCTGCAGCAGATCCTCGAAATACTGCAGGTACTTCAGATCTCTCACTCAATAATCCCCTCATTTCATCGTGTTGTACGGTGTTTGCCGATGGAAGCGCAAAATAGTCCTTATACATTTTACCAATATGGAAAAACACTGTCAACGCAAAGGGAGATTTTCGTTATTTTCGTAGAAGTGTCCGAGCCTTTTTTGTACAGGATTACAAGATGAAAACGCTTCCTCAGCGCAGCGGCCGCATGAAGCCGTCGACGGCCGCCGTGTGGACGTCTCCGCCGATCACACGGCCGCGATAGAGATACAAAGTCGCGATCACGCGCCCGTCCCAGCCGGGGTAATCGAGCAGATCATAGCTGCAGCAGAGGCAGCTCCTCCCCGCGGCGGCGCGAAGATCAAAGCCCTGAGCAAGCTGCAGGTCGTTGTAGTCCTCCAGCAGGGCGTCGAAACGCGCGGGCAGAAAGACCGTCCGCAGCAGCTCGCTCGAGGGGTCCGCCTGAAGGCCGAGAGACGCGAGATAGGCGCAGCGCCCCTCCGTGCCGCGAAGGGAAAAGCCGTTCGCGCGCAGCGCAAACAGGCTTGACGCAAGGACGAAAAGCAGGGCCGCGGCGGCGGCCGCGGCGGGGAAGGCGCGCCCGGAAGAATGTGAACAGTTTTCAAACAATTCCCTCACCTCAGGGCAAAAGTATTCATTTTTCCGTCCGGATATGATACAATGACCGCGTTTTTCACGAAAGGAGGGACTCGCTGTGGACAGGATCAGGCTGGACAAATACCTCTGCGACCTCGGCATCGCGCCGCGCAGCGAGTGCCGGCGCATCATCCGTTCCGGGCGCGTGCGCGTCGGCGGCGAGACCGTCGCCGCCCCGGAAACGAAGATCGATCCGCGCGCCTCCGACGTGACGCTCGACGGGGAAAGGCTCGTCTGGGCGGAGCATCACTACTACATGATGAACAAGCCCGCCGGCGTCCTTACGGCGACGGAGGACCTCAGGCAGAAGACCGTGCTGGATCTCCTGCCGGAGGAGCTGCGGCGCATGGGGCTCTTTCCCGTGGGACGGCTCGACCGCGATACGCGCGGCCTGCTGCTCCTGACGGACGACGGCGAGTTTGCCCACCGTGTGATTTCGCCCAAATTCGCAGTCGAAAAAATGTATGATGCTTCCGTCGAGGGGACGCCCGACGAGACCGACGCCGCCGCTTTCGCCGAAGGGCTCGTGCTCCGCGACGGGACGAAATGCCGTCCCGCCCGGCTGGAGCTCCTGGGAGAGGGACGCTGCCTCGTCACGGTGACGGAGGGCAAGTACCACCAGGTCAAGCGGATGCTCGCCGCCCGCGGCAAGCCCGTGACGGCGCTCAAACGGCTTTCGATCGGGGCCCTGCGCCTGCCGGAGGAGCTTCCCGAGGGCGCTGTGACGGCGCTCGGCGAGGAAGATTTGTGCAGAGTGTTTATGGTGAGATAGTCAAAAAATCACAAGTTTTCAGCCCTGTTTTTGACCGTTTGATCTACATATTCTGAAAAATTAACAAAAAATCCTGTTACTTTCTATTGAAAATACCATAAAAATGCGGTATGATGCCTCACAGATAGTCTGAAAAGGTATGGTTATTTTGCCATATATTTGGGAGGAAGAAAGATGTCCAGCAGGATTTTTCAAAACGTCATCATCCAGATGAGAGATGCGCTCGACAGACCCATCGGCGTGATCGACGATCAGGGCTTTGTCGTCGCCAGCAGCGAGCTGGCGATCATCGGCTCGCGGCTTGACGATTTCCATCTCTACGAGCTGGAAAACGCTCCCCAGCCCCAGCTTTACACCACCTCAAACAGGACCTATTTTCCCCTGTCCTCCGGCAGCGGCAGGACCGAGTTCGTCACCTTTGTCGAGGGCACGGACCAGAGCGCGCGGATGATCTGCACGATGGCCTCGGTCGCCTTCAACGAGGCGAAGAACAATTACGAGGAAAAGCACAACAAAGCCGCCTTCGTCAAGAACATCATCTCCGACAACATCCTGCCGGGCGACGTGTACGTCCGCGCCAAGGAGCTGCATTTCGTCACCGACGAGGTCCGCAGCGTGATCCTGATCCGTCAGAACGAGAACACCGACGGCGCCGCGGTCGAGGTCGTCCAGCGTCTCTTCCCCGACAAGCAGAACGATTTCGTCATCAACATCAACGAATCGGACATC
>ONQJ01000125.1 GCA_900319935.1 uncultured Eubacteriales bacterium | reverse complement strand
GACGAGGACAAGACCGAGCACTGGAAAAAGCAGCTCGACGGTTTCCTCGAGGCCGGCATCATCGACCGCGCGGAGTACCGCACGCTGCTCGAGCGCCGGCGGAGGTAGTTTTTAGGGATTAGATTTTAGTTTTTAGAGGACGGGAGGACGCTGTTCTAAAATCTAAAAACTAAAAACTAAAAACTCGGAGAAAGCTATGAAGTTAGTAGAAATCTACACGGACGGCGCGTGCAGCGGCAACCCCGGGCCGGGGGGCTGGGGCGCGATATTGCGATACGGCGCGCACGAAAAGGAGCTCTCCGGCGGCGAGGCCATGACCACCAACAACCGCATGGAGCTCACGGCCGTCATCGCCGCGCTCGAGGCCTTGAAGGAGAGCTGCGCCGTCGAGCTCTGGTCCGACTCGAAGTACGTCGTCGACGCGCTCTCGCTCGGCTGGGCCGAGAAATGGCGCGCGAACGGCTGGAAAAAGCCCGATAAAAAGACGGCGCTCAACCCCGATCTGTGGGAGAAGCTGCTCACGCTGACGGAAAAGCACGAGCTGCGCTGCCACTGGGTCAAGGGCCACGCCGAAAACGAATTCAACAACCGCTGCGACGCCCTGGCCGTCGCGGCCAGAGAGAAAGCTGCGGGGGAAGGGACTTGAAGCTCGACTACCACGATAAGCCCTTGAAGATCTTCATGGCCTATGTGTTCGCGCACAAGGGCCTGTTCGCGCTCGACATGGTCTGCGCGCTGGCCGTCGCGGCGATCGACCTAGTTTTCCCCTGGGTCTCGCGCACGGCGATGAACACGCTGCTGCCGCAGAAGCTGTTCGCGGCCTTCTTCACGGTCATGGCGGTCATGGTCGCGGCCTATTTCCTCAAGAGCGTACTGTACTACGTCATCACGGTCGTGGGGCACCGCATGGGCGTGCTGACCGAGTCGGACATGCGCCGCGACATCTTCACCCACATGCAGGACCTGAGCTGCAGCTTCTACGACAAAAACCGCACGGGCGTGCTGATGAGCCGCATCACCTCTGACCTCTTCGAGGTGACGGAGCTGGCCCACCACGGGCCGGAGAACATCGTGATCTGCACGCTGACGATCCTCGGCGCGCTGATCGTGCTCTTCACGATCCGCTGGGAGCTGGCGCTCGCGCTGGCGGTGATCCTGCCGCTGTGCCTGTGGTTCACGCTCTCGCAGCGCCTGCGCATGAAGCGCGCCAACGTCGAGGTCAAGCGCAAGACCGCCGACATCTACGCCGCCATCGAGAGCAGCATCTCCGGCATCCGCACGGCCAAGGCCTTCGCCAACGAGCACGTCGAGCATGAGAAGTTCGAGGGCGCCAACGCCCTGTTCCGCGGCGCGAAGGTCGAGTATTACAAGTCCATGGGCCTGTTCATGTCCGGCATGGAGTTCACCACCGGCATCATGCAGGTCGTGGTCGTGGCCTTCGGCGGGCTGCTGATCATGCAGGGGAAGATGGACTTCGTCACGCTCATCACCTTCTCGCTGTACGTGTCCACCTTCGTCACGCCCGTTCGGAAGCTCGCGCAGTTCTCCGAGCAGTACATGCAGGGCGCGGCGGGCTTCGAGCGCTTTCTCGAGATCATGCGCACCGAGCCGGAAATTCAGGACAGCCCCGACGCGCGGGAGCTCGGCGAGGTCGTGGGGCGCGTGGAATACCGCGACGTCAGCTTTTCCTATTCCAACGGCGTGCCGGTGCTCAGCCATATCGACCTTGAGGTCGAGCCGGGGCAATGCCTGGCCGTCGTCGGGCCGTCGGGCGGCGGCAAGACCACGCTCTGCCAGCTGCTGCCGCGGCTTTACGACGTGACGGGCGGAGCGGTGCTCGTCGACGGGCATGACGTGCGCGAGCTCACGCAGGCCAGCCTGCGGCGCTCGATCGGCATGCTGCAGCAGGACGTTTTTCTTTTCGCCGGCACGATCCGCGAGAACATCCGCTACGGCCGCGGGGACGCCACCGACGAGGAGATCGTCGCCGCCGCGGTCCGCGCCGAGATCCACGACGAGATCATGGCCCTGCCGGACGGCTACGACAGCTATATCGGCGAGCGGGGCGTGATGCTCTCCGGCGGACAGAAGCAGCGCGTGTCCATCGCTCGCATCTTTTTGAAAAACCCGAAGATCCTGATCCTCGACGAGGCCACCTCCGCGCTGGACACCGTGACGGAGCAGCGCATCCAGGCCTCGCTGGACGCGCTCTGCGAGGGGCGCACCAGCATCATCATCGCCCACCGGCTCTCGACGATCCGCCACGCGGACAGGATCGCCGTCATCGAGGGCGAGCGGATCGCGGAAGCGGGCAGCCACGAGGAACTGATGAAGAAAGACGGCGTCTACGCCTCGCTGGTGCGGGCGCAGAGCTTTGCAGGGGAGGAAGGGACATGCTGACGCTCAGAAAAGGCGGCCACCGCGACCTCGAGCGCTATTACGGCCTGATGGAGGTCGATTTTGACAGCGAGGAGCTCATCGGCAAGCTCGCGATCCACCGCGCGCTCTCGCGCGGGGATCAGGAGCTGCTGATCGCGTACGACGACGAGACGGGTCTCGAGGGGGCTTACGCGCTGGTCTGCTGCCGCGGGCTGTACGGCTACGTGCTGCTCAAGTACCTGGGCGTGTTCCCCTGGTATCGCGGCAAGGGCCTGGGCGTGGAGGTCATGCGGCTGATCCACAAGCGCTACGCCGAAAAGCAGGGGATCATCGCCGAGATCACCGAGTTCGACGACCCCGAGCCGGACCACATGAAGAAGCTCTTCAGGTTCTTCAAGCGCTTCGGCTACGAGGAGATCGAGAGCGATTACCGCATCTCCGGCACGACGGCGCACGTTTTCGTCAAGCCCATCCGCGGCGAGGGCGAGGATATCACGGCGGTGTATCACCGCGTGCTCGCGGACTTCTATACCCGCTGTCTCACGCCCGGCGCGATGGCGAAGATGATCGACCTGAAACCGGTGAAGAAAAAGGAAGAATAACGACAAACGCAGGGCGGGACTCGTTCCCGCCTTGCGTTTTTGTTTTGCCTTGGTCAGAGTCCATTTTCTCTTTGCTCGTGCAAAGGACGGGGGAAACGCTCCCCTTTCTCTTGCTTGTCCAAGAGAAAGGGGGAAAGAGAACGACACAAGGGAGGGGAAGATTGCGATTTCTTTCCAACGTCTTGCCGCGAAAGCTGTTTGCGCTCAAGCGCCTTGACCAGAGACGCAAAACGTTGCGGGGGGACGCTCCCCTTTTCTCTTGCTTGTCCAAGAGAAAAGGGGAAGAAAAGAGAACGACACAAGAGGGGGAAGATTTCGATTTCTTCCCAATTCCTTGCTGCG
>ONQJ01000059.1 GCA_900319935.1 uncultured Eubacteriales bacterium | reverse complement strand
CTGAACCCGCCCACGATGCAGCGCAACCGCTACAAGATCGTCCCGACCAAGAAGCCCAAGAAGGTCGCCATCATCGGCGGCGGCGTCGGCGGCATGGAGTGCGCGCTCGTGCTCAAGAAGCGCGGCCACAACCCGGTCATCTTCGAGAAGGAAGACAAGCTCGGCGGCCTGTTCCTCACGGCCTCCGCGATGACCTTCAAGGAGAACGACAAGCAGCTGCTCCGCTGGTACGAGAACGAAATCAAGAAGGCCGGCGTCGAGGTCCGCTTCAACACCGAGGTCAACGATCTGGGCACCATCAAGCGCGGCTTTGACGAGATCATCGTCTGCACCGGCTCCGTTCCCAGAACGATGCCTCAGATCAAGGGCTTCGACAAGACCCGCACCTTCCGCGAACTGCTCCGCGAGAAGAAGGTCGAGGGCGACAGGATCGTCTTCCTCGGCGGCGGCCAGTCCTCCTGCGAGGCCGCTTACGATCTGGTCCTCGCCGGCAAGCACCCGACCATCGTCGAGTACGGCAACGACCTCGTCGCGGCTCAGGCCACCTGCCTTGCGAACACCTCCTTCCTGCGTGACGCGATGGAGTATCACAAGGTCCCGGTCTACCTGCACAGCACCATCACCGAGATCGGCGACGGCTACTGCGTCATCAAGACCCCGGACGAGAGCTTCCGCGTCGAGTGCGACGCCGTCATCAACGGCATCGGCTTCGTCCCGGCTCCCGTCGGCGAGAAGGGCTCTCATGTCCACCGTGTCGGCGACTGCGTTGCCATCGGCAACCTGCGCACCGTCATCTGGCGTGCATGGGACGTCTGCATGCGCATCTGATCGCATCGCAAACATACAAACATACAAAAACGGGTATGGCGTTACGCCATACCCGTTTTTCATATTTTGCGTTTTACGGGAAAAGCTAATCTCATCAAAAGAGGTGCTTTTCATGGGAAAACGTATCGGAAAACAGACGGTCTCGCTCTCCGCCCCGCCCGTTCTGCGCAGCTGGGCCGCGGTGGCGGGGAAGAAAGAAGGGGAGGGCCCGCTGCGCGGCTGCTTCGATCAGATCGCGGAGGATCCCTATTTCGGCGAGCTGAGCTGGGAAAAGGCGGAGAGCCGCATGCTGCGCATCTGCTTTTCGCTCGCCTGCGACAAAGCCGGCCTGCCGCCGTCCAGGCTCGATTATATCTTCTCCGGCGATCTGCTCAACCAGTGCATCAGCTCCGCCTTCGCGATGCGCGACACGGCCGTGCCCTACTTCGGCACCTACGGCGCCTGCTCGACGATGGCGGAGTCGCTCTCGCTCGGCGCGATGATGCTCGACGGCGGCTTCGCATCGAACGTATGCGCCGTCACGGGCTCGCATTTCTGCTCGGCCGAGCGGCAGTACCGCTTTCCGCTCGAATACGGCGGCGTGCGCGCGCCGACGGCGCAGTGGACGGTCACGGGCGCGGGGGCGGTGATCCTCTCCCGCGGCGGAAAGGGCCCACGGCTGACGCATATCACGACCGGCGCGATCACCGACGCCGGCATCACGGACGCGAACAACATGGGCGCGGCCATGGCGCCCGCCGCTTACGCCACGCTGACGGCGCATTTCGCCGACACGGGACGGAGCTTTGCCGACTACGACGCGGTCTTCACCGGCGACCTCGGCGCGGTCGGGCACGACATCCTCCAGTCTCTGCTCGAAAAAGACGGCTTCGACACGGGGGTGAAATATATGGACTGCGGCATGCTGATCTACGACCGCAAGACGCAGGGCGTGAACAGCGGCGGCTCAGGCTGCGGCTGCTGCGCCTCGGTGCTGGCGGGGCATATCCTGCCCGCGATGGAGAAGGGGAGCTGGAAGCGCGTGCTCTTCGCGGCGACGGGCGCGCTGATGTCGCCCACCTCCGCCCAGCAGGGCGAGAGCATCCCCTCGATCTGCCACGCGCTCGTCATCGAAAGGGAGGAGTGAGGAGATGGAAATGCTTTTTCCCTATCTCAAGGCCTTCCTTGTCGGAGGGGCCCTGTGCATGATCGGCCAGCTGCTGATCGACAAGACAAAGCTTACGCCCGCGCGCATCCTGACGAGCTACGTCGTCGCGGGCGTGGTGCTCGGCGCGCTGGGGCTCTACCAGCCGCTGGTGGATTTCGCCGGAGCGGGCGCGAGCGTGCCGCTCACCGGCTTCGGCAATCTGCTGGCAAAGGGCGTGCGCGAGGCCGTGGAAGAAAAAGGTCTCGTCGGCGCCTTCACCGGAGGGATCGGCGCCTCGGCGGGCGGCATCTGCGCGGCGGTGTTTTTCGCGCTGATCGCCGCGCTGCTGTTCCGATCCAGAGAAAAGAAATAATGTTATGTAAACTAAAAGGAGACTGCTTTCGAGCGGTCTCCTTTGAAGATATTTGACAGAAAGGAAAAAGGACACTATAATTTTCATATCATCAGCAAAAGAGGTTGACGACAATGAAAAAACTCAGCCTTGACAAAATGAAAAACAAAGGCGCGGCGACGGCCGCCGCCACGGTCGCGGCCGCAGGTGTGCTGATCGGCGGCAGCTTCGAGGCGCCGGCCGATATCCTCAAGGACAACGACTCCGCGCTCGCCCCGCCCCCGATCGTAGAGACCCTGAACGCAGAGATCGACCCCGGCGACGGCGACACCGGCGACGAAGACGCCGTCGCGGAAGAGGAAGAGGAGGAAAAGAAAAAGGGCGGCGTGCGGCAGAAAACGCGCGACTTCGTCCTGCGCCTGCCGCTCGCGGTGCGCGCCTGCGTGGCCGTGCCGCTCTGGTGCGTCGGCTGGACGCTGATCTCGGCCGCCTCGCTGCTGTGGGCGGGCGTGCTCTCTCCCGCCGGGGCGGCGATCGCCAAGTGGATCGTGATCGCGCTGATGATCCTTGCCGCGCTTGCCGTCACGGTCAAGACCGTATTCCCCAAAACGCCGCTGAAGAAGATCTTCAACAAGCGCACGCTGCTGTGGGTGCTGGGCGGCTCGACGGCATTCTGCATCGCGGACGTCGTGCTGCAGCGCTTTTATCCCGACATGCCCCGCCTGTTCGATATCGCGCGCGCCGTCGCCTCTGCCGCGCTGCTGATCGCCGCCCTGATCCCCGTGCTGAAGCACGAGAAAAAGGCGCGCGACAAGCAGAGAGCGGAGGAAGAGGAGGCGCGCGAAAGGGCAGAAGCAGCCGCGCGCGAGGCCGAGCTGGAAGCGCAGAAGGAGACGCCCGAACAGGCGCAGGAGCGCGTCGAGCGCGAGATCCTGGAGCTGGCCGACAGCGTGAGCATGCGATAAACGAGCATCGAAAACCGCGGTCCCGACGGGACCGCGGTTTTTTATATCTCCAATGCTTTTCCGTCCAGTACCGCTTCGACGAGCGTGTCGCCGCGGTAGCGGAGCGTGAGCAGAAAGAAAGGCCGATCCTCGGCCAGAAGCCTGAGGAAGATGCGGTCGCCCTCCCAGATCGGCAGGGAAGAGAGGACCTCGTCCTTCTTTTTCCAGGCGAGCACGCCCTCGGCGCAGTCCCGCAGCTCGCCTTCAAAGCCGTCCGCGGTGAAAAGGTGCATGTCCTCGCCGCCCCAGACGTCGGACAGAAAGCTCACGACGCCGCGGTAGCGCCACGCGGTCAAACGAAGACCGGTCTCCTCAAGGACCTCGCGCAGCATGCATTCCTCCGCCGTTTCGCCCTCCTCGAAGCCGCCGCCGACGCCGATCCATTTTCCGGCGTTCTCGTCGACGCTTTTTTTCACCCGGTGGAGCATCAGATACTCGTCGCCGCGTTCGATATAGCACAGGCTGGTGTTCCGCATCTCTTCATCACCCGCGGAACAGTATAGCACAGCGTATCGCGCCAGGCAACTGTTGACGCAAACGGCCGCGGCGTGATATAGTACAGGGCGCTGACTGCATTTTTGCTTAATCGATTTGAAAAGACCATGACAAAACAGGAAAAGAGACAAAAGAACAGGGAAACGCGCGCGCTGATGATGCGTTTTTTGAAGGGCAGCAAAGGGCTGTTCTGCGTCAGCATGCTCTCCGCGGCGCTGGCGGCGCTGGCCGATATGCTCTCGCCGCAGATCATCCGCGCCGCGATCGACAACGCCATCGGCGGCAAGGAAGCGGAGTTCCCGGCCTGGGTCATGCGCTATGTGGATCAGCTCGGCGGCTTTGCCTATCTGGGCGAGCATCTGTGGATCATGGCGCTTGCCGTCGTGATCGTGGCCGCCGTGAAGGTGAGCTGCCAGTACATCTTCCGCGTGAGCAACACGGCGGCCTCCGAGACGCTGGTGAAGACTATGCGCGATACGGCCTTTTCGCATATCGAGCATCTGCCTTTTTCCTGGCACATGAAAAACCGCACGGGCGACATCATCCAGCGCTGCACCTCCGACATCGACACGATGAAGAACTTTGTCTCCGAGCAGCTGACGAACGTGTTCCGCATCCTCGTCATGCTGGTTTTGAGCCTTATCTTCATGTTTTCGATGGACATGCCGCTGACGCTCATCGCCTTTATTCCCATGCCCGTCATCATCGGCTACTCTCTGCATTTCCACACCAAGTTCCGCCAGGGCTTCCTGGACTGCGATGAGAACGAGGGCAAGCTCTCGACCATGGCGCAGGAAAACCTCACGGGCGTGCGCGTCGTGCGCGCCTTCGGCCGCGAGCGTTTTGAAAAGGACAAGTTCGAGGCGCAGAACGAATACTACACCGGCCTGTGGGAAAAGCTCGGACGGATCATGAGCCGCTTCTGGAGCACCTCGGACATGCTCTCCGGCACGCAGATCCTCCTGGTCGTCGTGTTCGGCGCGGTCTTCTGCATCCGCGGGCGGATGCAGGCCGGCGAGTATGTGGCCTTCATTTCCTACAACTCGATGCTCATGTGGCCGATCCGCATGCTCGGACGCATGATCGCCGAGATGAGCAAGGCCGGCGTCTCGATCGAGCGCATCAAATACATCATGGACTCTCCCGAAGAGCAGGATCCCCCGGACGCCATCACGCCGGAGATCCGCGGCGATATCGTGTTCGACCACGTCTCCTTCGCCTATGAGAACTGCCCGCCGATGCTGCGGGACGTCAGCTTCTCGATGAAGGCGGGGCAGACGCTCGGCATCCTCGGCGGTACGGGCAGCGGCAAATCCACGATGATGTACCTGCTCGACAAGCTCTATCCCCTCGAGGAGGGGAAGGGCACGATCACCGTCGGCGGCGTGGATATCCGGAAGATAAGGACCGACTGGCTGCGCCGCCACATCGGCATCGTGCTGCAGGAGCCCTTCCTGTTCTCGCGCACGATCAGCGAAAACATCGCCATCGCCTGCGACGGCACGGACATGACCAGCATCAAGGCCGCCGCGGCCGCCGCCTGTCTCGACGAGACGGTGGAAAGCTTTGCCAAGGGCTACGATACCTTCGTGGGCGAGCGGGGCGTGACGCTCTCCGGCGGACAGAAACAGCGCGCGGCCATCGCCCGTACGCTTACCTCCAACACGCCCATCATGATCTTTGACGATTCCTTGTCCGCCGTCGACACCGAGACCGACGCAAAGATCCGCGCCCGGCTCGAGGAGCGCTTCGGCACGGCCTCAATCATCCTCATTTCCCACCGTATCACGACGCTCGCCAAGGCCGACAAGATCCTCGTGCTCGAGGACGGCCGCGTCGTCGAGCAGGGGACGCACGACGAGCTCAAGCGCGCGGGCGGGATCTACCAGAGCATCTACGAGATCCAGTCCGGCACGGCAAAGGAGGCGCGGGTATGAACAAGGCCTCCGAAAACAAGAGCTCGCTGAAGTTCTTCGGCATCGGCAAGATGCTGCCCTTCCTGAAAAAGTACCGCGGCATGATGGCGATGATGGTCCTCTTCGGGATCTGCGGCAGCGCCATCGATATCGGTACGCCGCTGCTGCAGCGATACGCGCTCAACCACTTCGTCGGACTCGGTACGCTCGACACCATCGTTCCCTTTATCCTGATCTACGTCGGCGTGATCCTCTTCACCGGCGTGACGAACTATTTCTCCGCGCTCTATTCGCTGTGGATGGAAGTGCGGCTTGACCGAGATCTGCGCAACGCGGCCTTCGAGCACCTGCAGACCCTGTCCTTCTCCTATTTCAACCAGAACAGCGTGGGCTATATCCACGCGCGCATCATGTCGGACACCTCGCGCATCGGCATGCTGTTCTCCTGGACGATCATCGACAGCGTGTGGCAGGGCGCCTACGTCATCGGCGCGATCGTCGCGATGCTCATCGTCAACGCGAAGCTCGCGCTGCTGGTGCTCGCGATCCTGCCGCTGCTGGTCGTACTGTTTTCGATCTTCCAGAAAAAGCTTGTGCACATCAACCGGGAGATCCGCGAGATCAACTCGAAGATCACGGGCAATTTCAACGAGGGCATCACCGGCGCGAAGACCGTCAAGACCCTCGTCATCGAGGATCGGATCGAGCACGACTTCAAGTCCGAGACCGACAACATGCTGCGCCGCTCGGTGCGCGCTGCGCGTCTGCGGGGCGTGTTTGCCGCGACGATGAACTTCGCCTCCTCGCTCGCGCTGGCCATCGTGCTCTGGCGCGGCGGCTTCATCGCCCGCAGCGAGGTCGGCACCTTCTCGATGTTCATGTCCTATGCCCAGGGCATGATGGAGCCCATCCGCTGGCTGGTCGACGCCGTCTTTGATTTTGTGACCACGCAGGTGAACATCGAGCGTCTGACAAAGCTGCTCGAGACGAAGCCGGACGTGAACGACAGCGCGGAGGTCGTTGCGATCTACGGCGACAGCTTCGAGCCGAAAAAGGAGAACTGGGAGAGCCTGAAAGGCGACGTCGAATTCCGGGACGTCAGCTTCAAATATCCCGACGGCGACGAATATATCCTCGAGCACTTCGATCTGAAGATCCCCTTCGGGACGAACGTCGCCATCGTCGGCGAGACAGGCGCGGGCAAGTCCACGCTCGCCAACCTCGTCTGCCGCTTTTACGAGCCGACGGCGGGCAGCGTGCTCATCGACGGGCGCGACGCGCGCGAGCGCTCGCAGCTGTGGCTGCACAGCGCGATCGGCTATGTGCTGCAGACGCCGCATCTCTTCTCCGGCACGGTGCGCGAGAACCTGCTCTACGCCAAGCCCGACGCCACGGACGAGGAGATCGAACGGGCCCTGAAGCTCGTCTCCGCGGACGAGGTCGTCGCCCGGCTCGAAAAGGGCCTCGAGACCGACGTCGGCGAGGGCGGCGACATGCTCTCGACCGGAGAGAAGCAGCTCATTTCCTTTGCCCGCGCGATCCTGGCCGACCCGCGCATCCTGGTGCTGGACGAGGCCACCGCCTCCGTCGACACGATCACCGAGCAGAAGATCCAGCGCGCGATCGACACGATCATCCGCGGCCGGACCTCGATCGTGATCGCCCACCGCCTCTCGACGGTCCGCGACGCGGACATCATCCTGGTCGTGAAGGACGGCAGGATCATCGAGCAGGGAAGACACGACGAGCTGCTCGCCGCGCATGGGCACTATTACCGCCTCTACACCCGCCAGTACGAGGATGAGGCGACCAGCGCCTTCCTGAGCAAAAAAGCATAAAAAAGCGGCCTTCCGTTTCGGAAGGCCGTATTTTTTCCGCTCTTATTTCCCGATCGCGTCCAGGATCTTCTGCACGCTGTCGGCTTTGTCCAGATTGAGCGTGAAGCTGCCCGCGTCGGTGATCAGCGCGACGGCGGGTTTTCTCTCCGTCACGGTGACGCAGTGCCCGGCGGTGACGTTTCGGTGCGAGCCGTCGGCGCTCACGACCGCGGAGAGGGGGACATACTCCCACTTGAAGCCCGCGGGGAGATAGACCGCCGCCTTGCCGACGCGGTATTGTTCCACCTTCAGCGCGGCGCGGAAATCCTCCGCTGCGTTGTCGATCTCTACGCCGGGGACGAGGGAAGTGTATTTGGCCATGAGTCATGTCTCCTTCCATGCTTTTCGATAAAAACAGCATAGCATGTTTCCGCGCAAAATTCAATGTCCGCCGCGCAGCGCCCTCTCTTATGGAATCGAGCGAAGCGGATTCGAGCCGGCCGAAGGCCGGGCACCAAAAAAGCAGCCCATCCTTTCGGATGGACTGCTTTTTTTGGTGCGAGAGATGAGACTTGAACTCACACGTCATTCGACACACGCCCCTCAAACGTGCCTGTCTACCTATTCCAGCACTCTCGCATACCGCCGCATTTAAGGCAAGAAGCATTATAGCAGATTCTGCCCTTTTGTCAAGAGCCTTTTTTCCGCCCCTTCTGCGGCTTTTTCTGCGGCGCGGGCGCCGGCTTCGCGCTGTCCAGCGCCGAGAGGAGGAACAGGCCTCCGACCATGATCGTGACGATAGCAGGGCCAGGACACGAAGGCCAGCACGAGCGTGAGGATGTCGGCGCAGAAGAAATAGCGGTCGTGCATGTGCGGCAGCAGAAAGGGGATGCCCACGGCGAACAGTACCGCCGCGCCGAGGATCGCGCGGTCATTGAGACGCTTTCGGTTTACATAACAAACGATCAGCACGGCCAGCATATAAGCGAAAGCTGCGCCGATGGCGAGCTTCGACGCCTTTACCGTGTCGGCGACCCGCCAGAAGATCGCAAAGATCGACGAGGAGTTGTAGTTCAGCGCGTCGCCGATGCTGCCGGTCTGCGAGAAGTAGAGTGTGACCGTATCCCAGAACGGGCGGCCGAGCAGCACCGCGGGCAGCACCAGCGCCACATAGGCCGCGGGAAAGATGAGAAAATGCCGCAACTTGAAGCGGCCGGCCATCCACAGCACGGCGAACACGGGCAGGACGAATACCGCCTGGAGCTTGAAGCCGAAGGCGAGCGCGGCGCAGATCATCGAGCGAACGGGTTTGTCGTCGAGCGCCAGATACAGCGCGATCACGAGCAGCGCGGTATAGCTGCTGTCGCACTGGGCCCAGACGGCGCTGTTGAGAAACACCGTCGGCAGGCAGAGCACGGTGAAGAAGCAGGCGATCAGCGCGCCCGTTTTTTTGGTGAAGCGGCCCAGGAGCATCATCGCGCCCCAGGCGAGCAGCACGTCGAAAAGAGTGCTCAGCAGCTTGATCAGATACAGATCCCGGATCGGGAGCAGGGAAAAGAAGGCGAGGAAATACAGATAGGGGATATTGTAGTTGCCCACGCTTTGGCGCAGCGCGCGGAAGTGGCCGTGCGTGCGGAAGAAGTCCACCCACTTCGTCAGGAAGTTCTGATAGTCGAGCGTCTCATAATCAAATACATACGCGCGCGCGGCAAAGACCAGCAGCACCAGCAGCACGGAAACGATCCGCGCGCCGCGGCTTTTCAGACAGCCCGAACGCCACAGGAGCAGCAACGCCAGCACGGCCGGCAGCGTAAGCAGAAGACAGACGACAGAGTCCATGAAGAAAACCTCGCAGAAAAATAAAAAAAGCCGGGAAGACCCCGACAAATAGAAAAAAGCCCCTTGACAAACAAAGCGCAGCGATGGTAGAATGACTTGCTATGTCTGCAAGGGAGGGGCATATAGACCCACTATCTACATTTCGCAGTATAGCATATTGCCCAGGCAGTTTCAACACCGGGTGAAAAACTTTTAGCAACAAGCCCGGGCGTTCGCAAATACGTTTAAGGAGAAAGCGCCATGCCAACTGATGTTCTCTACGGCAAGACTTTGAGGAAGAGCTTTGCCCGCACCCCGGAGATCATGGATATGCCCAATCTTTTGGAGATCCAGAAGAGCTCCTACAAGTGGTTCCTGGAGACGGGCCTGCGCGAGGTCTTCAAGGAGACCGACGCCGTCACCGACTACTCCGGCAACCTCGAGCTGAGCTTCATCGACTACTCCATGGACGAGAAGCCCAAGTACACCGAGGAGGAGTGCAAGGCCCGCGACGCCACGTACGCCGCTCCGCTGAAGGTCCGCGTCCGTCTGCGCAACAAGGAGACCGACGAGATCAAGGAGCAGGTCATCTTCATGGGTGACTTCCCGATCATGACTCCCGGCGGCACCTTCGTCATCAACGGCGCCGAGCGCGTCATCGTCTCGCAGATCGTCCGTTCGCCCGGCGTCTACTTCGACAAGACCACGGACAAGACGATGCTCTCGATCTACGCCGCCACGGTCATCCCGTACCACGGCGCCTGGCTCGAGTACGAGACCGACACGAACGACGTTTTCAACGTCCGCATCGACAAGAACCGCAAGCTGCCCATCACCTGGTTCCTCAAGGCCATGGGTCAGTACGACGAGAACAACCCCGCCAAGTGGCTCAGCTGCATCGACGACACGGCCGTCGGCGCCGTCACCAACGAGCGCCTCAAGGAGATCTTCGGCGAGGACGAGCGCCTGATCGCCACCCTCGACAAGGACACCACGCAGAGCCGCGACGAGTGTCTGATGGAGATCTACCGCCGCCTGCGTCCGGGCGATCCTCCCACCGTGGAATCCGCCGAGACCCTGCTGGACGGCCTGTTCTTCGACCACCGCCGTTACGACATCTCCGACGTCGGCCGCTACAAGTTCAACAAGAAGCTCGCGCTCTACCCGCGCATCGCCGGCTTCGAGCTTGCTGCTCCCGTCGCCGATCCCTTTACCGGCGAGCTGCTCGCCGACGCGGGCGAGATCCTCTCCCGCGACAAGGCGCGCGCTATCGACGACGCCGGCGTCATCTCCGTCACGCTCAAGGTGAACGGCAAGGACGTCAAGGTCTTCTCCAACGGCATGATCGACATGTCCCGCTTCGTCGATTTCGCTCCGAGCGAGGTCGGCGTACGCGGCAAGGTCCGCGGCATCGTCCTGCGCCGCCTGCTCGAGCAGTTCGAGGGCGAGGCGCTCAAGGACGCGATCCGTCAGAACATCGACCTGCTCGTCCCGAAGCACATCATCGTCGACGACATGTTCGCCTCCGTCAACTACCTCAACGCGCTGGCCCACGGCGTGGGCAACGCCGACGATATCGACCATCTGGGCAACCGCCGCGTGCGCTGCGTGGGCGAGCTGCTGCAGAACCAGTTCCGCATCGGCTTCTCCCGCATGGAGCGCGTGATCCGCGAGCGCATGACCCTGCAGGATCTCGACATCGTCACCCCGCAGAGCCTCATCAACATCCGCCCGGTCACGGCCGCGATCAAGGAGTTCTTCGGCTCCAGCCCGCTGAGCCAGTTCATGGACCAGACCAACCCGCTGGCCGAGCTGACGCACAAGCGCCGTATGTCGGCCCTCGGTCCCGGCGGCCTGAGCCGCGAGCGCGCGAGCTTCGACGTCCGCGACGTGCATTACAGCCACTACGGCCGTCTGTGCCCGATCGAGACGCCCGAAGGTCCGAACATCGGCCTGATCTCCTACCTCGCTTCCTATGCGCGCGCCAACGAGTACGGCTTCCTGGTCGCGCCCTACCGCAAGGTCGAAAAGGGCAGCTGCCGCGTCACCGACGAGGTCGAGTACATGACCGCCGACGTCGAGGACCAGTACATCGTCGCGCAGGCCTCCGAGCCCGTGGACGAGAACGGCTGCCTCGTCAACAAGCGTATCACCTGCCGTCACCGCAACGATACGATCGAAGTCAACAGGGAAGAGGTCGACTATATCGACGTCAGCCCCAAGATGATGATCTCCATCGCCACGGCGATGATCCCCTTCCTGGAGAACGACGACGCCAACCGTGCCCTGATGGGCGCAAACATGCAGCGTCAGGCCGTCCCGCTGATGACCACCCAGGCGCCCATCGTCGCCACCGGCATCGAGCATAAATGCGCCGTCGACTCCGGCGTGTGCCTGCTCGCGGAGGGCGAGGGCACCGTCATGCGCGTCGACGCGAACTACATCACCGTTCGCTACGACGCCGGCGAGACCGTCGATTACAAGCTCATCAAATTTGCCCGTTCCAACCAGGGCACCTGCATCAACCAGCGCCCGATCGTCAAGGTCGGCGACCGCGTGTCGAACGGCGACGTCATCGCCGACGGCCCGTCCACCGCACAGGGCGAGATCGCGCTGGGCAAGAACATCCTGGTCGGCTACATGAACTGGGAGGGCTATAACTACGAGGACGCCGTCCTGCTCAACGAGCGTCTGGTGATGGAGGACGTGTTCACCTCCATCCACATCGAAGAGTACGAGTGCGATTCGCGCGACACCAAGCTCGGCCCCGAGGAGATCACCCGCGATATCCCCGGCGTCGGCGAGGACGCGCTGAAATACCTCGACGAGCGCGGCATCATCATGGTCGGCGCCGAGGTCACCGCCGGCGACATCCTCGTCGGCAAGGTCACCCCGAAGGGCGAGACCGATCTGACCGCGGAAGAGCGCCTGCTGCGCGCGATCTTCGGCGAGAAGGCCCGCGAGGTCCGCGACACCTCCCTGAAGGTGCCCCACGGCGAGAGCGGCATCATCGTCGACGTCAAGGTCTTCACCCGCGAGAACGGCGACGAGATGAACCCCGGCGTCAACCAGGTCGTGCGCGTGTATATCGCGCAGAAGAGAAAGATCTCCGTCGGCGACAAGATGGCCGGCCGCCACGGCAACAAGGGCGTTGTCTCCCGCATCCTTCCGCGCGAGGATATGCCCTACCTGCCCGACGGCACCCCGCTGGACATCGTCCTCAACCCCCTGGGCGTGCCTTCGCGTATGAAC
>ONQJ01000033.1 GCA_900319935.1 uncultured Eubacteriales bacterium | reverse complement strand
CCGCGGCGGCAGCGTGGTCTTTTCCGTGGACGACAACATGTCCACGCTGATGGATTTTCGCTACAAGCGCAAATACGTCGCGCCCAACGGCATGCCGGGACAGGGCAAGCGCTGCAACGGCCGCGACGGCGATACGCTCGTCATCAAGGTGCCGCGCGGCACGATCATCCGAGACACCGAAAGCGGCGCGATCATGCACGATATGTCCACCGGCGAGGATTGGGTCGCCGCAAAAGGCGGCCGCGGCGGCTGGGGCAACATCCATTTCGCCACGCCCACGCGCCAGGTCCCACGCTTTGCGAAGCCGGGCCTTCCCGGCGAGAGCCACGACATCACGCTGGAGCTCAAGCTGCTGGCAGACGTCGGTCTGATCGGCTTCCCGAACGTAGGCAAATCCACGCTTCTGTCCGTCGTCAGCAAGGCGCATCCCAAGATCGCCAACTACCACTTTACGACGCTCTTCCCCAACCTCGGCGTCGTCTACGTCGACGAGGGCGTCTCCTTCGTAATGGCCGATATCCCCGGCATCATCGAAGGCGCGTCCGAGGGCGCGGGTCTCGGACATGATTTTCTGCGGCACATCGACCGCTGCCGTCTGCTCGTCCATCTGGTGGACGTATCCGGCAGCGAAGGCCGCGATCCCGTGGAGGATTTCGATACGATCAACGCCGAGCTGCGCGAATACAGCCCCGAGCTCGCCGCGCGCAAGCAGATCGTCGCCGCCAACAAGTGCGATCTTCTCCCGGAGGACTCCGATAATCTCGAGCGCCTTCGCGCGCACGCGGAAGAACAGGGCTGCGCGTTCTTTGAATTGAGCGCGGCCACGCACGCGGGCACGCACGAGCTTATTGCCGAGTGCGCCAGGCTCCTGCGCGAGCTGCCGCCGATCGCAAGCTACGAGGCGGATTACGTCCCGCCCGAGCCGAAGATCGACACGTCGGGAGATCTTACGATCGAGAAATTTGACGATATGTGGCTGGTGGAGGGTCCCTGGCTGCAGCGCCTGGTAGCGACCGTCAATTTCTCCGACTATGAGAGCCGTATGTTCTTCGACCGCATCCTGCGTGAAAACGGCGTTTTTCAGCGCATGGAGGAGATGGGCGTCAAGGACGGGGATACCGTCAGCATGTACGATCTGATGTTCGAGTACAGAGAATAAAAAGCAAATCGCAAGAAAAATGTGCCGCACGGGAAGTCTTCCCGTGCGGCACACAACGTTAACATCATATTATACTTTTCCGCATCCGTCAATATATGTAACAAAAAGTAAATTACAAACCTCCGTTTTGTACAATTCAGACAAGAATTCTTTGTCGGCTTTGCCGATTGTTTTTGCCGCAGTCCTTTGGTATAGTATAGTCAGAAAGGGAAATCCCCTATGACATAGACCGTCCTGAATCGAATACGGGACGAAGGGGCTCTCAGGATAGGAAATGTTCCGGCACATATAGTTTACTCACTAAACGAGTTATTTGACGAATGTGTGATGTGGCCGTTGAATGGATTTCGAGATCCTGTCGAAAGCCCGAATCTAATGAAAGAGAGGTAACCAGGATGTTAGATACCAAGATCTCAAAGGAATAGCCCCTGACTGTGGAACCGAGTGGATCAGTCAGGGGTTATTTCGTTTTATATGTATTTTTCCTCAGTCCGAAAGGGCTGTTCTTTTTTTGCCTCTTTTTCCATATTATTCTTTTGCCTTTCTGTATATCCGCCCTTTCACGGCAAAAGATAAGCACGGAAAGGGATGAAAACGACGCGCGCGTTTCGGGGCTCTTCGGTCCGGGCGCTTTCCGTTCGCTTTTCGCCCGGACCAATCTGATGAAAAGGAGATGCAAACGATGGCTTACAATTCCAGCAACCAGCTCGTGAACCCGAACGCTCGCGAGGCGATGGACAGATTCAAGATGGAAGCCGCCTCCGAAGTCGGCGTCAATCTGAAGAACGGCTATAACGGCGACCTCACCAGCCGTCAGGCCGGCTCCGTCGGCGGCCAGATGGTCAAGAAGATGATCGAGGCCTACGAAAACGGTATGAAGTGATCGCTTAAGCGCGATAGATTGCAGAGCGGCGTCGGCCGCTCTGCAATTTTTCATGTGTACATACATATTGACAAGTTTTGTCGTATAGCGTATCATCAAATAAATATGAAGAATCGCTCATATAACGGAGGCGATCTGATGGATCAGAAGGAACTACTGCTGCCTGTGGGTGAGAGCCTTTCGTCTCTGGCCGATTTTTACCGCGTTTTTGCCGATGAGACCAGGATCCGCATCCTCTGCGAGCTTTTGGACGGCGAAAAGCGTGTGCTGGATATCGCCAGAGATCTCGGACTGTCTCACTCGGCCGTCTCGCATCAACTGCAGCTCCTTCGCGCAAGAAGGCTCGTGGCCTTTCGCCGGGACGGGAAGAGTGTGCGCTATTCCATTGCCGACGAGCATATCCATTCGATCCTGCTGCAGGGGATCGAGCATGTGGGAGAGTAAGGAGATAGAGAGATGGCAAAGCATCTGGCAAAAACTGAAAAGAAAAAAAGACCGGAAAAGCCGGTCAGAGAGATCCGCATTCCGGAGATAAATCTCAGGAAGAGAGCTTCTGCCCCGCCTGAGACGGAAAGAAAGGATCCCTTTCAGAGCGCGATGCTCAACAAGACGCTTGACCGCAGGTTTACCCCTTCCGATCTCTTTCTGACGCTGCTTGCGGTGATCCTGCTTGTCGCGGCATATTTTCTGCCCACCTCCGGACCGGTCCGCCTGCTGAGCTTTATGGTGCCCTTCCTGCTGGCGGGGTGGAATTACCTCTATGAAGCCTTTCAAGAAGCCTTCATGGGCATCGTTCTCGGGCGGGAGCTGATCGTGACCGCCGCGGGTTTGATGGCCCTGTGCGCCGGCGCCTGGTTCGGCGCGGCGGCGATCATGATCTGCCTGAAGATCGCGGATCTTGCTCTCTCGTACGTGGAATCGCAGCAGAATGAAAGAGTCTCGGCGCTGTATGCGCTCCGCCCGGAAAAGGCAAATCTTGTCAGCGGGGACGCCGTCAGCGCGGTCAGCGCTTCCGGGCTCCCGGTCGGATCCGAGATCGAAGTGCAGGCAGGGGAGATCGTCCCGGCGGACGGCGTCGTTCTTGAAGGCACCTCCGTACTTGACGCGTCGGCTCTCGTGGGCGAGAGCTTCAGCTTCCCGGTCGCCGCGGGCAGCGCGGCGGTCTCGGGCTGCACGAATATCAATGCGCCCCTTCGGATCCGGCTGGATAAAACGCAAAGCGATTCCGTCAATTCGAAGCTTATCCGTTCCGCCGAGAATTCCTGGATGCATAAAAGCGCGCATGAGCGCATGCTCCAGCGCGTTCTGTCCTATCTGACGCCGGCGCTGGTGATCCTCGCGATCCTCCTCGCGGTCGTGCCGTCGATCGCCACAGGCCAGTGGCAGGTCTATCTCGTCCGCGCGGCGATCCTCCTGAGCGTTTCGCAGATGTATTCCGTCGTGCAGAGCGTCAAGCTCTCTTACGACTGCGCGGCCGCCTGCGCCGCTGCTGCGGGCGTCGCCGTAAAGGGCCACGACGTGCTGGAGGCGCTCTCCAGGGCGGAGACGATGGTTTTCGACAAGACGGGAACGATCACGGAAGGCGAGTACCGGATCAAGGAAGTCTTTCCCCGCGGCGTTACGGAGGGGCAGCTGCTCTTTTTGGCGGGCGCGGCGGAGCTGCATTCGCGCCATCCGATCGCGCAGGCGATCGTCGCCGCAGGCGGAGCCTACGCTTCCGACGTCAAGGCCGTCGATATCAGCGAGATCCCGGGCCGGGGCGTCAGCGCGTTCATCGACGGTCGCTGCGTGTATGTCGGAAACGCCGCCATGATGGCCGAGCACGGCATCCCCTGCGAGGCGCCGAGCATTCCCGGCACGGCGATCCATGTGGCGGTCGACAGCCGGTACCTGGGCCATATCGTGCTGGAGGACGCGCTTCGCGACAGCGCTTTCGACGTGATCGAAGAGCTTCGCGCAGAAGGAGTCGGCACGAGCGTGCTCCTTTCGGGCGACGTCCATTCCGCCGCCCGGCGCATCGCCTCCTCGCTGAATTTCGACCTGGTCAAGGCGGAGCTGACGCCGGAGGAAAAATGCAGCTCGGTCGAGTATCTGATGAGCAACCGCAACGTCAACACGACGCTCGCCTTTGTCGGCGACGGCGTATGCGATGCGGACGCGCTTCGTCTTGCGACCGTAGGCATCGCCCTCGGCTGCTTTGACAAGCCCGAAGCCCTCGAAGCGGCCGACGCGGCGATCCTGAACAGGGAACTCCGCACGCTGCCGAAGCTCTATCGCCTTTCCAAACGCAGTTCCCGCGCCGTGCTGGAGGATACCGTCGTCTGCGGCGCGGTCAAGCTGCTGGTGACGATCTTCGGCGCAGCCGGTCTTTGCCCGCTTTCACTGGCCGTCGTTATCCAGACCGCGGCGATCCTGTTCGAGGCATACAACGCCCGGAGCCTTCTTTATTCTGATGAGAGACGCAGTCTTTTCCGTGTCAAAGAAAGGAAGATTTGAGAATGAACGAAGCATTGAAGGTCCTCTGTGACCGCCGCAGCATCCGTCGCTACAAGAGCGAGCAGATCAGCCGTGAAGAAATGGAGGCCGTGATCCGCGCCGGCGTATGCGCAGCTTCCGGCAAAAACGGACAGTCCGCGATCATCATTGCCGTGCAGGATAAGCAGACGCGCGATCTGCTCTCCCGTCTCAACGCCGACGTGCTCGGCGTCAAAAGCGATCCGTTTTACGGCGCGCCGACCGTGCTGGTCGTGCTTGCCGATGCGAAAAGCCCCTATGCCGTACAGGACGGAAGCCTTGTTCTGGGCAATCTGATGAACGCCGCAAAGGCCGTCGGTCTCGGCTCGTGCTGGATAAACCGCGCCAAAGAGGTCTTCGACTCCGATGAAGGAAAGGCGCTGCTGAAAAACTGGGGCGTCGAGGGCGAATGGATCGGCATCGGCAACTGCATCCTCGGATACCCGGCTGAGGATCCGGCGATGAAGCCGCGCAAGGAGAACTTCGTCTACTACGTTCTCTGAGCCATGAACGTTTACGATTTCGACAAGACCGTTTTTTATCCCGACAGCTCGGTCACTTTTTTCCGATACTGCCTGAAAAAGCATCCCGGCGCCGTGCTGCGCGTTTCGCCCGGGATCCTTTCGGCAGCTCTTCTCTATGCCTTCGGCGCGATCCCGACCAAGGCGCTGAAGGAAAGGCTTTTTGCCTTTCTGCCCTTTCTTCCGGACGGAGAAAAAACGGTCGTGAGCTTCTGGGACGAGCATCTCTCCGGCGTGGGCGACTGGTACCTCGAAAGGAAGCGGCCGGACGATCTGATCATCACGGCCTCGCCCGAGTTTCTCGTCGGCGAAGCGGGACGCCGGCTCGGCGTTGAGGTGATCGGGACGCGCATGGATATCCGCTCCGGCAGGATCGAGGGCGAGAACTGCCACGACACGGAGAAGCTTCGGCGTTTTCGCGCGGTGTTTCCAGAGAGCAAGATAGAGGAATTCTATTCGGACTCACTCTCCGACGCGCCCCTGGCCGAGCTTGCAGACAGGGCTTTTCTGGTGAAAAAGGGAAAGCTGTCCGCATGGCGGACGAAACGATAATACGAAAGAGAATTGAGAGGAACGATATGTCTTCATCAACCAAGGAGGCGCTTGGCGCCGCACTGAAAAAAATGATGGCCGTCAAACCCATCGACAAGATCACCGTCAAGGACCTTGTGGAGATCTGTGGCGTCAACCGTCAGACCTTCTACTATCATTTTGACGACGTTTACGATCTCCTGGAATGGGTCTTTGAGGCCGACGCCGAGAAGAACCTCCCCAAGGAGGTCAAATACGAGCGCTGGCGCGAGGACGTGTCGATGTTCTTCAAATACCTTATCCGCAACTCCGATTTTGCGCTGAACATCTACAACTCTCCCAACCGTACGTATATGCTCCGCTTTTACAAGCAAAAGCTGCAGAACTGCATCCGCAGCTTTGCGGTCATCGTTTCGCGCGATATGAAGATCGATCGGCGCGACTTTGAATTCGTCGTCGAATTTTACGCCAACTGTGTGGTCGGCGTGATCTCGCAGTGGCTCGATCTCGGCATGCAGCTGCCGAACGAGGTCACGGTCGAGCAGTGCCTGACCGTTCTTGACAACAGCGTGGAAAACCTGCTGGAGCGCTTCGTTCAAGAATGAAAGCGTTCCGTTCATCCGGCGGGCCGAAAAGGCCCGCCGGAATTTATTTCGTCTTTTTCTATTGAAAGAAAGCCGGATATAGGGTAAAATAAATCGTCTGAGCCTGCTTTGGAAGCGAGGGAGAAACATGGCCGAACAGAAAACGAACGTGATGCGCCTGCTCGATCAGAAAAAGATCGCCTACACGGCCCACAGCTATCCTCACAGCGGCGAGGCCGTCGACGGCGCGACGGTCGCCGGGCTGATCGGAAAAGCGCAGGAGTGCGTGTTCAAAACGCTCGTCGCGCGCGGCTCGGACAAGAACATCTGTGTGTTTGTCATCCCCGTCTGCTGCGAGCTTGACCTGAAGCGCGCCGCAAAGGCGGCGAAAGAAAAATCCGTCGAGATGGTCCATGTCAGCGAGATCAACACGCTGACCGGCTATATCCGCGGCGGCTGCTCGCCGATCGGAATGAAAAAGCAGTATAAAACGTTTTTGGACAGCAGCTGTCTCGGTCTGGAAAGCATGATCGTCAGCGCCGGAAAGATCGGCGCTCAGGTGGAGCTTTCGCCGCAGGAGCTGATCCGTTTGACGCGTGCCGAAACGGCCGCACTGACAAAGGAGAGCTGATGCAGGAGAGCATTTTCATCAAGGGCGCGCGGGAAAACAATCTCAAAAACATCGACGTTGAGATCCCGCGCGACAAGCTGGTCGTGATCACGGGCCTTTCCGGCAGCGGCAAGTCGAGCCTCGCCTTCGACACGATCTACGCCGAGGGCCAGCGCCGCTACGTCGAAAGTCTCAGCTCTTACGCGCGCATGTTCCTCGGTCAGATGGACAAGCCGGACGTGGACTATATCGACGGCCTGTCGCCCGCCATCTCCATCGACCAGAAGACGACCTCGAAGAATCCGCGCTCCACGGTCGGCACGGTCACGGAGATCTACGACTACATGCGCCTTCTGTGGGCGCGTATCGGCGTGCCGCATTGTCCGAACTGCGGCAAGGAGATCCGCCAGCAGACCATCGACCAGATCGTCGATCAGATCATGGAGCTGCCGCGCGGCAGCCGGATCCAGCTGCTTGCGCCGGTCGTGCGCGGCCGCAAAGGCGAGCACGTCAAGGTCTTCGAGGACGCGAAGAAGTCCGGCTATGTCCGCGCGCGCGTCGACGGGATCCTTTTCGAGCTGTCCGAAGAGATCAAGCTCGAGAAGAACAAAAAGCATGATATCGAGATCGTCGTCGACCGTCTTGTCGTCAAGGATGAGATCGTTCGCCGTCTCAGCGATTCGGCCGAAACGGCGCTCGCGCTGTCGGGCGGGATCCTTTTCGTCGAGGTGATGGGGGAAAACGGCGGTATCCTTACTTTTTCGCAGAACTACGCCTGCGAGGACTGCGGGATCTCCATCGAAGAGCTGACGCCGCGTCTGTTTTCCTTCAACAACCCCTACGGCGCCTGCCCGACCTGCATGGGGCTGGGGCTGCAGCTGCTGGTCGACCCCGAGCTGATCATTCCCAATCCTTCGCTGAGCATCCTCGACGGAGCGATCACCGCGAGCGGCTGGGGCAACGTCAAAGGAGATTCGATCTCCAAAATGTATTTTGAGGCGCTCGCGCGGCGCTATCACTTCAAACTGACCGATCCGGTCAGAGATATCCCCAAGGAAGGCCTGGACGCCATCCTCTACGGCACGAAAGGGGAAGCGCTGCAGCTCCGTTTTGAGAAAAACGAGGGCTTCGGCGTCATCCGACGTGAGTTCGAGGGCATCGTCAACAACCTCCAGCGCCGCTACCGCGAAACGCAGAGCCCCTCGATGCGCGACGATATCGAGGAATGCATGGCGGAGATCCCTTGCCCGGACTGCGGCGGCAAAAGGCTGAAAAAGACGGCGCTCGCCGTTACGGTCAAGGGTATGAGCATCGCCGATTTTTCGGACCTTTCCGTCACCGAGGCGCTGCGCTTCTTTGACGAAAGCGAATTTACCGACAAGGAAATGCTCATCGCCGAGAGGATCATCAAGGAGATCCGCGCGCGTCTTGGCTTTCTCGTCAGCGTCGGGTTGGGCTATCTGACCCTTTCCCGCGCGGCGGGAACGCTCTCCGGCGGCGAGAGCCAGCGCATCCGGCTGGCCACGCAGATCGGCTCAAGCCTGATGGGGGTGCTCTATATCCTCGACGAGCCGAGCATCGGCCTGCATCAGCGCGACAACGCCAAGCTGATCCGCACGCTCAAGGAGCTGCGGGACCTGGGCAACACGCTGATCGTCGTCGAACACGACGAGGAAACGATGCGCGCGGCCGATCATATCATCGACATCGGCCCCGGGGCCGGCGTCAAGGGCGGCGAGGTCGTCTGCGCCGGAACGATCGAGGACATCTGCGCCTGCGAGAGCTCCGTGACCGGCCAATATCTCAGCGGGAAACGCCGCATCCCCGTTCCGGCGAAGCGCCGGGAGGGGAACGGACGCAGTCTCGTCGTTCGCGGCGCGCGGGAGAACAACCTCAAAAACATCGACGTCGAGTTCCCGCTCGGCAAGCTGATCTGTGTCACGGGCGTTTCCGGCAGCGGAAAATCCTCGCTCGTCAACGAGATCCTGTATAAGACGCTTGCCGCCGAAAAGAACCGCGTCAAGATCCGTCCAGGCCGCTCGGACGGGATCGAAGGGCTGGAATACGTCGACAAGGTCATCTGCATCGATCAGAGCCCGATCGGGCGTACCCCGCGCTCCAATCCCGCGACCTATACCGGCGCGTTCAACGATATCCGCGATATCTTCGCCGCTACGCCGGACGCGAAGGTGCGGGGCTTCGGACAGAGCCGCTTTTCCTTCAACGTCAAGGGCGGCCGCTGCGAGGCCTGCGCCGGCGACGGCCTGGTCAAGATCGAGATGCATTTCCTCCCGGACGTTTTCGTTCCCTGCGAGGTATGTAAGGGAAAACGATACAACCGTGAGACGCTGGAGGTCAAATACAAGGGGAAGAACATCTCCGACGTGCTGGATATGACGGTGGAAGAGGCGTATGCCTTCTTTGAAAATCAGCCGAAGGTGCGCCGGAAGATCGAGACGCTGCTTGACGTGGGTCTGGGCTATATCCGCCTGGGCCAGTCCAGCACGACTCTCTCCGGCGGCGAGGCGCAGCGCGTCAAGCTGGCCACGGAGCTTTCCAAGCGCGACACAGGCTCGACGGTCTACGTCCTCGACGAGCCGACGACCGGCCTGCACGTGGCCGGGCCGATATCCATAAACTGATCCACATTCTCGACCGACTTGTCGAGGCGGGGAACACCGTCGTCGTGATCGAGCACAATCTCGACGTCATCAAGGTGGCTGATCATATCATCGACCTCGGCCCCGAGGGCGGTGAAAAAGGCGGTACGCTTGTTTTCGCCGGAACGCCGGAGGACTGCGCCGCCTGCGGAGAGAGCTATACCGGACAATATCTCAAGCCGCTCCTGGAGCGGGACGGGGAGTAGGACATGGACCAGGAAACTGAACTGATCGAGCTGGCCGGAAGCGTACAGTCCGTGATCTATAAAAATGAGGAGAACGGTTACACGGTCCTCCGCCTAGTCGATTCCAACGGCGAGCTGGTCACGGTCGTGGGCTGTTTTCCCTATGCATCGGCAGGAGAGTCGATGATCGTCTCCGGAAGCTGGACCACGCACAACGTGCACGGCAGACAGTTCAAGGCAGAATTTGCGCAGAGACTGCTGCCTTCCGGCGCTTCGGCGATCTATGATTATCTGGCCGGAGGGGCGGTGCGCGGCATCGGCCCGGCGACCGCGCTGCTGCTGGTCAACCGCTTCGGCGACGACACGCTCGACGTGCTGGAGCGCTCACCGGAAAAGCTGGCGCAGATCAAGGGCATCAGCCTGCAGAAAGCGACTCAGATGTCCGAGACCTTCCGGCGCCAGACGGGGATGCGCCGTCTGATGGAGTTCGTCTGCTCCTTCGGGCTGAGGCCGATCCTCGCGATCCGCATGTATCGCTATTACGGCGACAGCGCGATGGCGATCCTGCAGGAAAACCCCTATATCCTGGCATCGTCCCATATCGGCGGCAGCTTTGCCGAGGCCGATGCGATGGCGCTGGAGCTCGGGATAGAACTGCAGAGCGATAACCGGCTTGCGGCAGCGGCGGTTTTCGAACTGGAATACAACGCCGGCGGCGGACACTGTTTCATCCCGCGCGCCAAGCTTGCCGCGGCTACCGCGCAGCTGATCGGAGTCGATCCGGAGCGGGTGGATGAAACGATCGGAGAGATGATCTCCGACGGCAGGATCGCATATGAGGAGATCGCCGGCTGCGAGGCCTGTTATCTGCCGCGTCTTTACGAGGCGGAATGTCATACCGCTCAGCGCATCGCGGCAATGGCAAAGGAGCATTACGCGCTCCGCATGGATTTCTCTGCTCTGATCGCTTCGCTCGAGGCAAAGCAGGGCATCCGTTACGCGCCGAGGCAGCGTGAGACGCTGCAGCTGGCGCTCGAGAACCAGATCGTGGTGATCACGGGCGGGCCTGGAACGGGTAAAACGACCTCGATCCGGGCGATCCTGGCTATGTTCGACAGGCTTGGGATCCGGACGCTGCTCACAGCGCCGACCGGACGCGCGGCCAAGCGCATGACGGAACTGACCGGCTGCGAGGCGTCCACCGTCCACCGCCTGCTCGGCGCGCGCTTTGCCGAGGACGAGGAGAGCGTGGTTTTTTCCAAGAACGCTTCGGATCAGCTCGAATGTGACGCCGTGATACTCGACGAGTGTTCCATGGTCGATATCTCCCTGATGAGCGCGCTGCTCGAAGCCATGCCCGACGACGCGCGCCTGGTCCTGGTCGGAGACGCCGATCAGCTTCCTTCCGTCGGCCCTGGCGACGTCTTTTCTGCGATCCTGCGCAGCGAGGTCGTCCCGGCCGTTCGTCTCACGGAGATATTCCGGCAAAACGGACAGAGCCGCATCGTGCGAAACGCGCACATGATCAACCGCGGCGAGCATCCGGACCTGTCCGAGAATGCGGGCGATTTCTTCCGGCTCAAACGCTTCCAGGCCTCGAGCACCGTCGAGACCATCACGGAGCTCTGCGCGGTGAGACTGCCGCAGAAGATGCGGATCCCGAGCGAGGAGATCCAGGTCCTCTCTCCGACGAGAAAGGGCGAGCTGGGAACCGTCAACCTCAACAAGTATCTCCAGGAGGCGCTCAACCCGCCCGCAAAGGACAAAAAAGAAAAGCTTTTCGGCAGCGCCGTCTTCCGCGAGGGAGACCGCGTCATGCAGATCCGGAACAACTATGAGATCGCGTGGCGGACGGAGGACGACTCCGCCGCCGGAAGCGGGATATACAACGGCGATATCGGCGTGATCACGCAGATCGATCCCGAGCAGGAATGCCTGACCGTCAGCTTTGACGGCAAGCTGGCCGTATACGCCTTTGATCTGCTGATAGAGCTCGAGCACGCCTGGGCGATGACGGTACATAAGGCGCAGGGCAGCGAATACAGGGCGGTCATCCTTGCTCTCTGCCCGACGTCGCAGATGCTCATGTCCCGCGATATCCTCTATACCGCGGTCACGCGGGCGAAGGAGCTGCTGATCCTGGTCGGCGACGATCAGATCGCCTATCAGATGATCGACAACGTCAGACAGTCCAGACGGTACAACGCCCTTCGGATACGGATCCGCAAGGGATGCGGAATGGCGGTCAAGTGATGGATATTCAACGGATCTGTGAGGAATTGTCGGATCGCTGGCCGGAATGGAGCGAGCGCATTTCGCTGCTGCAGTTCCGCGAGGCCGACGGTCTCGGCGCGGCCACGAACGACGGCCGCAGCGTGATCTACAACGATCGCCTGATGAGCTATTACACGCAGGAGCACCAGAGCTTTTACGTCGCCCAGCAGATCATGCATCTGCAGCTCAACCATTTTGCCCGCGGCCGCGGCCGCGATCCCATCCTGTGGAAAAGAGCGAGCGACGCCGTTGTCAACGCGCTGCTCAAAGCGGACGGCTTTGACCTTCCGGAAGACGCTTTTTATTTTGCGGACGCGGCGGAGCAGAGCGCAGAGGGGATCTACGAGGTGCTCCTTGAGGACGCCGAGCAGAACAATGAAAAGGAACCGCTGATCGTCAGAGAAGTCACGCTGCCTCAGAGTGAAAACAAGCAGGCGGGGAAGGAGACGGACGCGCAGACGCGCCTGATCGACGACCCCGGGCTGGCCGCCGTCGTCGCGGGACTTGCGGAGCTGCTCGAGCCGAGTATGCAGATGGACTTCGACTGGTTTCCCGGCATGACGATCCGCGACGGCGTGCTGGGCCATGAATTCAGACCTTATCCCGTCGCACATGCCGAGATCCTGCTCGATACGAGCGCATCGGTCGACGCGGCGCTGCTGCGCGCCTTCGTGCGCGGCGTCAAGGGGCTCATGCGGCAGGACGCCGTTGTGCGCGTCGGCTGCTTCGACACCCGGTTTTACGGCTTTTACGACATCCATACCGACGAGGACATCCAGAATCTCAAGCTCAGCGGTGCGGGAGGAACGGATTTTCACGTTGCCGTCGAAGCCTTCAGCGGCGATGCGGAAAACCGCATCATCTTTACGGACGGCTTTGCCGAAATGCCCGAGCAGCGCTGCGACGCGATTTGGGTCGTTTACGGGAACGCCGTGATCCATCCGAAAGGCGGACGCGTTTTGTATGTTCGTCCCACAGAGGAGAGAGAGAAGCATGAGATCGATTTTCTTATCACATGAACAGGTCTTCGAGAAGCAGCTGCCGATCTTCAAAGCGGTAGGCACCGCCGCACCGGCTTCGGACCTCGCGCTTTTGACCACCCCGGACGACGGTTTCCTGCATGAAGCGGAGGGCGGGATCAATTACTTTCTCTCCGACGGCTGCGTCGACCGCTTCGGCCGCGACGGCGAATGCGGCGCCTGCGCGCTGCGTCCCGTTCTCCTGCTCGACGAGGCAGACAAAAGGCTTCTGCATCGGATCAAGGACGAAGACGGCGTCGTAACGGCCGAATACGGCTCTTATCCCGCGTATTTGATCGATCAGAGCCTGCGCGACATGGCCGAGCGGGAGTTCCGCCGCGGCGCGCTGCACGACACGGGAAAGAAGCTGCATGTTGGGAACGGGCTCGAAACGATCTACGCGCTCGGCGGCAAGAGGCTGATCCGTCTCACGCTCGGGCAGGGCGGCGCCGGCGGCTATGTTCAGCTGCGCGACGGCACGGTCGTGACGGAGGGAGAACCCGTTTTTCTGGAATTCCGTCCCGTCCGCTGGCTTTATGACGCCTCGCTCGGCTTGCTCCTGAGCTGTCAGGCGTTGTTCGGCGGTATGGATCGCGACAAGGCCGCGGCCTACCTGCAGGAGGACTTTATCGGCGAGCTGGGTGAAGAGAGCGACGACGCCCTTCCGGAGAACGCTCCGTTCCGCGTACAGGAGCGCGACGAGCTGAGCCTGATCCGCGCCTATGTCGAGGCGAACATCCCCGTTTTTCTCCACGGCCTGTCCGGCGACGGCAAAAGCGACCGTGTGCGGCAGATCGATCCGCAGGCGCTGGATATCGAGCTTGTGAACGAAAACCCCGAAACGATCAACGGACGCGCCGTTTACAACGAGGCGCAGGACCGGATCGTGGACATCAAGCCCGTCTGGCTCGTCAAGCTCGAGCGTCTCTGCGAAGACGGAGAGCTGCACATCCTCTTCTTTGACGAGCTGACCAACGCCACCAAGCAGACGCAGTCAGTCATCTTCAAGATCGTGCTGGAGCGTTTCGTCAACAACCGCTGGTCGCTCCCTCCGAACGCGCGGATCGTCGCGGCCGGCAACGACCGAAGCGAATCGACCTCCGCGCACGATCTGGCCGAGCCGCTCTTCGGGCGTTTTGCGCACGTGTATATCCGCACGACGGTCGAAAACTGGATGCCCTGGGCGGTGAGGAGCCGGATCAACCCCTATGTGATGGAGTTTCTGGCGAACAACGATCTTTACCTTCGCACGCCTTTTACCGGCACCGAGGGCAACGCCGACCCCAGACGCTGGGAAATGGTCTCCAAGGCCCTCGACAGCTCGAACAACGACTTTTCGCTCCTTGCGCCGATCGTGGGACGCGACGCGGCCGAAGCCTTTATCCGCTTTTTCAAGGCGCGTCAGGAGATCGCCGCGCTGGGCGAATTCACGGACGAGGAGCTCTCCCGCTTCAGCGTCGCGCGCAAGTATCAGCTGGCACAGCAATGCCTTATCTTCGCCGCCTCGCGGCCGGACGACGCGCGAGCGCTCGTTTCACGCCTCGGCGAAGAATACCTCGCGTGGTATGATTACATCCTCGGGCGCCGCATGGCCCTTCCGAAAGAATAATGCAGACGAAAAGGAGAATGGATATGCGCTGGATCACCGAAGAGAATTACGCTCAACAGATGCGCGAGATCGCAGAGCCGTACGTGGAAGAGAGAAAGGAAGCCGGCCATTTTGAGCGCGTGCACGGCGAGCCGATCTATTTCGAGCACTTCAAGGCGGATGAGCCCAAGGCCGTGATCGTCATCAGCCACGGCTTTACCGAGTCAATCCGTAAATTCACCGAGTCCGTGTATTACATGCTGCAGGCCGGCTACGAGGTCTGGGGCCTCGATCACCGCGGGCACGGCAGATCGTTCCGGCAGAACGACAATCCCTATGTCGTGCATGTGGAGCGTTTTGAAGACTATGTACTCGATCTCGTTTATCTGACCGAAAGCAAGGTCAGACCCGCCGCGGGTTCTCTGCCCGTCTACCTCTACTGTCATTCCATGGGCGGCTGCATCGGCGCATGGACGATCGAGAGCTATCCGAAGCTCTTTGACAAGGCGGTGCTCTCCTCGCCGATGCTCGGGCTGAGCTTCGGCAAGATCCCCCTTCCCGTGGTCTATGTGGCCGCAAGCCTGAAGGGAATCGGCGAAAAGCGCAAGGAGCCGCTCAATCCCGTTGTTTCCTTTCCGAAGGAAGGCGATTTTGAAAACAGCTGCGATTCCTCCAAATGCCGCTATGATTACTATTTCGACAAGCGCCTGAAGGACGCTTATCTTCAGACGCAGGATCCTTCCATCAACTGGGGCAAGCAGTCGGCGAAGGCCTGCGCGCGCGTCACGAGCAAAAGACAGACGGCGAAGATCTCCATCCCCGTGCTGCTCGTCCAGGCAGGGAACGACACCGTCGTCAAAAATGAGTCGCAGGACCTTTTCGTCTCGCGCACGAAGAGCTGTGAGTTTTACCGCGTTCCCGGCATGAAGCACGAGCTGTACATGACCGATTCAGAGGTATTGATCCCGTATTGGGAGAAGGTCTTCTCCTTTTTTGGCTGACTTGACAGCTTCGAGCGCGGAAGGTAAAATAACATGGATAAGCAGGAACGGAGGCGACGATCCATGAGCGCGTTTTTCGAAAAGCTGCTGGATCTTCTGTTTCCGCCGCGCTGTCCCTTTTGCAGGGCGCTTCTGAGGGATAACGAGGAGCTGCTCTGCCGCCGCTGCCGGCAGACGCTTCCGTGGACGCCTGGGGCCGCTCAGAAACAGAGCTTCCGGCACGTGGAAGCCTGCGTTTCGCCGCTGTATTATGAAGGCGACGTGCGCCGCTCGCTGCTGCGCTACAAATTCGGGGGATTGAGCGTTTACGCGCCGAAATATGCCGAGCTTATGTGCGCCTGCATCGAAAGGAACGGACTGTCCTTCGACCTGATCAGCTGGGCGCCGCTCGGACCTAAGCGTCTGAGAAAACGCGGCTACGATCAGGCAAAGCTGCTCGCACAGGAGATTTCCAAGCGCTTCGGAGTACCCTGCGCGCAGCTGCTGGAAAAAACGGCGGACAATCCGCCGCAATCCGGAACGGGCTCTGCCGAGAAGCGCCGCGCCAATGTTTACGGCGTTTATCGCGTCAGAGAACCGGCGCTCGCTGCGGACCGGCGCGTCCTGCTTGTCGACGATATCGTCACGACGGGCGCGACGATCAGCGAGTGCGCCAAAGAATTGAAGACGGCAGGCGCGAAATGCGTCTGCGCCGCGACGCTGTCGAGAAGCCGGATCGACTGAAAAACCGGCATGAGATGAAATACACGTTGAGGTGATAGAGCATGGTCATTTTCGAAAAAGATTTAGCGATCGATATGGGCACTTCGTCAACGCTCGTTTTCGAACAGGGAAAAGGCGTTGTTCTTCGGGAGCCTACGGTCGTTGCCGTCGATAAATTCAGCGGCAAGATCCTGAAGGTCGGCCAGGACGCGCAGAAGATGCTCGGCCGCACGCCGGCCAATATCGTCGCGATCCATCCTGTCAGCGCCGGCGTGATCTCGGACTACGAGATGAGCGCTCAGATGCTGCGCGAGCTGATCGGCAGGATCACCTCCTTCAGCTTCTTCAAGCCCTGCGTGCTGGCCTGCGTGCCCAGCAGCATATCCGGCGTGGAAGAGCGCGCCGTGATCGACTCCGCGATCGAAGCCGGCGCCAGAAAGGTATATCTGCTTGAAACGGCCGTCGCTACCGCGCTCGGCGCGGGCATCGACATCTCAAAGCCCGACGGTCACATGATCATCGATATCGGAGGCGGTACGACCGAGGTCGCCGTCGTCTCCGTCGGCGGCGTTGTTGAGTGCGAATCGATCAAGGTCGCCGGCAGCAGTTTTGACGAAGCGATCGTCAAATATGTCCGCCGCAAGCACAATATGCTCATCGGCCTCGGAACTGCGGAGGAGATCAAGCGCAGCATCGGCTGCGTCATCCAGCGTCCCGACGTCGGACTGGAAGAGGTCAAGGGCAGAAGCCTGACCAACGGTCTGCCCAAGACGGTTTCTCTGAGCTCCACAGAGCTGATCGAGGCCTTTGTGGACCCGATGAACCGTATCCTGGAGGCTATCCATAATGTTCTCGAGCGCACGCCGCCCCAGCTCGTCGGCGATCTGGACAAAAACGGCATCGTCATGTCCGGCGGCGGCAGCCTGATCTACGGCATCGACCGCCTGATCGAGCGCAGCACCGGCATCCGGACCGTCGTCGTCGACGACGCCGTTTCCTGCGCGGCATACGGCGCGGGCAAGATGCTCAAGCACCTCGACGACATGCAGGACGGCATGATGAACTTCTATCGCAAGCGTCAGATGAAAGCCTGAGAAAAGGGGACTTATCCATGAGCTTTATCGATCTGATCCGCAAGAACGGCGCGTCGCCGAAGTGCTCCGCCGTCATAGTCGCCGCGGGGAGCTCGGTCCGTATGGGCTTCGACAAGCTGACGGCGCAGCTTGGCTCGTCTTCCGTGCTGCTGCGGACGCTTCGCGCTTTTGAAGCCTCGGAATACGTCGGCGAGATCGTCGTCGTCACCCGCATGGACAGAGTGGCGGAGATCGCCGACCTCTGCGCACAGAACGGCATCAGGAAGGTCTCCAAGGTGGTCGCCGGCGGTAAGACGAGGATGGAATCCTCCCTTATCGGCGTTTCCGCCGTCAAGCCCGGCGCCAAACTGATCGCCGTCCACGATGCAGCAAGGCCGCTTGTCAGTTCTGCGCTGATCAAGCGTGTCGTCTGCGCCGCGGATGCGCACAAAGCCGCCGTCCCGGTCGTGCCGAGCACGGACACGCTCAAGGCCGTCGGCGAGGACGACTTTATCCTCGGTACCGTTGATCGCGCCACCACCTACCGCGTACAGACGCCGCAGGTATTCGACGCCATCTTGATCAAGGGCGCGCTTACCAAAGCCGCCGAAGCGGGGCTTGCCCTTTCCGACGACAGCGCCGCGATGGAGATGACGGGCTTCAGAACCTATACTGTCGCGGGGGAAGAGGACAATATCAAGATCACCACGCCGCGCGATCTCCTGATCGCGGAGGCGATCCTCAGAGACAGGGGAGAGCTATGAGAGTCGGACACGGCTATGACGTACACCGCCTTGTCGAGGGACGGAAACTGATCCTCGGCGGCGTCGAGATACCTTGGGAAAAAGGTCTTCTCGGCCACTCAGACGCGGATGTACTGCTGCATGCGCTGATGGACGCCATGCTCGGCGCGGCTGCGCTCGGAGATATCGGCCGGCATTTCCCCGACAGCGACGAGCGCTATGCGGGAGCGGACAGCCTGCAGCTGCTCAAAGAGGTTTCGCGACTATTGAGCGATGCGGGATACCGTCTCGTCAACGCCGACTGCACGATCCTCGCTCAACGGCCGAAGCTGATGCCGCATATCCCCGGAATGCGCGCCAACATCGCCCGCGCGCTTGGCGCCGATGTGGACGCGATCAGCGTGAAGGCGACGACGGAGGAGGGCCTCGGCTTTACCGGAGACGGATCCGGGATCGCCGCTCACGCGGTCGTTTTGATCGAAAGGCGATAATCAGAGATACATACGGGGGCATAGAATGTCCTGTACCGTGTGAATATATCGGGACAATAATCGGAGCATGGTTCGACCATGCTCCGTTTTTTTGGGGTGATCGTATGACGCAATATCTCATCATGTGCCGCAGCGTGACGGCGGCGCAAAGAGCCGCAAGGCTTCTTGAGCGGTCTCTGATCCATGCGGCTGTCACAAAGGCGCCGAGCTCGCTGACGCGCTCCGGATGCGCTTATGCCGTTCGGCTTCGCGGAAAGCTGGAAGATGCCCTCAGGCTTTTGAGAAAGAATGAGATCCCTTTCGGAAAGATATATGTATCGGAGGATGGAAAAGAATTCAGGGAGGTATCGCTTTGATCTATCTTGACAGCGCGGCCACGTCGTTTCAAAAGCCGCCCGAGGTGTACCGCGCCGCAGACAGAGCTTTGCGCGAGACGGCCAGCCCGGGCAGGGGCGCTTACGGCGCGGCGATGAAGGCGGCGGACCTGATGCTGGACGCACGCGAGCGCGCGGCGTCGTTTTTCTCGTTCCCGCATCCGGAGCGCGTGGTCATGACGATGAACGCGACGCACGCGCTGAACCTTGCGATCAGATCTCTTGCGGGCACGGGGGCTCGCGTCGTTGTTTCCGGCTATGAGCACAACGCGGTCGTTCGACCGCTGCACGCCTGCGGCGCGGTGATCGACGTAGCTTCCGCGAAACTCTTCAACAGCGAAGAACTGATCGCGGCCTTTCGGAAAAAGCTTCCCGGCGCCGACCTTGCCGTCTGCACGCATGTTTCGAACGTGTTCGGCTATATCCTGCCGATCCGTGAGATCGCCGCTCTGTGCCGCGATCACGGCGTCCCGCTGATCGTGGACGCATCACAGAGCGCGGGAGTCCTTCACCTCGACGCCGAAGCGCTCGCCGCGGACTTTATCGCGATGCCGGGACACAAGTCGCTGCTCGGCATTCCGGGGAGCGGACTGCTCCTCTGCGGCGGCGAAGCGAAGCCGCTTCTTTACGGCGGATCGGGGAGCGACAGCATTTCCCGGGAAATGCCCGCCTATCTCCCGGAGCGCCTGGAGGCGGGGACGCAGAACGCTCCCGCCGCGGCGGCGCTCTGTGCCGGGATGCGGTATATCCAGAGCCGCGGCAGGAACGATATCGAAAAACACGAAAGAGAGCTTTGCGCCCATTTGACAGAGCTGCTGGAAAAGCGCGGCGAGATCGAAATGTTCCGGCCGGATCCCGCTGAACAAAGCGGCGTTTTGTCGCTGCGCATAAAAGGACGAGACTGCGAAGAGGTCGGCGCCGCGCTGGCGGAGGAGGACATCTGCGTCAGGAGCGGCCTGCACTGCGCGCCTCTTGCGCACAGCAGCGCCGGGACGCTCGAAACAGGGACCGTCCGTTTAAGCTTTTCACCGTTCAACACGCACGGAGAGATAGAGAAAACCGCTGCAAAGTTAATAAAAATTATATAATTTGCCCGCCGTTTTCATTTGCCTTTTTCACCGGGATGCTATATAATAAAGTGATAAAAAGGAGAAGTATGTGATCCTGACGAAGAGGTTGCCTGTATGGAAGCATTGAGAACTGCACTTGAGCGCTCGCTCAACCTGCTGACGACGATGGGTGTCGCCGATATCATCGACATCCTTGTCGTCGCGTATCTGATCTACAAAGCGATATGGTTCGTCAGAAAGACGAATTCCTATAACCTTGCGAAGGGGATCATCGTCTTTCTTCTCGTGATGCTGCTGGCAGATCTTTTCGGACTGAAGATGATCAGCTTTGCGCTGCGAAAAACGGCCGAGCTCGGCCTGATCGCCCTCGTCATCCTTTTCCAGCCGGAGCTGCGGCGTTTGCTGGAAAGGATGGGAAGCAGCTTTACCACCTCTCGCGGAGAGATCGGTACCGAGATCGACTCTGCCATCGCGCACACCGTGCTGGCCTGCACGGAGATGTCCGCCTCGCGCACCGGCGCGCTGATCATCTTCGAGCGAAACGTCAAGCTCAACGAGATCATGAGCACGGGCACGATCATCAACGCCGATACGAATGCGGAGCTGATCAAAAACATCTTTTTCAACAAGGCGCCTCTTCACGACGGCGCGCTGATCATTCGAGACGGGCGTATCGCCTCCGCCGGTTGCGTTCTCCCGCTGACGAAAAGCACAAATCTGAGCAAGGAGCTCGGCATGCGCCACCGCGCCGGCATCGGATTGAGCGAGCAGTCCGACGCGGTCGTCGTCATCGTCTCGGAGGAGACCGGCTCCATTTCCGTTGCCATCGACGGCATGCTCAAGCGCCATCTCACTTCCTCGACGCTTGAACGTCTTCTTCGTTCGGAACTGATCATCGAGGACAACGACAGAGACCAGCGCGGTTTCAAGCAGGTTTTGAACAAGCTCTTCAAGGGGAAAAACAATGAAAAAGACGAGCATAATGAGAAAACTGTATAACAGCCGTATTTTCTGGGTCATCATAGCCCTGCTTGCCTCGCTTACGCTGTGGGTTTACGTGATCGGCCAGGAAACGGAGGAGTATAAGCGCACCTTCCCCGGCGTTAAGCTGGAGCTTGTGGGAGAGGATATCCTGCTGAATTCCCGCAACATGGTCATAACGGACCTGAACACCAGTACCGTCACCGTCGAGATTTCCGGGCCGAGGAGGATCGTGGGATCCTGGAGCTCTGACGATCTGACCGCACAGGTCGACGTCAGCAAACTTACGCAGTCTGCCTTTACTTCTCTGCAGTACACGGTCAAGTTCCCGGACGGAACGGATACCAGCGGTGTAAAAACCAAATCGAAAACGCCTGAAACGGTCAACTTCATGGTCTCCGCTCAGACAAAGAAGATCATACCCGTGGTCGGCAGCTTTGAGGGAAGCGTGGCTGAGGGATTTACGGCGGAGACGCCTGAATTCGAGCCTTCCAACATTACGGTCTTCGGACCTGAAACCTATTTGAAAAACATCTCCCGCGCCTGGGTTGAGTTTGAAAAGGGCGACGTCAGCAGCACCTATTCCGTTGACGTCGGATATCAGCTTCAGGACGAAGAGGGAGAGGAATGCTCGACGACCGGCCTGAGTTTTTCCGACGACACGGTACGCGCCACGCTGCGTGTGCTTGCCGTAAAGGAAGTTCCGCTGACCGTCGATCTGATCGCCAACGGCGGCGCGACGAGCGCCAATACCAAAATCAGCATTGAGCCCGAATCGATCACGCTTGCCGGAGATACCTCGATACTGTCGGTTTTGAACCGCATCTCCCTGGCGACGATCGATCTCGGCGATTTTGAAAGCACCTTCGGAAGCGAGTATCGGATTATTTATGACGACGGGCTGAAAAACCTCTCGGGCATTACCGAGGCCAAGGTCAGCATCGAGATCGTCGGTCTGGAAACACGCAGCTATGCCGTCCAGCAGGAGAATATGTCCTGCATCAACGTTACGGAGGGTTATTCCGCGGAGGTGCTCTCTGAAAACCTGGTCGTCAAGCTGCGCGGACCGAAGGAACAGCTTGAACAGGTCAGAGGAGAGAACATACGCGTTGTTGCCGATCTGAAGGATTTCAACACCTCGGTCGGACAGTATATGCCGCCGGTCAAGATCTCCGTCGACGGCTTCCCGGAACTCGGCGCGATGGGAGATTACACCATCTCCATCGAGATCAGGAAGGATTGAGCATGACACAGGAAGGGATCGTGACCAGACTGTACCCGAACGACATGGCGGAGGTCGCCGTTACGAGGATGACGGCCTGCGGCGGGAACTGCGGCAGCTGTGAGAGCTGTATGCTCCAGAGCGAGGTCAAGACGCTTGCACGGAACAAGGTCGCGGCGCAGCCCGGACAGCGCGTCGTGATCGAGAGCCGGTCTTCCGCTGTGTTCGGCGCGGTGTTTCTCGTTTATGTGATGCCGCTTATCTGCTTTCTTATCGGATACGGCGCCGCTTACCTGGCAGGCCTGCGTGAGGGACTTTGCATCCTCTGCAGCTTTGCGGGCCTCGCCGTCGGAGCGGGCCTGCTCGTGCTGTCGCAGCGACGCAGAAAAAACGCGATCAGCTATGATATCATAAAATGTCTTTGACGGGAGGAAACCAGCGTGATCAGAAGCATGACCGGATACGGCAGCGCAAAGGGACAAGCGGGCGATCTGCAGATATCCGTTGAGGTAAAAAGCGTCAACAACCGTTATCTCGACGCCTCCGTCCGTATGCCGCGCAGTTTTCTCTTTGCCGAGGACGCGGTCAAGTCCGCGATCGGACGCCATATCTCGCGCGGAAAAGTGGACATGTTTATCAATGTCGATTCATCCGCCGCGGATGATATGAGCGTGAAGGTAAACGAGGCGCTGCTCAAGGGCTATATCGACGCGATCAATCTGATTTCAGGAAAATTCGGGCTGGAAAACGATCTGACAGC
>ONQJ01000114.1 GCA_900319935.1 uncultured Eubacteriales bacterium | reverse complement strand
CTCCGCAGGCGACGACCACAAAGTCGTCGCGCAGCAGCGAGAGCACGCTCTCCTTCTCCACGATATCGACCGGGATCGGCGAAGGCACGACCTTGCGCCAGCCCCGTCCCGCGTCTTCCCTGTAAACGCCGTCGCCCGCGGCCATGCGCGCGGCGGCCTCGGTCTCGGAATAGAACGAGCCGATCGGCTTGGTGGGATTCCGGAAGGCGGGGTCGTCCGGGTCGACCTCGACCTGCGTCACGACGGTGCAGACGTTCCAGGGCAGTCCTCTCTCGCGCATGCGGCGCAGGATCGCGTTCTGCAGGTGATAGCCGATATAGCCCTGACTCATCGCGCCGCATTCCGGGAAAGGCATCTCGGCCTTGATAACGCCGTCTGCCGCGGAATGCCGCGGAATGGCTCAGCCCCAGGTTGATCATGCCGACCTGCGGTCCGTTGCCGTGGGCAACGACGATCTCATTCCCCTGCTCGATCAGGCCGACCAGAGTCTTGGCCGCCTCCGCCACCTTTTCCCGCTGCTCCGCGGGGGTGTTGCCCAGCGCGTTCCCGCCCAGGGCCACGACAATCCTTGCCATATCTGCCTCCTGAAATCGGATGGTGATGTTTGTTTTATCATATCACACTCGGGCGATCATTTCCATATCCTTTCCGCTTTTGTCTCTTGACAAATACCCTCCGGGGGTATATGATCAAAATACCCCCAAGGGGTATAAAGGGAGTGAGAACATGACAAAGAAAGAAAGCTGCCCCGCCTGTGCGAAGAAGACCCTTCGCGACGAGGAACTGAAAAGAAAGCTGCTCAACCGCCTGCGCCGCATCGAGGGCCAGGTGCGCGGCATCGAGGCCATGATCGAATCCGACGCCTACTGCAGCGACGTGCTTACCCAGTCCGCCGCCGTCAACGCGGCTCTCAACGCCTTCAACCGCGAGCTGCTTGCCTGCCATATCCGCGGCTGCGTGAAGCGGGATCTGCTCGCGGGCGACGAGGGCGTCGTCGACGAGCTGGTCGAGACGGTGCAGAAGCTGATGAAATAAAGGAAGCGTACGATGGAACAATACACTGTGACCGGCATGAGCTGCGCGGCCTGCAGCGCGCGCGTGGAAAAGGCCGTGTCGGGCGTGGAGGGCGTCTCCTCCTGCTCGGTGAACCTGCTGACCAACTCCATGGGCGTGGAGGGCAGCGCCTCTCCGGAGGCGATCATTGCGGCCGTCGAGGCCGCGGGCTACGGCGCGGCGCGCAAGGGTGCGGCGAAAGCAGTCTCCCCCGCCGCGGAGGAGGACGCGCTGCGCGACCGGGATACGCCCGTTCTGAAGCGGCGGCTCCTGAGCTCGCTGGGATTTCTGCTCGTGCTGATGTATATCTCGATGGGCCATGCGATGTGGGGCTTCCCCCTGCCCGCCTTTCTGGACGGCAACCCCGTCGCGCTGGGCCTTATGGAGCTGCTGCTCGCCGCGATCGTCATGCTGATCAATAAAAAGTTTTTCACCAGCGGCCTGCGCGGACTTCTGCACGGCGCGCCGAACATGGACACGCTCGTCGCGCTCGGCTCAGGCGTTTCGTTCGCGTACAGCACCGTCGCGCTCTTTGCGATGACGGCCGCCGTACAGCGCGGCGACGCGGCGGGCGCGCACGCCCTGCTGCACGATCTGTATTTTGAATCCGCCGCGATGATCCTCACGCTCATCACCGTGGGCAAGATGCTCGAGGCGCGTTCGAAGGGAAAGACGACGGACGCGCTGAAGTCGCTGATGCGTCTCGCGCCGCAGACCGCCTGCGTCGAACGCGGCGGAAAGGAACTGAGCGTCCCGATCGACGAGGTCGTGCGCGGCGACGTCTTCCTCGTGCGGCCGGGCGAGAGCATCCCCGTGGACGGCGTGGTGCTCAGCGGCGTCAGCTCGGTCAACGAGGCCGCGCTCACCGGCGAGAGCATCCCCGTCGACAAGGCCGCGGGCGACCGCGTCTCGGCCGCGACGGTCAATCAGTCGGGCTTTCTGCGCTGCGAGGCCGAGCGCGTGGGCGAGGATACCACGCTTAGCAAGATCATCAAAATGGTCGGCGACGCGGCGGCCACCAAGGCGCCGATCGCCAAGCTCGCCGACAGGGTGTCCGGGGTGTTCGTCCCCGCCGTGATCGCCGTCGCGCTCGTGACCTTCGCGATCTGGCTGCTGCTCGGGAAAGTCTTCGGCTACGCGCTCTCGCGCGCCATCGCCGTGCTGGTCATCTCCTGCCCCTGCGCGCTCGGGCTGGCCACGCCCGTCGCGATCATGGTCGGGAACGGCGTCGGCGCGAAGAACGGCATCCTTTTCAAGACCGCCGTCTCGCTCGAGGAGGCGGGCAAGGCGCAGATCGTTGTGCTCGACAAGACCGGGACCGTCACGAACGGCGAGCCCGTCGTGACCGATCTGCTCCCGGACGAGGGCGTGAGCGGGGAAGAGCTCCTCGCCGCGGCGCTGTCGCTGGAAAAGAAAAGCGAGCATCCGCTCGCCCGGGCAGTGACGACCTACGCCGCCGAGCGCGGCACAGAGGGCCGCGAGGTCGAGGATTTCAGCGCTCTTCCCGGCAACGGGCTGCGCGCGAGGCTGGGCGGCGAGGAGCTGCTCGGCGGCAGCCTCGCCTATATCTCCTCGCTGGTTTCGGTCCCTCCGGAGCTGCGCGAGAGAGCCGACGCGCTGTCCGAAAAAGGAAAAACGCCGCTGCTTTTCGCCAAAGGCGGGGAGCTGCTGGGCGTGATCGCCGTGGCCGACACCGTCAAGGACGACGCCGCCGAGGCCGTGCGCGAACTCAAGGGCATGGGGATTCATGTTGTTATGTTAACCGGTGACAACGCCCGCACCGCCGCCGCGATCGGCGAGCAGGTCGGCGCGGACGAGGTGATCTCCGGCGTGCTGCCTGACGGCAAGGAGAGCGTGATCCGCTCGCTGCAGCAGCGCGGCCGCGTCGCGATGGTCGGCGACGGCATCAACGACGCGCCGGCTCTGACGCGCGCCGACATCGGCATCGCGATCGGCGCGGGCGCGGACGTCGCGATCGACGCGGCGGACGTGGTGCTGATGAAGAGCCGCGTGCGCGATATCCCCGCGGCGATACGCCTCAGCCGCGCGACGCTCACGAATATCAAGGAAAACCTGTTCTGGGCCTTTTTCTACAACGTCGTCTGCATCCCGCTGGCCGCGGGCGCCTACGCCCGCTTCGGGCTGACGCTCAGCCCCATGATCGGCGCGGCGGCGATGAGCCTGTCGAGCTTCTGCGTGGTATCGAACGCGCTGCGGCTGAATCTGAGGAACATATACGACCCGGGCAGGGACAAAGCGATCAAAAAAACGCTCGGCAAGAGCGATAAGGAGGAAACACCCATGACGAAGACCATGAAGATCGAGGGAATGATGTGCCCGCACTGCGAGGCGCGCGTAAAGAAGACGCTCGAGGCGCTCGAGGCCGTCTCCTCCGCGGAGGTGAGCCACGTCTCCGGCAGCGCCGTCGTGACGCTCGCCGCTCCTGTGGAGGACGAGGTCCTGAAGAAGGCCGTCGAGGCGCAGGGCTATGACGTGCTCGGGATCGAGTAAAGCGAAAAAAAACAGAAACAGGATCGATGCTCTCATCGATCCTGTTTTTGTTTAATCTCTTTCGCAGAGCTCCCGGATCACCTCGGAGGCGATCAGCAGTCCCGCGGCCGCCGGGACGAAGGAAACGCTGCCCGGCACCGGGCGGGGCGGATCGCCCTTGGTCTCCTCCCCTTCCTCCTCCACGTGCGGCAGCTCGGAGGAGCAAAGCACCTTCAGATGCTCGACGCCGCGGCGCCGCAGCTCCTTGCGCATGACGCGCGCGAGCGGGTCGTTCGCCGTTTCGGACAGGTCCGCCACGCGCAGGGCCGCCGGATCGAGCCGGTTGCCCGTGCCCATGCTGGAAATGATCGGGACGGCCTTTTCCCGCGCGCGGAGCACGAGCGCGAGCTTCGTGCTGACGGTGTCGATGGCGTCGACGATGTAATCGCAGTCCTCCAGTGGGAGCTTTTCCACGTCCTGCGCCGTGACGAAGCTGCTGAGGCAGCGGAGCTCGACCGCGGGGTTGATATCCCGGGCCCGCTTCTCGGCGGCCTCGGTCTTGGGCAGGCCGAGCGTGGAATGCAGCGCGAGGATCTGCCGGTTGAGGTTCGTGAGGGCGACCGTATCGCCGTCGACGAGCACGAAGGCGCCGACGCCGCCTCTTACCAGCGCCTCGAGGACGTAGCTGCCCACCCCGCCCAGGCCGATCACGGCCACGCGGGCGCGCGCGAGCTTTTCCATATTCTTCTGTCCGAGAAGCATCCGCGTTCTGGAAAACTGATCCGTCATGTCCGTCCCTCCGATCTCTCACGCTCCCTATGATAACGAAGCGGGCCGTCATTTGTCAACTTGAATTCGCCTGCGTTTCATACTATAATGACCCTGTGATGGTAAAAAGCTAACATACTTTCTCACGCGCCAAGGAGGAGAAACATGCCCATTTCCGAAGCCCAGGCCCAGTATGCCGCCGCGCTCAAGGCGGGGCAGAAATGCTATAAAGAGGCCGTTTTGAAAGGAGAATATCCCTACCCGCAGGTCCTCGACGAGATCTTTGACGAGCATCTCGCCGCGGGGCGTGCGGAGCTCGGCTTGATCGACGTGCCGATCAGCAAGTGGGTCGCGCTCTGCGATGCCAATCTCGGCTCGGAGGGCATCCGCGATCCGATCCGCTGCTATGAATACCTCGGCCGATTCTACGTCCAGGAAGGCAACAAGCGCGTCAGCGTGCTCAAGAGCTTCGACGCGCCGACGATCGCGGGGCAGGTCACGCGCATCATCCCCGTCTGGTCGGAGGACGAGGAGATCCGGCTCTATTACGAGTTCATGGACTTCTACCGTCTCAGCCGGCTCTACCGCGTCTGGTTCAGCCGCGGCGGCTCGTACAAAAAGCTGCAGGCCGCGCTCGGCTTTGAGGCGGATCACGTCTGGACCGACGAGGAGCGCAAGCGCTTTCTGACCGCCTTCGGCGTCTTTGAACGCGCGCTGGACTCTCAGGGCGGGGACAAGCTGGACCAGAGCCCGGGCGATCTGTTCCTGCTGTGGCTGCAGCTCTACAAGCTCTCCGACATCAAGGAGATGACGGCAAAGGAGCTTTCCGCCTCGATCAAGCGGATCCTTCCCGACGCGAAGCTGCTCTCCTCGCCGCAGCCCATCGATGTGAGCACCGCTCCGGAGCAGAGCGGGAAGGGCATCCTCACCAAGCTGATCGACTCGGTGCTGCTGCCGGGCCATCTGAACGTGGCCTTTATCAACGACCGCACGAGCGAGACGAGCCCCTGGGTCTACGCGCACGAGCAGGGCAGGCTGCGTCTCGAGGAAGTCCTGGGCGACAAGCTGAGCGTACAGACCTATACCGCCCTCGAGGGCACGGAGCCGGACGCGCTCTTCGACGCCGCCGTCGAGGACGGGGCGCAGGTGATCTTCGCCACGACGCCCTCGCTCATCAGCGCCTGCCGCAGGGCGGCCGCGAAGCATCCCGACTGCAAGATCCTCAACTGCTCGGTGTCCATGCCCTTCCCCGGCGTGCGCACCTATTACAGCCGCATCTATGAAGGCAAGTTCATCTCCGGCGCCGTCGCCGGCGCGATGACGAAGACCGGCCGCCTCGGCTATATCGCCAGCAACCCCATCTACGGCGTGCCCGCCGGGATCAACGCCTTTGCGCTCGGCGCCTCGCTGACGAATCCGGACGCGGAGATCGTGCTGCGCTGGACCTGCGTGTCGCAGGACGCCATCTCCGAGCTGCGCGCCGAGGGCTGCGACATGATCGCCAACCGCGACGTCACGACCGAGCGGCAGGCGCACGAGGCTTACGGTCTCTGCCGCGCGGAGGCCGACGGCTCGCTCACGCCCATCCTCTCCCCCGTGTGGAACTGGGGCGAGTTCTATGTGCGTCTCATCCAAAGCATCTTCTCCGGCTCCTGGGAGGAGCTGGGCGAGAAGTCGCAGAAGGCCGTGAACTACTGGTGGGGCCTGAGCTCCGGCGTGGTGGACGTGCGGCCATCGGAGGCGATGCCGGAGAGCATGGCCGCCCTTGCGGACATCCTCAAGCGCGGCGTCATCTCCGGACAGATCGACCCCTTCCGCCGAAGGATCCTCACATCCGACGGCAGGCTCATCAACGACGGCAGCCGCAGTCTCTCGCCCGAGGAGATCCTGCACATCGACTGGCTGTGCGAGCGCGTCCGCGGCTCGATCCCCGGCTTCGACGAGCTGCTGGAGATGTCGCGGCCGCTGGTGCGGCTCCTGGGCGTTTACCGCGAGGCGATCCCGCCGGAAAAGGACGGGATACAGATATGAAGATCCTGCTGCTGGCCGACAAGGAAGACGCCTATCTGTGGGATTATTACCGTCCCGGGCATCTCGACGGGATCGATCTGATCCTCTCCTGCGGCGATCTGAAGGCAAATTATCTGAGCTTTCTCGTCACGATGGGCCGCGCGCCCGTGTTCTACGTGCACGGCAACCACGACCTGCGCTATCCGGTCGAGCCGCCGGAGGGCTGCGAGTGCGTCGAGGACAGGCTTATCGAATACAAGGGCCTGCGCATCCTGGGACTGGGGGGCAGTGCGCGCTACTGCGATCAGCCCTTTCAGTATACCGAGCGGGAGATGAAGCGCCGCATCGCCAGGCGTTACTTTGATCTGCGCCGGAAGGGCGGCTTCGACATCCTGCTCACGCACGCGCCGGCCGCCGGCTGGGGCGACGGAGAGGATTACGCGCACCGCGGCTTTGAGTGCTTCAACACGCTCATCGACAAATACCGTCCCCGCTACCACGTGCACGGACACGTCCACATGAATTACAGCTTCGGCGCGCCGCGCACCATGCAGCACGGGGACACGACGGTCATCAACGCCTGGGAAAAATACCTGCTGGAGATCTGAGGAATGAAAGAAAAGTTTTCGATACGGGACATGATCTATGTCTCGCTCATGGCGGTCGTGATCGCGCTCTGCTCGTGGCTGAGCGTCCCCGCCGCCGTGCCCTTTACGATGCAGACCTTCGCCGTTTTCTGCGCGCTGCTGCTCCTCGGCGGCAGGCGGGGCCTGCTTGCCGTGGCGCTGTATATCCTGCTCGGCGCCTTTGGGCTGCCGGTCTTTTCGGGCTTTCGGGGCGGGATCGGCGCGCTGCTCGGGCCGACGGGCGGCTATATCCTCGGTTTTCTGCTCTGCGCGCTGCTGTACCGGCTCCTGGAGGGAAAGCTCCGCGACCTGATCCTGCTGATCCTCGGGCTGCTCCTGTGCTACCTCTTCGGCACGCTGTGGTTCGTGTACGTCTATTCCTCCGGCGGGAAGGAGATCGGCTTCGGCGCGGCGCTGATGCTCTGCGTCGTGCCCTATCTGCTGCCGGACGCGATCAAGCTGCTGCTGGCCTTCGTACTGGCGCGGCGGGTGAAAAAAGCCGTAAAGCTGTAATGCTGCGATAAAAAAAAAGGGGCTGTGAAAAAAGTCCCAAAGCGAAAAAGAAGAGGAATCCCAAGTGAGAACTTGAGAGACCTCTTCTTTTTTGGTATAGTTTAACTGCGATGA
>ONQJ01000119.1 GCA_900319935.1 uncultured Eubacteriales bacterium | reverse complement strand
GAGGGCACGGTCGAGGCGCTCGATTTTGAGATGCGCGCCTATCTCGTGAAGTTCGACTGCATGGACACGCCGCGGGCGATCTCCTTCAAGGCCAGGCTCGAGCGCGCGGAATGAGAAAAAAACAGCGGAATGAGAAAAAAACAGCGGCTGCGCCGTAACCGGCGCAGCCGCTGTTTTGTTTTGTTCAATGCTTGCCCTTGTAGCGCAGGAACGAGGGCAGGGGCAGGTCGTAGTTGAGCACATACCAGGCCAGCCGGTCGCCCTTTTTGCGGGAGAAGAAGAAGCGGAAGATCGCGCGGGTGATCTGGTAAGCGATCCAGCCGGAAAGCACGCCGATGATCGTGGCCGCGGCCACGTCGCTGGGGAAGTGGGCCATCAGATAACAGCGCGCGCAGCACATCAGCAGCACGACGCAGGCCCCGGGCAGCAGCCAGCGCTTGCCGCGCATGAAGAAGATCGAACTCGTGCCCGCGGCGGCGGCGGTGACGTGGCCGGAGGGGAAGGAAAAGCCGTCCTCGGCCGGCGAGCCGATCGCCTGCCACCATTCGCGGTAGACGGAGAGGGTCTCAAAGGGCCGCGGCCGCGCGACCAGGTCCTTGAGGACGATGTTCGTGATCAGCGCGCCGCAGCACACCGCGCCGAAGATGCACACGCCGAGAGGCCGCGTCCTGGCAAAGCACATCAGCACCAGCGCGAGCGCAAAGAACAGCACGCCCTTTTCGCCCAGCAGGGTGATGAGCTTGCACAGGGGCGTGAGAACGACGCCCGCGTGCTCGGCGAGCGTGTGCATCAGGCTCAGGATCCCCAGATCGAAGCCCGAAAAAGCGTCCATCAGCCACGAGGCGGCCGCGGTCATCTCCATAGCGCGTGATCCTCCGAGAGTTTTTTCATGGAAAGCATTCTATCACAAGCGCGGGGAAGATACAAGAAAAAGAAAGGGGAAAGAGCGGCTTGCCCGCGCCCGGCGGCTATGGTATAATCTTTCTGGAAAAACAAGACACAGGGAGAAAAGACATGATCTGCGACGAAATCAACGCGCTGCTCCGCTACGCTCTGGAAAAAGGCCTGATCGACCCCTGCGACGAGATATGGGCGCGCAACCGCCTGCTGGACATCCTCGGCCTGGACGGCTTCGAGCCCGCGGGGGAAAAAGCGGGCGAGGACCTTGAGGCGATCCTGAAAGCCATCCTCGACGACGCGGCCGCGCGCGGCCTCATCGACGGCGGGATCACCAGTTGCGACCTGCTTGACACGCGTCTCATGGGCGTGCTCACGCCGCGGCCCTCGGCCGTGATCGGGACCTTCCGCGCGCTCTTCGACGCGGAAGCGAAGGCGGCGACCGACTGGTATTACCGCTTCTCCTGCGACACGGACTACATCCGCCGCTACCGCATCGCGAAGGACCGCAAGTGGAAGGCCGCGACGGAGTACGGCGAGCTTGACGTCACGATCAACCTCTCCAAGCCGGAGAAGGATCCGCGCGCGATCGCCGCGGCCCGCAGCGCCAAAGCCTCGGGCTACCCGAAGTGCCAGCTCTGCCGCGAGGCGGAGGGCTACGCCGGCCGCGCCGACTATCCGGCGCGCGAGAACCACCGCGTCATCCCGATCCGGCTCGCGGGGGAGGACTGGTTTCTGCAGTATTCGCCCTACGTCTACTATAACGAGCACTGCATCGCCCTCTGCGCCGAGCACCGCCCGATGAAGATCGACCGCGCGGCCTTCCGCCGCCTGCTCGACTTCGTCACGCTCTTCCCGCACTACTTCATCGGCTCGAACGCCGACCTGCCGATCGTCGGCGGCTCGATCCTGAGCCACGACCATTTCCAGGGCGGACGCTACGAGTTCGCGATGGCCCGCGCCGAAGTGGAAAAAGAGCTGCGCTTCCCCGGCTTCGAGGACGTCGCGGCCGGCATCGTGCGCTGGCCGATGAGCGTGATCCGCCTCAGGAACGCCGACAGCGGCCGCCTCGTCGCGCTCGCGGACAGGATCCTGGGCGCCTGGCGCGCCTATTCCGACCCGGAGGCTTCGATCTTCGCCGAGACGGACGGCGAGATGCACAACACGATCACGCCGATCGCGCGCCGCCGCGGGGAGGACTTCGAGCTCGATCTCGTGCTGCGCAACAATCTCACGACGGAGGAGCACCCCCTCGGCCTGTTCCACCCGCACGCCGAGCTGCACCACATCAAAAAGGAGAACATCGGCCTGATCGAGGTCATGGGTCTCGCGGTGCTGCCCGCGCGGCTGAAAGGCGAGCTGGGCGAGCTGGGCCGCCGCCTCGCCGCGGGCGAGGAGCTCACGGCCTCGCCGCTGACGGAAAAGCACGCGCCCTGGGCCGAAGAGCTGAAAAAGAAGTACGTCTTCACGCCGGAGAACGCCGAGACGATCCTGCAGAAGGAGGTAGGCGAGGTGTTCAAGACCGTGCTCGAGCACGCGGGCGTGTTCAAGCGCGACGAGGCGGGACGGCGGGCCTTTCTCCGCTTCGCGGAGAGCGTGTAGTTTCCTTTTTCCCAAGGTCCGGAGCACGGAAACCCGCCCATACGGAGAACACGGGGGAGGCCGCAGGCCTCCCCCGTGTTCTCTGTATAAAAGTTCGGAAAAGCTCAATATCCCATCAGCGGGACGGAGCCGTCGTCGGAATCCTTGACGATGGACTTTATCACGGCCTCGTAGCTGTAAGTTTCGCTGACCTGCACGGTGATGTGATCGCCCACCCTGCGGCCCAGCACGGCCTGCCCGAAGGGAGATTCCTTGCTGATCAGACCCTTGCGCGGGTCGCAGCGCACGGTGGTCACGACGCGGATCACCTCGGTCTCGTCGTCCTCCGGCATGTAGATCTCCACGCGGTCGAACAGACCGACCTCGTCCGCGCCGGAGCGGTCGGAGATCACGCGGGCGGACTTGATCATGCCCTCGAGATAGCGCATGCGGCTGACGTTCTCGCGCTGGGCCTGCTTGGCGGCCTTGTATTCGTAATTCTCGCTGAGATCCCCGAAGGCGCGGGTGCGCTTGACCTCCTCGAGGATGCCGGGGTGCAGCTCGAGACGCCGGTAGTCCAGCTCCTTCTGCATCTTGCGGATATCCTCGCGCGTCAGTTCGTCGTGCATGGCTCTGCCCTCACAGGTCGACGCTGACCGCGGCGAGGCCGTTCTTGTCGAACTCGTCGAGATAGTCGTCCATGCGGTTCTGCAGCTCGGTGTAATCCTCCGGCTCGCTGTCCTCCAGCCCGAGATCGCGCCGGGCCAGCTCCTCGGCCAGGATGTCGAAGAACACGGCGTCCTCATAGTCGGCGATCGCCTCGTGGATGCCGCCCTCCTCGTAGGCCTTCGAGGGGAAGACGTGGCCCTGCCAGCTCTCGGCCAGAGAGCGCATGCCCGCGCGCGGCGAGAGCGCGAAGAGCTTTTCCTGCAGCAGGTCGTAATCCTCAAAGCGGTCCGTGCCGCGGCCGGAGTTCAGGATCCAGTTGCCGATGTAGACCAGATCCAGCAGCCGGCGGTATTCCTTTTCGGTCAGATCGATGTTCAAAGAGATCCCTCCTTTGGGGTTTGCGTATTGCATATTATATACCTATTATAGCAAAGTACAAGCTCTTTTTCCACAGGGGAAGATTTCCCCTTGTCATAGTTTCTCTTTTGCGCTATATTATTACGGCAGTACTTTTTTTCTCGGAGCGATCTATGGACAACAGACCGATCGGCTTCTTCGACTCCGGCCTCGGCGGACTGACCGCCGTGCGCGCGCTGCGAAGGATCCTGCCGGATGAAAACATCATATATTTCGGCGACACGGCGCGCATGCCCTACGGCCCGCGGCCGGAGCGGCAGCTGCGCGTCATGGCGCGGCAGGACCTCGACTTTGTCGCCGCGAAAGGCGTCAAGTGCATCCTCGCGGCCTGCGGCACGGTGTCGAGCACCGCGCCCGACGTGCTCGCGGGCTATCCCGTAAAGACCTTCGAC